>CABUCQ010000034.1 GCA_902490095.1 uncultured Collinsella sp.
ACCGGCGGGATACACAGGTTCAGATGGGGCTTTGATGCATGGGTGGTCTGTTGTTGTGCAAATGGGTATCATACTGTGGTTATTGCATCGACTCTGCGATGCATTGTTGTACGTTCCCGGCGGTCGGTTTGCCAGAAGCGCCCCGTCGGTTGTTCCAGACCCGTTTCGAAGAAAGGAAACCAGACTAACCTATGGCAGCTAAAAAATCATCTCCCTTGAAGATCATTCCACTCGGCGGTCTTGACGGCATCGGCAAGAACATGACGGTCTTCGAGTGCGGCGACGACATGGTGCTCGTCGACGCCGGTCTCATGTTCCCGGACGACTCCCAGCCCGGTATCGACCTGGTGCTTCCCGACTACACCTATGTTCTGGAGAACGAGGAGAAGCTCCGCGGTATCGTCGTCACCCACGGCCACGAGGACCACACCGGTTCGCTTCCGTACCTGCTGCAGGACCTCAACAATAAGGTGCCCATCTTTTCGAGCAAGCTGACGCTTGGCTTTATCGAGGGCAAGCTTTCTGAGTTCCGCATCCGCGCACCCAAGTTCCGCGAGGTCAAGGGCGGCAGCCATGTCAACCTCGGCGGCATCTCGCTCGACTTCTTCTCGATGACGCACTCCATTCCCGGCGCTCTGGGCGTGTTCATCCGCACCAACCAGGGTACCGTTATGCACACCGGCGACTTTAAGCTCGACCAGACGCCCATCGACGGCGTCACGCCCGACTATGCCGCTATCAGCCGCTTTGCCAAGCAGGGTATCGACCTGCTGCTTTCCGACTCCACCAACGCCACGGTTCCCGGCTTTACCAAGTCCGAGGCCGAGGTTGGTCCCAACCTGCTGCACGCCATCAAGAACGCGCCGGGTCGCGTGTTCGTTGCGTCGTTCTCGAGCCACATCCATCGCCTGCAGCAGATCTGCGATGCCGCCCGCAAGTGCGGCCGTAAGGTCGTTGTGACCGGTCGCTCCATGCTCACTAACACCCGCGTGGCGCGCGAGCTTGGCTACCTCAACATCGACGACGCCGATATCATCGATGCCTTTGACATTGATAACCTGCCTGACGACAAGATTGTTGTCATGTGCACCGGTTCGCAGGGCGAGCCGCTGTCGGCCCTGTCCCGCATGGCCAATGGCGAGCACAAGACGCTCTCCATCCACGAGGGCGATACCGTTATCCTCTCGGCAACTCCTGTTCCCGGCAATGAGAAAGCCGTCCAGCAGGTCGTCAACAGCCTGGCCAAGCTCGGCTGCGACGTGTGGGATAAGAACCGCGCCCTCGTTCACGTTTCCGGTCACGGTAGCCAGGAGGAGCTCAAGCTCCTGATGGCCATGGCCAAGCCCACGTACTTTATGCCGGTTCACGGTGAAGCCGTGCATCTGCGCGCCCATGCCCAGCTGGCCCGCAAGATGGGTCTCAAGGACGATCATATCTTTATCCTCGACAACGGCGACACGCTCGAGATGCGCGGCGGTATCGTTAAGCGCGGTACGCCCGTCGAGTCCGGCGTCGTTTACGTCGACGGCCTGCGCATCGGCGATACCGACCCCATCGTCTTGCGTGATCGTCAGAAGCTCGCCAACGACGGTATGGTTACCGCTGTTGCCATCGTCTCGCTCAAGCACAAGAAGATCGAGGCCATCGAGTTCTCGGGCCGCGGCGTCTCGTTTGCCATCGACGACCAGTTCTCCGAGGATGCCTCCGCGTCCATTATGAAGACGATCGAGAAGGGCAAGTTCAGCTTTACGAGCAGCGGTTCCGATGCCATTCGCAAGGCCGTGCGCGATTCGCTCTCTAACTTTATCTGGAGCCGTACTCGCACCCGTCCGATGATCATCCCGGTCGTCATGGAGGTTTAGTTTGGCGCGCGGATCTGCACAAAACGCCAAAGGCAATAAGGCCAATAACCAACCGGCATCTGCTAAGGGTGCCGGTTCCCATCTGCGTGCCAATAAGGGCCACGAGTCCGAGTTCGATGATTTCGAGCCCTTGGTCGAGCCCTCGGCCAACCGCGATATCGCCGGCGTGGTCATTGCCGTTTTGGCGATTGCGTCCTTTATTGCCGTGATTTCGCCGGCGACTGCGCCCGTTACGGCTGCGGTTGCCGGTTTCTACCACTTGGGCTTTGGTCTGGGCGCCTACGTGCTGCCGATCGTTATTTTGCTGTTTGCCGCCACGCTCTTTTTAGGCGAGGACTCGCCGCTCAACGTGCGCTCGGTCGCGGGCGGAGCCGTGGTCTTTATCACCGTTGTCTCCATTCTTTCGCTGATGGTGCCGGGTACGAGCGACTCGTGTGACCTTATGTTCACGCCGCAAAATCTGTCCGCCTCGGGTGGCTACATCGGTGCGTTTATTGCGAGTGCGCTGCAGAATGCCCTGGGTAAGCCTATCGCGATGGTGGTCCTGTTGGGTCTGGCCGTCGTTGGTTTTGTCATCATCGGCTTTTCGGTGGGTGGCGTGCTGCGCTCTGCTCGCGACCGCGCGGCCGATTTTGCCGAGCGCCGTCGTGCCGATGTTAACGCGAGCCCGTGGGGTGACGACGAAGCCCTGTCGGTGCCCGGCGTTGCCCGTCCGCACCTGAGCATTCTTCGTCAAAAGGGCTCCGATGCTGCCGTGACCACGGTCATGGGCAACGATGTGGACCCGGTTTTGGACGATGACGACGAGGACGAGGATCCGTTTGTCGACGTATCCGATGCCGTGGAGGCCGAGCGCGCTAAGACGACGCTGCTGCCGCGCCGTCATGTCAAGAAGGGCAAGGCCACGCCCAAGTTGAATACAAGCGAGCCCGACCCGTCTTGGTCCGATAGCGAGATTGAGCTTACCGAGGGCGATGACGAGGACGACGAGGCTCCGATTGAGACCGCAAAGACAACTTTGCTGCCGCGTCGCCATGCTAAGCGCGAACAGGTAACCGGCCAGCTTTCGATGGAAGACGACCCCGATAAGATCGACGAGTCCGAGCCGCCGTTTGCCGTGAATCCTGTCTCGGCAACACCTCAGATTCCCGACTTCTTGAAGCATCCCAAGGTTGCCGATACGGCTGTCGCGGGCGCTGCCGAGGCGCCTACTCCTAGCGATGGGGGAGCGGTCAATGCCCCCGCGGATAACGAGGGCGAAGAAGAGGACGGCCTCAAGCTTCCGCCGCTCGAGATCCTGCACGCCAACCCGCAGTCGGCGTCCTCCGCGTCATCTGACAAGGAGCTGGAACAGACTGCCGAGTCACTGCAATCCACCTTGCTTGAGTTTGGCCGCAGTGCCCGCGTGGTCGGCTGGATCGCCGGCCCCACGGTGACGACCTTTAAGCTGCAACCTGGCGAGGGCGAGCGCGTGAGCAAGATTTCGAGCCTCGAGGACGATATCGCGCTATCGCTTGCTGCCCAGTCCGTGCGTATCTTTGCCCCGATCCCCGGCACCTCGCTTGTGGGTATCGAGATCCCCAATCGCAAGCGCCAGAACGTCAACCTGGGCGACGTGCTTCCCTATGTGAAGGGCGGTCCGCTCGAGCTCGCCATCGGTCGAGATGCCGAGGGTACGCCGGTCGTCGCCGACCTTGCCAAGATGCCCCACCTGCTGATCGCCGGTACCACGGGTTCCGGTAAGTCGGTCATGATCAACTCCATCATCACGACCTTGCTCATGCGCGCCCTTCCCGAGGACGTTCGCCTGATCATGGTCGACCCCAAGCGCGTCGAGCTTGCGGGCTATAACGGTCTGCCGCATCTTTACGTGCCTGTAGTGACCGAGCCCAAGCAGGCCGCGAGCGCTCTGCAATGGGCCGTGTCCGAGATGGAGCGTCGCCTGAAGGTCTTCGAGCGTCTCAACGTGCGTAAGATCTCGACCTACAACGAAAAGCAGGCCGCCGGCGAGTTTGAGCATTACGATAACCCGCCGCAAAAGATGCCCTACCTGGTCATCATCATCGACGAGCTCTCGGACCTGATGATGGTCGCCGGTAAGGATGTCGAGGCCTCGATCGTGCGTATTGCTCAGCTGGGCCGTGCCGCCGGTATCCACCTTATCGTGGCCACGCAGCGCCCGAGCTCTAACGTGGTGACGGGCCTTATCAAGGCTAACATCACCAACCGCATCGCCTTTAACGTCGCCACGGGTATCGACTCGCGCGTCATCATTGATCAGATGGGCGCCGAAAAGCTCACTGGTTTGGGCGACATGCTGTTCTCAAAGGTCGACTGGGGCAAGCCTCGCCGTATCCAGGGCTGCTTTGTCTCGGATGACGAAATCAACGAGATTGTCGAGTTCGTCAAGTCGCAGAGCGAGCCCGACTACCACGAGGAGATCCTGTCTGCCGTGGCGCCCGCTTCCATGTCCATGGCGGGTGGCGGCGGCATTGTCCGCACCGGAGTCGCCGAGCCGCAAGACGATGATCCTCTCATTTGGGAAGCCGCCCATATTGTGGTGGAATCGCAGCTTGGCTCCACATCTGGTCTGCAACGTCGTCTGAAGGTTGGCTATGCGCGCGCCGGGCGTATTATGGACATGCTGGAAGAAAAGGGTGTCGTCGGTCCGCCCGACGGTTCCAAGCCGCGCGAGGTCCTGCTGGACGAGGAGGGGCTTGCCGCGCTGGAATCTGTCGACGCCGAGATGGCACGTGAAGATCGTGAGTTTGGAGGATTCTGATGGCTGCACGCTTTGGTGACATGCTGCTCGAGCAGCGTCGCCGAATGGGCCTTTCCATTCAGCAAGTCGCCAACACCATCAAAATCAGGCCGCAGATCATCGAGTTTTTCGAGACCGGTAACTTTGCTTCGATGCCGCCGCGCGGCTATGCGCAGGGCATGATTTCGAGTTATGCTCGCTTTTTGGGCCTCAATCCGCGCGAGGTCGTCAATGCCTACTTTGACGATCTGATGGCATATGAGCGCGAGACGTCGCAGCAGGGCGGTCGTTTTCAGGACGCCGCTGGCTACGTCAATTCGCGTTCCTCGGTCGATAACGGGCGCTTCCTGATGGTTCAGGGCGGTCGTTCGACGCGTTATGGACAGCGTCCTCAGCAGGCCGGTTATATTACCGAGACGGGTTCGGGCGAGGAGATTCGTTCGCAGCGTGACCGGTTCCGCAGTACGCCGATGCCCGAGGACCGTGCACTTCCCGCTGCCCGCGGCGTGGCGCGTGACCCTCGTGCCGGCTACGGCGACGGTGGCTATTCCGATCGCGGTTACCGTGGGGTCTCTTCTGGTCGCTCTCGCGGTGGCTATGCGGATGCCGATGCCACGCAGGTGACGCCGCGTCTTCGCTCTCAATCACAGCCGTATGGCCAGCGCTCTTCGGCTCCGCGTTCGGGCCAGCGTGGCTATCAAGGCCGCGGTGAACTTGCGCCCCGCTCGGGTCAGCGCAGCCTTCAGGGCCAGGGTGGCTATCGCGGCCGTTCCGATAGCAATCGTGGTCGTATGCCTCAGGGAGGCGGCCGCAGCAGTTCCAATCGTGGACGCGGCGGATCACGTACTCCTCAAAACAACGGGCTCGATCCGCGTATCGTCTACGCCGGCATCGGTGCCGTGGCGCTGCTGTTGATCGTGCTCATCGTGGTGCTCCTACGTGGCTGCGGCTCCTCGGCGCCCGATTCGACGCCCGAGACGCCCGTTGCCACCAAGACAACGACTAAGAAGTCTTCCAAGAAGACCGAGTCCACCGATTCGGACGCCGCCAAGACGACGGCCAAGAAGGAGGAGAACGAGGTCACAAAGGTCAAGATCTCCGTTGCCAAGGGCAAGACTGCTTGGATTGAGGTCAAGGTTGATGGCAAGTCGGTCTATGGCGCCCAGGCGACCGGACCCTTTGAGCAGGAATACACGCCCGAGTCCTCGATCGAGATCACCACGTCCAAGCCTTCCGATGTCACCGTTACCAAGAACGGCGAAAAGGTTCGCTACGACACTAAGACGTCGGGCGTGGCACGCGTGACGATCACCGTTCCCAAGAAGGAGACGACCGACTCCAAGGACGGCGAGAGCTCCGACGGCACCGATGGCACCGATGGCACCGACGGAACCGATGGAACCGATACCCAGTCCACGGACGGCACCGATACCGCCACCGACGGGCAGACTACGCCTTATTCAGACGACTATTCGTACGACAGCTACTAAGCCGCTCGTAAGCGAAAGGATTAACCATGGCTAAAGATTCCAGCTTCGACGTCGTGTCCGAGGTCAATATGCAGGAGGTCGACAATGCCTTCCAGCAGACCACGCGCGAGATTTCCCAGCGCTATGACCTGAAGGACTCCGGCGCCACGATCGAGCTTTCGAAGGGCGACAAGCTCTTTACGATCAACGCCCCGGCCGACTTTGTCTCCAAGCAGATCGTCGATGTCCTGAGCTCCAAGCTCATCAAGCGCGGTATCGATCTTAAGGCCGTGTCCTGGGATGCGCCTCAGGCTGCATCGGGCGGTACCGTGCGCGTGCTCGGTCACATCGTCGAGGGTATCGACCAGACGACTGCCAAGAAGATCAATAAGGACATTAAGGATCAGAAGCTCAAGGTCAAGGTGACGATCGAGGCCGACAAACTGCGTGTTTCCTCTGCTTCCAAGGATGCGCTGCAGACCGTGATCCAGTTCCTGCGCGACCAGGACTACGGTCAGCCGCTGCAGTTCACCAACTACCGCTAATTCATTCGAAAGGACCGCTCTCCAACATGGATACTCCGTTGGGCTCCGCACTCTATATCACCCTCGGGTGCGCCAAGAACGAGGTCGATACCGACCGTATGCGTTCGCTGCTGACCGCCGCGGGCTACGAGGAGGCATTCGATCCGCAGGATGCCGATATCGCCATCGTCAATACGTGCTCGTTCCTTGCCTCTGCAACGTCCGAGAGCATCGAGACCACGCTCGAGCTTGCCAATGAGGTGCAGGACGGCGTTCGTTCCTGCCCGATCGTCATGTGCGGCTGTGTGCCGTCACGCTACGGCGACGACCTGCCCGACGAGCTGCCCGAAGTTGCGGCCTTTGTGAAGGCCGACGAGGAAGACGGCATCGTGGCGGTCATCGATGACGTGCTGGGTGTCGAGCGCGAGATTGCCGCCTATATTCCGCAGGTCAAGCGTACCGTCGAGGGCGCTGTCGCCTACGTCAAGATCTCCGATGGCTGCAACCGCTTCTGTAGCTTCTGCATGATCCCGTATATCCGCGGTCGTTATCACTCGCGTAATGCCGAGAGCATTATCTCCGAGGTGCGCGACCTGGTCGCCGGTGGCGTGCGCGAGATCGTTCTGATCGGTCAGGACACGGGCATCTGGGGTACCGACTTTGCCGACGAGGACCTCGCCGAGGGCGAGCCGCGCAATCTGGCGCAGCTGTTGCAGGCCGTTGCTGAGGCGGTGCGTCCTCATAACGTGTGGGTCCGCGTACTCTACCTGCAGCCCGAGGGCATGACTGACGAGCTTATCGAGACCATTCGCGATACGCCCGAGGTGCTGCCCTATATCGATATCCCCGTGCAGCACTGCGATGCGCGCATCCTTAAGGCCATGCGTCGCTCCGGTTCGCGCCAGGAGCTCGAGGATCTGTTCCGCGACCTGCGCGAGCGCATCCCCGGTATTGTGATTCGCTCCACGGCCATGGTTGGCTTCCCGACCGAGACCGACGACGAGTTTCGTGATCTTATCGACTTTATGGACACCGTCGGCTTTGACTACACGAGCGTCTTTGCCTACTCGCAGGAGGAGGGCAGCCTGGCCGCTAAGATGGAGGGTCAGGTCGACGAAGAGGTCAAGCTCGAGCGCGCCCAGGTTGCCATGGACCTGGCCGAGTCGCTCGGTTTTGCCGCCACCGCCGCACATGTGGGCGAGCGCGCCCAGGTGATCGTCGACGGTATCGAAGAAACCGAGGACGGCGCCGAGCTGATCGGCCATGCCTGGTTCCAGGCGCCCGATTCCGATGGCGCGGTGCATCTGGATGCCAGCGAGGCATCTGTGGGCGATATTCTGACTGTCGAGTTTACCGATAGCTTCTGCTATGAGCTTATCGGCCATGTTGTGGAGTAGGAGAGCATCGTGGCAAACGAGAGCAATAAGGAACTGACGAGTGTTTGGACGCCCGCCAACATCGTGACGTGCGTTCGCATCGTCTTTATCCCGGTGTTCATGATCGTGTCGGCGCTTTCTCACACGAGTGTTGCCGGTACGGATTGGAGCGCCTTCGACGGCCCGCTCGCCGCCGCTGCCTTCATTCTGTATGTGATCCTGTCGTGCACCGATAAGGTCGACGGTTATCTGGCGCGTTCGCGCAACGAGATCACCGACTTCGGTAAATTCTTGGACCCCATCGCCGATAAGCTGCTCGTGTTTTCGGCCCTGCTGCTGTTCTTGGATTTTGGCGCGGTGACCGTGTGGTCCGTGTTCATTATCCTGTTCCGTGAGCTTCTGGTGAGCGCTCTTCGCATGGTCGCGAGTGCGGCCGGTGTGGTCGTTGCGGCCGATAAGCTCGGCAAGTACAAGACGGCGACCACGATGGTCTCCATCTGCGGTTACCTGTGCGTTTTTGCTATGGCCGGCTTGCACCTTGGCCCGGTGGCGCTGACGCTCGGCATCTACTCGGTGTCGCGCTTCCTGTATGCCGTTGCCGTTGTCTTGACCGTTATCTCGGGCGCCCAGTACTTCTGGAACTGCCGCAAGATCGTCTTTTCGGTCTAGGCCCTGGTGGGTATGACGGACTCTTTTGAGCAGATTTCCGCACATAACGAGGAGCTGGCGCGCGATATCGTCGAGCGCGCGAGCGCTCGGGGTGTGACGGTTTCGACGGCTGAGTCGCTGACGGCGGGTATGATCGCCTCGACGATTGCGGATATCCCGGGCGCCTCGGCGGTGCTGCGTGGCGGTGCGGTGACCTACTGCGATGAGATTAAGCATCGCGTGCTGGGTGTTGAGCAGGAGACGCTCGACCGCTACACCGCGGTGTCGCATCAAACTGCGCGCGAGATGGCGTCGGGTTCGCTGGAGCTGTACCAGAGCGATATTGCAGTGAGCGCAACGGGTTATGCCGGCCCCGGCGGTGGTGCTGAGGACGATCCTGCTGGCACTTTCTATATTGGCTGGGCACATCGTTCCGCCGATGGGGGAGTGCCGGTCGTGGACTCTGTGCGCTGCCACTATGAGGGCGACCGTTCGTGTGTTCGTGCCCATGCGGTCACGGAGGCATTGGGTCGCATTGCCCTTGTGCTCAACCCTATGGAATAGACGTGTTTTAAGGGGCCTCCGGGCCCCTTAATTGTGGAGATAGGGACCTCCGGCGAATTTTATCTTTGTGCAGGTAGTTGTCGTATTTTTCCTCGTCATGATTTTCTTGGTTCGCCTGCGGTCAAGATTTTGGTCAGTGTTTGGTCGGCGTTTGGTTGGGTTTTGGAAAGGTCGGCTGCATATGATTTATCTGAACGGTTGACCACGAACAGCCGTTCGTTTATTATCGATGCAGGTTGTTAAGAGGAGGGCTATTCATGGCCAAGAATTCAGGTCCCGTACGTACCGTTCATGCTCGCACGACGGGTAAAGAGCGCGATGAGATGATCGCCACCACCAAGGCCGAGATCGAGAAGAAATTCGGCCAGGGTTCCATCATGAGGTACGGCGATGGTGGTCCCGAGCTCGAGGTCGAGGCCATTCCCACGGGCGCCCTGGCCCTCGATGCCGCGCTGGGTATCGGCGGCGTGCCGCGCGGCCGTATCGTCGAGATTTACGGTCCTGAGTCCTCCGGTAAGACGACGCTTTCGCTCGAGATCCTGGCCGAGGCCCAGGCAATGGGTGGCGTTGTGGCATTTATCGATGCCGAGCACGCGCTCGATCCCACGTATGCCGCACGCATCGGCGTGGATATCGACGAGGTGCTCATTTCCCAGCCCGATACGGGTGAGCAGGCGCTCGAGATCGTTGACATGCTCGTGCGTTCCGGCGCCATCGATGCCATCGTCGTTGACTCCGTCGCTGCGCTGACCCCGCGTGCCGAGATCGAGGGAGAAATCGGCGACACTACGGTCGGTCTTCAGGCTCGCCTGATGAGCCAGGCGCTCCGCAAGCTCGCCGGCTCGCTGTCCAAGTCCAACACGACGTGCATCTTCATTAACCAGCTGCGTGAGAAGATCGGCGTCATGTTCGGCAACCCCGAGACCACGACGGGCGGCCGCGCCCTTAAGTTCTTCTCTTCGGTGCGTATCGACATTCGCCGCATCGACAGCATTAAGCTTAAGGACGAGGTTATCGGTAACCGCGTGCGCGCCAAGGTCGTTAAGAACAAGGTGGCAGCTCCGTTCCGTTCTGCTGAGTTCGACATCATGTACGGTACGGGCATCTCTAAGGAGGGCTCGATTCTGGACATGGCTGTCGAGTGCGGCATTTGCAAGAAGATGGGCTCCTGGTTTGCCTATGGCGAGGATAAGCTCGGCAACGGTCGCGAGGCCGCCAAGGCGTTCCTGCGCGAACACCCCGATTGTGCCGACGAGATTGAGCATAAGGTCCGCCTTGCCTGTGGACTTGAGTTTGATGACGATGCTCCGTCCGAGGTCGAGCTGACCGATCAGCCTGCGCCTGAGGAGTTTGACGAGCTTTACGCCATCGATGGTTCCGCCATGCTCGATGATGACGACGAGTAGCGGTTACGCTCATGTCGTATACGGTGACCGAGGCCACGGTCGTCTTTCCCGATAAGAAGGCGGTCTCCTCGTTCTCGAGCGGGTATGCGTCCAAAAAGCCTTGCGCACATATCGATTGTGAGCTTGAGGGCGGTTTTGAGCGGTCCATTTGGATTCCCGTGCGGGTCGCGCGGCTGTATGTCAAAAACCGCCCCGATCTCCCCTGTGATTGGGACAACTTCCGTGAGGCGGTGCAGCTCATCGAGCGTAAATGTGCACTTACCATGGTGACCGAGATGTTATCGCGCCGCGACCATGCGACGGGTGAGGTCCGTGACAAGCTGGCTCGCTACGGCTTTCACCAGCCTGCGATCGATTTCGCCGTCGAGCGCGCCACCGAGTATCGTTTTTTAGACGAGAGCCGCTTTTGCTCGTACTTTATCGAGGAGCGCAAGCGGCGCGGTTGGGGACAGCGCAAAATCGAGACCGAGCTCAAGCGCCGTCATGTCGTGCTCGATGACATTCCCGGTTATCCCGAGGATTATTTTGCCGTCGAAGACGATTTGGCGCGTGCGTCAGCCCTGCTCGCCAAGCGGCGTGTTCCAGAGACGCGCGCATTCGAAAAACTGGTTCGGTTTTTGATGGGCAAGGGCTTCTCGTATCACGTCGCCGCCGATGCCGTTAAGGCACGTCTCGATGCCGAACGCGAGGAATGTGCGGTTTAGGCGTATGCGTTTTGTAGCCCTGCCGTTCACCGTGTTTTAGCCGCCGTGCCGGGGCCATTTATTTGACAGTTGTTGTGGTTCAACGTACGATAAACACTGTCATTTGCTTTGTGATATGTGCTCATCTGTGATGAGTTTGTTTATATGTTTATCTGTATCCGACCCGCATAAGCTGCGCCCATATTACTCAAATGTCGCGAGCCGTTCGTAAGGACGGTTCGCTTTGTTGTGTAACGAATCCATAAAAAGGAGTGAGCATGCCTATCATCGCAGCGCTCGTTGGCATCGTTTTGGGTGCCATCGCCGCCATTGCCTACATGCGCACCGCCAAGCAGGGTAGTCTTCACGAGGCCGACGAAAAGATCCAGTCGGCACACGCACAGGCTGAGTCCCTGATCGGTGATGCTAAGCGTCAGGCCGAGACCCTCAAAAAAGAGGCTCTGCTCGAGGCTAAAGAGGAGATCATCAAGAACAAGCAGGCCGCCGAGGCCGAGGACAAGCAGCGTAAGAGCGAGATTCGTACGCTCGAGAACCGTGTGATGCAGCGCGAGGAGTCCCTTGATCGCCGAAACGACGCTCTCGACAAGCGTGAGCACCAGCTGTCCAGCCAGGCCGGTCAGGTCGAGAAGCGCTCCCGCGAGCTTGAGGAGCTCTGCGCCAAGCAGACCTCCGAGCTCGAGCGTATCGCCGACCTGACCCGTGAGGACGCCCACAAGGAGCTCCTCGATAAGGTTCGCGGCGAGGTCACCCACGAGGCTGCCACGATCATTCGCGAGTCCGAGCAGCAGGTTCGCGCCGAGTGCCACAAGACCGCCCAGGAGATTCTGTCCCTGGCGATTCAGCGCTGCGCTGCCGACCACACAGCCGAGGTCACCGTTACCTCCGTGCACATTCCCTCTGATGACCTCAAGGGCCGTATCATCGGTCGCGAGGGTCGCAACATCCGGACCTTCGAGCAGGTTTCCGGCGTCAACCTCGTGATCGACGACACGCCTGAGACCGTCGTTCTTTCGAGCTTCGACCCGGTCCGTCGTGAGACCGCCCGTGTTGCCCTCGAGAACCTCATCGCCGACGGCCGCATTCACCCCGCCCGCATTGAGGAGATGTATCACAAGGCTGCCGACCTGGTTCAGCAGCGCGTGCGCGAGGCTGGCGAGCAGGCTGCCTTTGATACCGGTATCCACGACCTGCACCCCGAGATCGTCAAGACCCTTGGTGCCCTGCGCTACCGTACCTCGTTTGGTCAGAATGTGCTTCAGCACTCCCTCGAGGTCTCTGATCTGTGCGGCGTGATGGCTTCCGAGCTTGGCCTGGACGTTGTGACCGCTAAGCGCGCCGGCCTGCTGCACGACCTGGGCAAGGCAATCGACCACGACGTCGAGGGCCCGCATGCCGTCATCGGCGCCGAGCTTGCCCGCCGTTATGGCGAGAAGCCCGTTATCGTTCACGCTATCGAGGCTCACCATGCCGATGTCGACCCCAACACGGTGCTCGATGTCCTGGTACAGGCCGCCGATGCCGTCTCCGCCTCTCGCCCCGGTGCCCGTCGCGAGTCTGCCGAGAACTACATCAAGCGTCTTGAGAAGCTCGAGGAGATTGCCAACTCCCATGAAGGCGTCGAGCGTACCTATGCCATGCAGGCTGGTCGCGAGGTCCACGTCATGGTTCAGCCGGACAAGATCTCCGATGCCCAGTCCACGGTCCTGGCTCACGATATCGCCCATCAGATCGAGGAAGAGATGGAGTATCCCGGTCAGGTGCGCGTCGTCGTGATTCGCGAGAGCCGCGCTGTCGATATCGCTAAATAACATGAGCGACGCGAACGAGCTCATCTCATTTATCGCGTCGATGTCGGGGGAGGGCAACCTTCGCGTCGAGGAGAACCTTGGCGAGGGGTATGTCCGCCTCCGCGTTTCGGAGGCCGAGCGGCGCCAGGCAAAACACGACATTCAGCATGTCGAGGATATCGTCATCGAAATGCTCCGTAATGCTCGCGATGCCGGCGCCGACAAGGTCTATCTCGCCACGACCAAGGAAGATAGCGTCCGCACGCTTGTCTTTCTGGATAACGGTTCGGGCGTTCCGCAGGATATGCAAGAGCGAATCTTCGATGCCCGCGTTACCTCCAAGCTTGAGAGCATGAAGATGGACCATTGGGGCGTTCACGGTCGTGGCATGGCATTGTTTTCGATCAAACAGAACACCGACGAGGCCCGTGTGGTCACGTCCGGCGTCGATCTTGGTTCAGCCTTTAAGGTGAGCGTTGCGGTCGACCGCCTCAGTGAGCGTGCCGATCAGTCCAGCTGGCCCCAGGCCGTCAAGGATGAGGACGGACGTTATGTCTGTGCTCGCGGCCCGCATAATATTATTCGCGCTGCTTGTGATTTTGCGCTCGAGGAGTTGCGTGGTTGCGATGTCTATCTTGGTTCTCCGTCTGAGATTGCCGCGACCCTTTATGCTCAGGCGTCAAGTCGGCTCGATACGTCGCGTCTCCTGTTCATTGATGACGAGAGTGAGCTTCCGGTTGTCGATCGTTTAGGCCTTGCCTCTGATGCCGAGGACTTTATCCGTATCTGTTCGGGTTTGGGTCTTGAGATGTCCGAGCGCACGGCTCATCGCATTTTGGCAGGGCAGATTAAGCCCGTTCGCGGTGTGACCGCGCGTCTGCTGCGCGAGCGTGATTCGTCCTCGCATGCGCCGGCTCCTGTCGATCTCGCGAAGGATCGTCGCGGGCTACGTATTGCCAAGGATGACATGGCACAGTTTTCGCGCGCTGTGGAACGCGACTTTAATGACCTTGCCGCCCGGTACTATCTCAACCTTTGCGGCGACCCAAAGATCCGTGTTTCGCGTGATCGAATCACCGTGACCTTTGATCTTGCCAAAGAGGAATAGTGCCTTTACCGAGTCCACTCGGTACGATACAGTTATTGCAGTTAAAACGTACTTTTAAATGCAGGAGTTTCTTCATGGATTGCCTGAAGGTATCAAGCAAATCATCGCCCGCGTCCGTTGCCGGCGCCATCGCCGGCATGGTCAAGGATGGTGTGCCCGTCAACATCCAGTGTGTCGGCGCCGGTGCCGTCAACCAGGCCATTAAGGCCGTTGCTATCGCGCGCGGTTTTTTGATTCCAACCGGTTTTGATATTTCCTGCGCGCCCGTGTTCTCCGACATCCTCATTAACGGGGAGTCGCGCACGGCCATCCGCCTTTCTATCTACGTTCACCAGATCAATCGAGCTGCTATGGATAACGTCGTCATGGATGATGTTAAGCCTGTGGCATAGCTTCTGCTTGCCTTGTTTCGCTCCCCATCGTTAGGACTTATGCACATGGACCAGCGTTCCGTACGCGATATTCTTGCCGGTAAAACCTACTTTATCCGCACCTTTGGCTGCCAGATGAATCAGCACGACTCCGAGCGTGTGAGCGGTCTGCTTGATTCGTATGGCTGCCTCATGGCGCTCGATCCCGCGCATGCCGATATCGTTGTCTTCATGACGTGCTGCGTGCGCGAGGCCGCCGATACCCGCCTGTACGGTCAGTGCAATTCCTGCAAAAGCCTGCCGCCTTCGCCTTCGGGCAAGCGCGTGGTTGCCGTTGGCGGTTGCATCGCGCAGCGCGATGGCGAGGGCCTGCTCACCAACGTCGATAACGTCAATGTCATCTTTGGCACGCATTCCATTGCACATGTGGCCGAGCTCATTGCCGAGGCGTTCCTTGATGGTAAGCGTCATATCCGCACCAATGAGCATGAGGATACGGATGCCATGAGCATGCCGTGGCATCGCGAGACTCAGTATCACGCCTGGGTGCCCATCATGACGGGCTGCAATAATTTCTGCACCTATTGCATCGTGCCGTACGTGCGCGGTCGCGAAAAGAGCCGCCCCTTCGAGGAGATTGTCGACGAGGTGACCGGTTTGGTGCGCCAGGGCGTGCGTGAGATTACGCTGCTGGGCCAAAACGTTAACTCATATGGTCGCGATTTGTTTGGCAAGCCGCGTTTTGCCGATCTGCTGCGTGCCGTGGGCGATACGGGCGTGGAGCGCATCTTCTTTACGTCTTCGCATCCCAAGGACCTGTTGCCCGAGACCATCGACGCCATGGCCGAGACGCCTGCCGTTATGCCGCAGCTGCACTTGGCCGTCCAGTCAGGTTCGACGCGGATCCTCAAAGAGATGAATCGCCGTTATACACGCGAGGACTATCTGGGCCTTGTCGATCGCATTCGCAACCGCATGCCCGATATCGCGCTCTCGACCGACATTATCGTTGGCTTCCCGGGTGAGACTGAAGAAGACTTTGAGCAGACGCTCTCACTTGCCGAGACGGTCCGCTATGCTCAGGCCTATACCTTCATCTATTCCAAGCGCGCCGGTACCCCGGCCGCAGAGATTGACGATCCTACGCCGCATGAGGTTATTCTCGAGCGATTCAACCGCCTGGTTAAGGTTATCGAGACCACGGCACACGAGTATAACCAGGGTGAGCTTCATACTGTGGTTCCGGCGCTCATTGAGGGAACGAGTAAAAAGAACGACGCGGTCCTGCTGGGCAAGAGTCCCAAGAATCAGACCGTGCATGCGCCTATCCCCGAGGGTTACAGCATCGATCAGCTTGTTGGTAAGATCGTTGATGTTGACGTTGACGTTGCCAAGACCTGGTATTTGTCCGGCTCCGTTGTGGGCGAGCCGCGCTAATGGTTTCTCCCGGGGCAGGTCTTTCCGCCGTTGCGATCGTCGGTCCGACGGCGGTTGGTAAGAGTGATGTTGCCGACCGTTTGGCAGCCCGTCTTTCGTCCGAAGTGCTGTCGTGCGATGCGATGCAAATCTATCGCGGCATGGACATCGGTACCGCAAAGATGGTGCCCGATGAGTGCACGGCGCCGCTGCGTCTCGTCGACATTGTAGAGCCGGGTGTGGCATATTCTGCTGCGCTTTATCAGGCCGACGCTCGCGCGCATGTTGAACGTCTCCTTGGTTCGGGTTGCCTGCCGGTTTTTTGCGGAGGTACGGGGCTGTATCTCAAGGCCGCCCTCGATGAGATGGACTTTCCCTCGGGTGAACTTGAGGACGATCGTCGTGCGGGCTATCAGGAGCTTGCCGAGCGTATTGGCGAGGAAGAACTGCATGCCTTGCTTGCCGAGCGCGATCCAGAATCGGCTGCTGTTATTCATCCCCATAACGTGCGCCGTGTGATTCGTGCGCTCGAGATGCATGATGATGGCGTCTCCTATGCGCAGCAAAAGTCGCAGTTTAGTGTTCCGCACGAGCATTATCATGCTTTGTGGTTTGGCCTGACGCGTAATCGTGAGGTGCTCTACGAGCGCATCAACCTGCGCGTTGACCTGATGTTTGAGCAAGGTCTTGTTGATGAGGTCCGCGGTCTTATGGTTCAGGGGCTGGGAGATGCCCTGACGTCGATGCAGGCGATTGGCTACAAAGAGATTATCGATGCCTTTAACGGCGCGATTTCCATGGATGAGGCTCGCGAACTCATCAAGATGCGCTCGCGTCGCTATGCCAAGCGTCAACTTTCGTGGTTTAAACGCGATGACCGCATCGTGTGGTTCGATATGGATGAATGTACGATCGATGAGGTCGTTGAGGTAATCCTGCATCGTATTGAGGCTGCCTAATGGCCCGTTTCCCCCTTGTTCCCACGGCACCCGAGCCCGAGCGTGCCATATTAGTTGGTGTTGAGTGGCGCGACAATGCGTGGCCGCTCGATCGTTCGCTTGACGAGCTTGAGCGCCTAGCCCATACGGCTGGCGCCCAGTGTGTGGCGCGTTTGTCACAGCGTTTGGTAAAGCCGTATCCTAAATCGTTTATCGGTTCCGGTAAGGTTGAAGAGCTGTACGGCCTGGTACATCGCATGGATGCCGATGTCGTTATTTTTGACGACGACCTGACGCCCTCGCAGCAATCCTATTTGGAGAAAGCCGTGGGCGAGCCGGTAAAGATTATCGATCGCACGGCACTGATCTTGGATATCTTTGGCCTTCATGCTCAGACGCGTGAGGGACGCCTACAGGTACAGCTGGCACAGCTTCAATATTTGTTGCCTCGTCTGCGTGGCATGTGGAGTCATCTCGCCAAGGAACAGACGCGCGGCGGCATCGGCTCACGCTTTGGTCAGGGCGAAAGTCAGCTCGAGGTCGACCGTCGCCTCATTCGTAATAAGATCGCTGCGCTTCGTCGTGAGCTCAAGCAGGTTGAACAGCGTCGCGATGTTCAATCTAAGAGCCGCATTGAGTCACCGGCGTTTCGCGTCGCGTTAGCCGGTTATACCAATGCCGGTAAATCGACGTTGCTCAATCGTCTGACCGGCTCTACGGTACTTTCTCAGGACAAGCTGTTTGCTACGCTCGACCCGACGACGCGTTCGTATCGCCTGCCCGGCGGTCGCGGCATGACGATTACTGATACCGTCGGCTTTATTCAAAAGCTGCCGCATGGTCTGGTCGATGCCTTTAAATCGACGCTGTCCGAGGTGTTGGGTGCCGATCTAATTCTCAAAGTCGTAGATGCGTCTGACGAGGACTATGAGCGACAGCTTGAGGCTGTCGACCGCGTGCTTGATGAGATCGGTGCCGGAGAGCGCCTAACGCTGACCGTATTCAATAAAATCGATCTTCTCGATAGCGTCGATCGATTGAGTTTCCGTCGTCGTTATCCGGAAGCTGTTCTGTTCTCGGCCCAAACGGGCGAGGGGCTCGACGATCTCGTCGATCGCATTGCTCGCGAGGCGGCCGCCACCGATGTGCTGCTTTCCGCCGACATTCCATATCGTGAAGGTGCACTCATCACAGTCGTGCATGAGCAGGGGACCCTTTTGCACGAGGAATATCTTGAGGATGGCGTTCGTATTGTGGCGAAACTGCCGGCTCGTATTGCACCGCGGCTCGAGCGTTATCGCACCGAGTAGGCGAGCTCCAAAATGCCCAGTATGATGGGCTGATGTAGCAGATAAAAGGGGAGTGCATGACGTCCAAGGCTGGCGAGCGCCGGCAGGGGGTTGGCGTAGGCCCAGCTTGGGGCGGGATGTTCGCATCTTTGAGCGGTGCGCGCAGCAAAGTATCCTGTGAGATACATGAATATGAACGGGATGATTGGATAATAGTCGCCTGAAACAAACCGGGAGCCGGGAAATCCTAGCCACGCCAAATATGGGAATGAATAGGTCGATTTCGGGATGCCCCATGTCGCCGCGAAGAGAGCGAGGCATATCGCAATGCCCCACGTGCTGGGCACTTTCTTAAGCATCGGTCGTGCTACGGCTGTCACAGCGGTACACGCCGCCATGCAATAAATGATGCCAAAGTTCACTGAATCGTCGACCGATACGAGCGTTGTTGCGATCCAGACGACCAAAGCTGCGGCAGCGTACTTGGCCGCTCGTTTGGCATTGTTGCGTGAGAGCGTGCACATCCAACCCGCGATAAACAAAAATACCCAGCTGATGCTGGCGCGCCAGA
>CABUCQ010000035.1 GCA_902490095.1 uncultured Collinsella sp.
TCCGTACATGTACGGATGAATGTGGGAGGTGTTCGGATGAAGTCGATAATCAAGGTCTCAGTAGACATCTGATGATTTGATTTGGAAAATGTGGACGGACTCGCAGCCGGACGGGTAGAATGTTTCTAGAAAACGACGCATCCCGCGTAAGTGTTAAGGAGCGCGGGCGGCCTAGTTTTCTAACGTGTTAAACGGCCGGGCTGCAACCCCGGCCGTTTTTATTTGCGCTTGCGGCGCAAACGCCGAGAACCGTCCGCACCGCGCGTGCGCCTACGGACCTTAAACCGAACCTCATACGAATCAAGAAACGCAATGATGAACGTGCCGACCGTCGCAAGGGCGGCGAGCGCGTTAAGGAATTTCAGCAATTGGGGACCTCCGATCAAGTCTTCGGCCGCCCGCGCACGGGATGCGTCGCACACACGATTCTAACCGATGCAGCCCTGATGATGCGGACGACGGAAAGGGTGGCGTGAGCGGAGCTAGACGAAATGCGACCCATGGGATCGTTACAGAGAGCCGCAACGAGAGCGATGCCGCGCGTCGCAGGGGCCGCCCATAAACGGGACCCATCGGCCGTGAGGCCGATTGCTACGCAGCAAATCCGAATCGCTGCCGTTCGAAGAACCTGGTCGAAAGTAGTTTTTCTTTAATCTATAGCCTGAGGTTAAACTGTTGAATATCTTTGTCACGATTAAATTCGCATCAGCTCGTTATCGAAGGATTTCACATGGCCAGGAAAGAAGCCGCGCTCGACCTCTGGGTTGCCGACAGGCTCACCGAGTGTGATATTGAGTTCACATCGCAGGGAAGCAGCATCAAAGAGATCGACAACGCTCTCAAGGACGCATCCAAGCGCGGCACGGGAAACGCTGGCTATCCTGAATACGTTTCGAAAATTGGACGCTTTATCCTCGTCATCGAAGATAAAGCGAGCCAAGGTCGACATGAGAAGCTGACTGATTCCGGCATCCTAGACATGAGCACCGAAGCTGTTACCGACTATGCCGTTAACGGTGCCTATCACTATGCCTCGCATATCGCAAAGAAGAGTCCTTTCACCGAGGTTTTCGCCGTTGGAGTTTCGGGGGACTCCAAGCATCACACCATATCTCCCGTATTCGTGAATGACCGAGAGGGCTACAAAAGACTCCCGGACCTTGAATCATTCACTTGGCTCTCACCGAACAATATCGTTGAGTACTACACCCGATATGTGCTTGACGAGCCAACCGACGTCGAAAAGACCACGGAGCAGATTCTAAAAGATGCGGCAGAGCTCCACGAATATCTCCGCACCTACGGCTCCATCAAGGACCAAGACAAGGCCCTCGTAGTGGCTGGCATCCTTCTCGCTCTGGATGAAATCGAATACGGCGGGTTCTCAATCGACTCCCTCACCGGCGACCAGACCGAGGGCATGCGCGACGGCGACAAGCTGATGAATGCCATTCGCGGAAGACTCACGCGCTCCAACGTCGGACCAGATGTAAAGAAAAACAAGCTTCTTGCTGAGTTCGGCATTATTCAAACAAGCTTCCGTTTGAACGAGGTCAACGATACCCTAGGGATGACCCCGCTGCACTACTACACGAACTTCCTCAACGAGCATGTTTTCAAAAGCATCAAGTACCAGCAGACTTCAGAAGATTTCATTGGTCGCTTCTACGGCGAGTTCATGAGCTATTCCGGCGGGGACGGCCAAACGCTCGGCATCGTGCTCACGCCAAAGCACATCTGCGACCTTATGTGTGAGCTCGTAGATGTTAAGCCTACAGATACGGTGCTTGACCCAACATGCGGAACCGCGGGATTTCTCATCGCCGCCATGCACCGCATGCTTTCTTCTGCAACCAGCGAGCAGGAACGCAGAGACATTAAGAAAAAGCGCCTTCACGGCATCGAGCTCCAAAGCAACATGTTTGCAGTCGCAGCTGCAAACATGATTCTTAGGCGCGACGGAAACAGTAACCTCGAATGCTGCGATTTCCTCAAGCAAAACCCGGCCCAGATACAGCTCAAAGGGGCAACGGTCGGGCTGATGAATCCTCCTTACAGCCAGGGAACCAAAGCGGATCCAAGCCAATACGAGCTATCTTTTGTGGAACGTCTTCTCGACTCTCTCACAATAGGTGCGAGGGCGGCGGTCATCGTTCCGCAATCATCAATGACCGGAAAGAGCAAGGCCGAAAAGGAGTTCAAGGTCTCCATCCTCAAGCACCACACCCTCGAAGGCGTTATTACGTGCAACACCGATACATTCTATGGGGTCGGGACCAATCCCGTCATAGCTGTATTTACCGCTGGCGAGCCTCATGATCCCGATAAAGAGAGTCGATTTATCGATTTCAGAGACGACGGCTACGAGGTACGTGCACATGTCGGCCTTGTCGAAGGCGACTCCGCAAAGGATAAGAAACAGCATCTTCTAGACGTCTGGAACGATCGAGAAGAGGCCCCGTCGAAATTCTGCGTCAGCTCGACCGTTAAGGCCGACGACGAGTGGCTGCACAGCTTCTATTACTTCAACGACGAGATACCAACTGAAGAGGATTTCGAGAAGGCAATAGCCGACTATCTAACTTTTCAGCTCGACATGATCTCTCACGGACGTAGCTATCTCTTCGAGGAGGGTCCCAATGCTTGATCTGAATAACAGAAATTGGGCATCCTTTAAAATCTCAGATTTATTTCAACCGGCTCGCGGCACCGAAAAAAACATGACCTCCCTTCAAGTCGGAGACGTTCCGCTTATTTCCGCTCGAAACTGCGATAACGGCGTAAAGGCTTTTGTCTCCATCCCAAGCGAAAGACTTCATCACGGCCACGCTATCACTCTAAACAATGACGGCGATGGCGGGGCAGGCCTCGCATACTACCAACCAATGGAGTTCGCTCTCGACACTCACGTAACGGAATTAAGGCCAAGAGACTCGATTGGAAACCTCTCAAGGTATGCCATGCAATTTGTGGCCGCATCCATTTCTAAACAACGAACGCTATTCGGTCACGGAAGATCAATCAGCCTAAAACGGCTCAATCTGCTGCGAGTAATGCTTCCCATCGACGAGTCAGGCAATCCCGACTGGCAATTCATGGAAGACTATATCCACGAGCGTGAAGCCATCCAGGTTGAGCGGTGCCGCAAATTCCTGATGAAGCGCATCGCCTCCATCGAGAGAGAGAGAGTAAATAACCCCGAGTTCGACCACTCCTCACTGCACGAAAGAGATTGGAAATCGTACTCAATCAGCCAAATATTCGACATTCGTTCCGGGAAGCGCTTGGAATCTCGTAACCGGAAGCGTGGAAGACGGCCGTTTATTGGGGCACTTGACAATAGCAACGGGATTGCCGGTTTTACAGCTGATAAGAATTCGTCGCTCGACAACAATGTCCTTGGCGTGAACTATAACGGTAATGGCGTCTGTCTTGGGTTCTACCACCCCTATGAGTGCATTTTCTCCGATGACGTTAAACGCTTTCACATCAAGAACAACGAGGGTAACGAGTTTATCTACCTCTTCCTAAAAGTCACTATCCAGCAGCAAAAGAGCAAGTTTGGCTATCTTTACAAGTTCAACGCGACAAGGATGGCACGCCAGACAATTATGCTTCCCTCTGCAAACAGCGGCGAGCCCGACTTCACTTTCATGGAAATGTTTGGAATGTCAATTACTCTCCAGCTGCTTCTGAAGCAACTGGCTTACTTGAAAAAAATGCCTGCCTAGCAGAAGGGGCGAGTTTTCAACGGTCCCCGGTGTCGGAGGGTCCCCGGTAAAACCCGGAGACGCCGGGGACTGTTGGAAACTCGCCCATCTCACGGCAACGTCAACCTAGGTTTTCAACGCTTTCCATAGCCGGAGGGCTTCTTAAAAGCCCGTAGGCTGTGGGAAGAGTTGGAAACCGGACATTTGAGTGATGTTTCGAGGTGAAATATGTGGTCGAGCTGTTTTCGTCATAGAACTTTCTTTCACCCCTTTTTCACCCCTTCAACGTCTATTTCGTCCTATCTATACAGAAGCAGGCCAGACGATTTATACCGTCTGGCCTGCATTTTCTTCTGGTGCCCCCGGCGCGATTCGAACGCGCGACACCCGCTTTAGGAGAGCGGTGCTCTATCCCCTGAGCTACGGAGGCATGTTGTACTAGTGTAGCAGATTTACACCGTTGTAATGCAGCGTATAACCACTCTTCGAAGTTACGGTGGAACAGCCCTCCGGAAAGTGCGTCCCACTATCCAGGCAAATTCTGGGGCAGACTTTCCCCATGGGACCTCGCTGGGAACCTGTGTCCCAGAATTTCGGCTCGAAACGGGACACGGTTTCCCAAACGACCCCATTCCGGAAACTACATCCCGGAATCAGCGCTCGAACTGGGATGCACTTTCCCGATCGAGCCCCATGGGAAACTGCGTCCCACTTGGGGGGCGCTCTTTAATGACTAGTTGCCTTTGTGGAAGAGGTTTTTGATAACGGAGGGGATGCTCTTTGCGCCCTTGGTCGTTACGTCGATAAAGTCGGGCGAACGCACGAGTCTATCCTCGTCCACGTACTTGCGCACAGCGCGCAGCGTCTCTTTGTCGTCGCGCGTCGAAAACGTAAAGTGACCGTTGTCCTTGGTGAAGATGGCAAAACGCGTAATCTTCTTGGTGCCGCGCAAGACCTCGGCGGCAATATAGTCGACCTCGTCCCACGGGATTTGAATATAATCCTCGGGATTGCGCTCGTTATAGTACTCAAACGCCTTATTGCCCACCATCACGTTACCGTGGCTGGTAAGCCCCATCAGGCAGGTTGCCGGCGTTGCCAGATCGACCGTGCTGTTCTGAGATTGCGCCATACGCGCCTCGCCCTCCAATAAAAACAATCGGACCGCATCCAGTGTACCCACCGGTTGCGGTCCGTTTCAATGGCTCAAAAGCCCTTGCCTAGCAATTCTCGGTCTTAAGCCGAAGCGTGCTTACATGAAGCCGCAGAAGCGACCGATGATGCCGACGGCGAAGAGAGCCAGGATGATGACGATCGGGCTGACCTTCTTCTTGAGGAGCTTGCAGACCAGCAGGGTCAGGCACACGGCGGCAAGGCCGGGGATGAGCTGATCGAGGTTGGCCTGAAGCGTGGTGACCTTCATCTGATCAAGGGCGGTAGCACCGACGGAGTTGTACATCGTCAGCGCTTCCTTGATACCCTCGGAACCGGAGGGCAGGCTAGCCCAGTCGATAAAGGCGCCAGCAGACTGCTTGACCGTGGAGACGATCGGGGTGAAGGAAATGGACACCCAGCGCTCGACCAGGGCGCCGATGATGAACATACCCAGGATGGAAGCGCCCTCGGTGACCTTGCCCATCAGACCACCGGAGAGGTCCTTGGCGATGGATGAGCCGACCTTGTAGCCAAACTCCTGCGTGTACCACAGGAAAGCGTAACGGATGATGTTCCACGCGAAGAAGAACAGCAGCGGACCGACGATGCTGCCGGACATGGCCAGGGAAGCGCCCAGAGCGCCCAGAATCGGGCGAAGGGTGAACCAGAAGACGGGGTCACCGACGCCGGCGAGCGGGCCCATCATACCGACCTTGACGCCCTGGATGGCGACATCATCGATCGGAGCACCGTTGGCGCGCTCCTCCTCGAGGGCGAGGGTAACGCCAATGACGGGGGCGGAAACATAGGGGTGGGTGTTATAGAACTCCAGGTGGCGCTTAAGAGCGGCAATCTGGTCATCCTTGCTGGTGTAGAGCTTCTTGATCGCAGGGATCATTGCGAAGCACCAGCCGCCGTTCTGCATACGCTCGTAGTTCCACGAGCCCTGAAGGAACTGATGACGGAAGCAAACCTTCTTGCGGTCAGCCTTGGTGAGCTGAATCTTGTTCTCTGCCATATGTATCACTCCCCTCCTACTCGTAATCGTTCAGAATGTCGCCGAGCGGGTCGCCGGAGCCACCGCCCATGCCGCCACCCTGCTTGGCCAGATCCTTAAGGCCAAGGTAGATGAGGGCAAGGGAGATGCCGATGAGACCAAGGGCTATCAGCGTGAGCTGAGGGATGGCAGCAAGGACAAAGCCGAGGACGAAGAACGGCCAGGTCTCCTTGGTGGCCATCATGTTGATGACCATGGCGTAACCGACGGAAGCGACCATGCCGCCGCCGACAGCCATGCCGCCGGACAGCCAGTCGGGCATAGCGTTAAGCGCGTTGGTAACGGCCTCGGCCGGGATGACGCACAGAAGCACTGCCGGGATGGCGATACGAAGGCCCTGCATGAGGATGGCAGCATACTGCCAGCGCTCGATGCCGGAGAAGTCGCCCTTCTCGGCGCAACCGTCCATGGCGTGAGCGATAGCGGTAGCAATGGTACGGCAGATCATGGTCAGGAACAGACCAGCGACCGACAGTGGGACGGCGACGGCGATAGCGGTGGTAACGGCCTTGGCCGAATCGGTGGCGCCACCGTTGAGGGCGAGCACCATGATGATCGAAGAAGCGACCGAGGCCAGAGCGGCGTCAGGCGCGACAGCGGCGCCGACGTTAGCCCAGCCAAGGGCCATCATCTGGAGCGAACCGCCCAGGAGGATGCCCTCCTGAAGGTGACCGGTTACGAGACCGATAAGCGTGCATGCCACGAGCGGCTGATGGAACTGGAACTCATCCAGAATGCCTTCCATACCGGCAAGCAACGCGACAATCGCAACAAGCAGAATAGTGATTGCAGACATGTATCGGACCCTCCTTTACTATGCTTGAGCGGCCAGTTCGGCCTTAGCTTTCTTCAACATGGCGTCGAGATCCTCGGAGGAATCCGAAGGAACCTTGCGGACCTCGAACTTGACGCCCTTGGCCTTGAGGGCCTCGAGAGTCTTAACGTCATCATCGCCCATAGCGACGGCGTTGGTGACGACGACCTTGCCCTTGGAGTGAGCCATGGAACCGATGTTGACTTCCTTGATGTCGACACCGGCCTCGATGGCCTTGAGCAGATCCTGCGGGTTCTCAAAGAGCAGCATGGCCTTGGTGTCACCAAAGCGCGTGTCCTTGACGACCTCGGCCATCTTCTTGATGGGAACGACGTTGGCATGGACTCCCGGAGGGGCAGCCTGCTCGATCATGGTCTTGCGGAGCTCGTCGTGAGCAACGCCGTCGGAAACCACGATGATGCGGTTGGGGTTGATCTGCTTGGTCCACGTGGTGGCCACCTGACCATGAAGCAGACGGGTGTCGATACGGACGTGGGCGATCTTGATGTGCCCATCGCCGATGACCGTTCCCGGAGGGATGGCGCCTGCAGGAGCAGCGGCGGCCGCAGCCGGCTTCTTCTCCTCGGGCTCCAGAGACTCGGGCTTGACACGCACGCCAGCCTTAGCCTCAGTCACGAGATGTTTTGCGATCGCATGTGCAGTGTTCTTTGCGTCAAAGCGCTGCGAATATGCCTCGATGAGCATAGGCAGGTTGACACCGGTGACGATAGCCCAGGAATCGTGGCCCTCGATGAGCCCGCTGATCTGGTTGAACGGCGTGCCGCCCCACAGATCAACGAGGAAGAGCACCTGCTCCTGGTCCTCGAAGGAAGCGACTGCTTCCTCGACCTTGGCACGGAAGTCGTCGGGGCCCATGCTCGGCTCGAGCGAGACCACGGCAACAGACGGCTGATCGCCAAAGACCATCGAGCCCGTCTGCTTGATTCCAGCTGCCAAGTCCCCGTGGCTAGCAAGAACAATACTTACCATCACATAACCTCCTTTTTGTCTACGTATTTCCTACACGACATGAAAGGAGTATACCTGTTTGGATTGTGGAATTATAGCTAAATCCGCAAAAGGTTGGATTATTTGTTTAAACGTCTAGGTTTGTTACAAATTGATTACGTTGTCGGTTTACAGCTTATTGCCTGCTAAAACGTGATTTGCTGATTGCTTTCAAAGACATATAAAGGTGCACTGTTCGTTAAGACCGCTTTTAGGTGGATCCCAATGCGTCTGCGTGCCACCATTTTGTTTAAACAGACATGACTTGACTAACCGAAGCAAATATGTTTAGAACTCTAGCCCATGTAGTCATTGGATGTTAGGCGATGTGGAGTGGGTTGGCGGCGTCGACGGCGTCGGAAGGGTCATCGGGAACAGTGTCTGCCGGGTCCTCGTCGGGGGTCTCGATCTGTTTGATCATTACCTCTTGACCCTGCAGCAAATAGGTCTCGCCGCTACCGCACTGGGGACAGGTCTTGCCGTGCTCGACCGTCGCGTAGTCGCAGCCGCACGCCTCGCAATGTGTCACGGCCTCGACGGGCTCCACGATAAGCTCCGCGCCCTCGGTGATAGGCTTTTTATCTGCTGCCCAGCGCCAAGCGTCGAGCAGCAAGTCGGGAACGACGCCCGAGACCTCGCCCAGTAGCAACGTCACGCTCGAAACGCGACGCACGCCATGAGCGCGCGCCACATTCTCGACATCGCGAATGATGTGGTAAACGATTCCCAATTCATGCAAGGTAGAAACCTTTCAACAACGGTTGATGCGATGTCAGCCAAACGTCAGCGAGCGGCGATCCAGGTGCCCCAGGTTGCCCCGAAACAAGGCGTCCGCTGGGCTTTTGCCCGCGGCGCCGAAGTTGAGGGGCAAGATGGGGTGCTTGGGCGCCGCGCAGCGTCGGCAGTGCCGCCGTTCGTTAGAACGGCGGAACCTCATTACTTGCGACCGAACTTAATCTTGATGGCGCGCTTCAAAGCGTACTTGCCCAGGCTTGGGAGCTTTTGCTCGTATTTGACCATCGTGGAGCACTCGGGGCGGTCGCGATCCAGATGGATGGCGTCAAACGCGCACTTGGTGGTGCACAGGCCGCAGCCGATGCACTTGTTGGGGTCGACGATCGAGGCGCCGCAGCCCAGGCAGCGGGCGGTCTCGACGCGCACCTGCTCCTCGGTAAAGGTCTCAACATACTCGCTAAACGGCGCAGCCTTCTCGCGTTCGCGGTCCACATGCGCAACCTCGCGGCTCGCGTTGTCGTAGCTCTCGAGCACAACGTCGTCGCGGTCGAGCGCGGTGTAGCGGCGCTGATTGCGGCCGATGGTGAGCGTGGATCCCGGCTGCACAAAGCGATGGATGGACACGGCGGCCTCGTGGCCGGCGGCGATAGCGTCGATGGCAAAGCTGGGGCCGGTGTAGACGTCGCCGCCCACAAAGATGTCTGGCTCGGCGGTCTGGTAGGTCTGGGGATCGGCAAGGGCACCCTGGCCGCGGCCGAGCTCCACCTTGGAGCCAGCCAGCAGGTCGCCCCACACAATGGACTGGCCAATCGACATGACGACACGGTCGGCATCGACACGGCGCAGATCGTTCTCGTCGTACTCGGGCGCAAAACGGCCCTCGTCGTCAAAGACACGCGTGCAGAGCTTGAAGGTGATGCCGCACACACGACCGGCCTCGTCCAGGTGAATCTCCTTGGGGCCCCAGCCGCAGCTGATGTGAGCGCCGTCCTCAACGGCCTCGCGACGTTCCTCCTCGCTGGCGGGCATCTGGGCCTCGCTCTCCAGGCAGAACATCTCAACGTGCTCAGAGCCCAGACGGCAGGCGTTGCGGGCAACGTCGATGGCCACGTTACCGCCGCCCACCACAATGGTGCGGCCGGACAGGGTATCGATCTTGCCGCTGTTAACCTCGCGAAGGAAGTCGACGGCCACGGTCACGTCCTCGGCATCCTCGCCCGGAATACCGGCAAGGCGGCCGCCCTGGCAGCCGATGGCCACGTAAAAGGCCTTAAAGCCCTGCGCGCGCAGCTCGTCGAGCGTCACATCACGACCGACCTCCACGCCATAGCGGAACTCGGCACCCATCAGGCGAATGATCTCGACCTCGGCCTCGATAACATCCTTCTGCAGCTTAAAGCTGGGAATGCCATAGGTGAGCATGCCACCCGGGCGCTCGTTCTTCTCGAACACGACGGGCTTGTAGCCCTTCTCGGCCAGATAGAAAGCGCAGGACAGGCCGGCCGGACCGGCACCGATGATGGCGATCTTCTGATCAAAGCCGCCAGCGCGCGTCGGCGTAACCACGGGCGGGACGTAGCGGGTCGCGGCATCCAAATCGCGCTGGGCGATGAACTTCTTGACCTCGTCGATAGCCACGGCGGCGTCCACACGGCCGCGAGTGCAGGCATCCTCGCAGCGGCGGTTGCACACGCGGCCGCAGATGGCGGGCAGCGGGTTCTCACGCTTGATGAGCGCCAGCGCCTCGTCATAGCGACCCTGAGCCGCGAGCTTCAAATAGCCCTGAACGGCAACGTGCGCGGGGCAGACCGTCTTGCAGGGAGCGGTGCCGGACTCATGCGTCTCGATACGGTTGTCGTTGCGGTAGTTGGGCGACCACTTGGTGTGATCCCATTTGGTGGCGTCGGGCAGCTCCTGGCGCGGATACTCGGGCACCTGTCCGCCGGCCTTTTTGCTGCAGAGCTTCTGGCCGAGCTTGGCGGCGCCGGCCGGGCACACCTCAACGCAGCGACCGCAGGCAACGCACTTGTCCTTCTCGACCTTGGCGACATAGGCCGAGCGCGACAGGTTGGGCGTGTTGAACAGCTGAGAGGTGCGCAGGGCATAACACACGTTGACGTTGCAGTTGCAGATAGCGAAGATCTTGTTCTCGCCGTCGATATTGGTGATCTGGTGCACAAAGCCGTTGTCCTCGGCCTGGCGCAGGATGTCGTAGACCT
This sequence comes from uncultured Collinsella sp., assembly GCA_902490095.1. Classification (GTDB taxonomy): domain Bacteria; phylum Actinomycetota; class Coriobacteriia; order Coriobacteriales; family Coriobacteriaceae; genus Collinsella. The sequence goes on from CABUCQ010000035.1 coordinate 10,699, forward strand.
CGTCGCGCGTCACGTAATGGCCGCGGTCGGTCTCAACCACATAGTCGGCCATATCGCCCACGGCAATGCACCAGTCGGCGGGGTCGTCGGCGCAGCCCTCACCCATCACGCGACGGCTCGCGCGGCAGCTGCAGGTGCTGGCGGCATATTTGCCATCGTATTTGTCGAGCCAATGCTCGATATGCTCGATCGGCACCGAGGTGCTCGCGGCGTCGATAGCCTTCTCGACCGGAATGACATGCATGCCGATGCCGGCACCACCGGGCGGCACCATCGGCGTGGCCTTGGACAGCGGTCCCTTGGACGCCTGCTCAAAGAACTTGGCATAGACCGGGTGCTCCTCGAGCTGGCTCACGCGCATGTTGAGGAACTCGGCGGAACCCGGCACCAGCATGGGCAGCACCCACTGTTTGGCGCGCTCGGGGTTTTCCCAGTTGTACTCGAGCAGGCCCGTGTAGCTCATGTCGTCGAGCATCTTTTCGATATCTGCCTCGGGCATGCCGGTGATCTTGACCATCTCGGGCAGCGTGTAGGGACGGCGCATCTTCATCTTGCAGAGCACTTCGGCCTGCTCGTCGGTTGCAGCCTCGGCAAACGACCAGTACTCGTAGCCCAGCAGCTCATCGCGATGCAGCAGACGGTTGGTGCAGTGCTCGCACAGCTTGACGATGGCCTCGCGCGGGTGCTCCGGCAGCGGCGGCACAAACTCGGCGCCGATATCGGGCTCGGTGTAGCTAATTCCCGGTCCGTTGAGAATCATGGTGGTCCCTTCTCTTGCCGCAGCCTGGCGAGACAGCGGCGCCCCTCTTTTTTGCAGGCCGGGCATGCCCCCATGCCGTTCACCCGCCATTGTTGACGTTGTGTCAAAAATAGTATTGACGAACCGTCAACAATATTCAAGACTGTTAGGCGAACGGTCCGGCAAAAGAGGATGAAAGGCGGCAAAACATGGGCGACAACACAGCAGATACCTCTGTGGTCGATGCCGTCCCCGCATCCGATAGCGCGGCAAAGCGTCTGACGGGCGACGAACGCCGTCGCGAGATCCTCGATGCCGTGCGCACCGTAAGCTCCGAGCTGGGCGTGTCGCATCTATCCGTCTCGGCCGTGACCAAGCGAGCCGGCTGCACGCGCTCGCTGTTCTACCACTACTTCGCCGATATGGACGCCGCTGTCACCGCCGTCATGGACGAGGCAATCGACGGTTTTATCTCCGAACTCGAGCAGTGGAACGCCGGCCGCACCGTCGGCGATATCGAGGGCGCGCTCGACACCGTCGCCCCGCTCTTTAAGCGCCTGGTCGCCAGCGGCCACGAGCTGCCGAGTACGCTCACCTCAAGCAGTGGCGCGCTCTACGGCGGCTTTTTGCACAACGTGGTCCAGCGTGTGGCGCAGTATATCTGCGACACCACCGTGGTGGATTTTGTCGCCCATCATGAGCTACGCATCGACCATGTCTACGAGACGTTCTACACCCTCATCATGGGGTTGTTGATGTATATCCGCACGCACCCCGATGTGCCCGACGAGACGGTCAAGGAAATCATCGCCTCGACACTCCACATCGAGGGCTATACCGCCAAGTATCCGGAGCGCAAGCCCCAGGACTGACGACATTTGGCCAAACTGCCCGCGATCAGAAGAGGGGCCGCGGGCGTGTGAAAGGAGAGCAGCATGCTGTTCGATGTTTGGGGTAGCGATACCCTTATCCACTGGGCCGGCTGGGCCATGGTCTTTATCGGCCTGATCGTGCTCAACGAGGTCGGCCGCCGCACCAAGCTGGGCGCGGCCATCATCTTTGGCGTGGCTCCGCTGGCCATGACCATCTACTGCGTCGCCATCGCCGTCGGCGTTTCGCAGGGCGCCGAGTGGGCGCTCACCAACCCCACCCATGTGTACCAGAACAGCTGGTTCCACTACGCCAAGGTATACGCGGCGCTGGCCGGTTGCTGGGGCTTCATTGCCATTAAGTACCAGTGGGGCAAGATCGGCAAGGCGCATTGGTTCCGCGCATGGCCGTTTGCGATCGTCGCCATCAACATCATGATCGCCGTCGTGTCCGACTTCGAGAGCGCCTATCACTTCTTTGTCCTGGGCCAGTCCACTTGGGTCACCTCCGAGGGCGCCACGCAGCTGGCCGGCTGGAACAACGTGTTCAACGGCATCGCCGGTATCATCAACATCTTCTGCATGACCGGTTGGTGGAGCGTCTACGCCTCCGAGGACAAGACCGACATGCTGTGGCCCGACATGACCTGGGTCTACATCATCGCCTACGACATCTGGAACTTCTGCTACACCTACAACTGCCTGCCCACCCACTCCTGGTTCTGCGGCTTTGCGCTGCTGCTGGCGCCCACCGTCGCCGCCTTTATCTGGAACAAGGGCGGCTGGATCCAGAACCGCGCCTTTACGCTGGCCATTTGGTGCATGTTTGCCCAGGTGTTCCCGTACTTCCAGGAGGAGTCCATCTTTGTGACCCACTCCACGCTCGACCCCGTCGCCGCCACTGCGGTCTCGATCGCCGCACTGGTCGCCAACGTCGCCGCAATCATCTACATCGCCTACCGTGCCAAGAAGCTCGGCCGCAATCCCTACAAGCAGGATGTCTTTGAGGGCACCAGCGATTGGGAAAAGGCTACCGCTCGCCGCGCCAAGGTGGATTACGCACACGCCGAATAACATATTTATCCCGTCCACATTTGGATGTAGGCAAACTTAGCCGATGCCGCAATCGCGCGTCATGCGCAGCCCCGGAAAGCGATTCGCCCGCTTTCCGGGGCTTTTTGTTGTTGCGCGCATTCACGCGCATATTCCATTCGCGCACACATTCAAAACCTCTCGCACAGATAAAATCAGATTTCCAACCGCCTGACAGCCCTATGTGACCCCAATTTTGGGTACATTGTTGTCCCGATATTGAGCTTGGGGGATATATGAATGATGAGACGATGGGCCAAGAGGATGCGGCCCAAGATGCAGAAGCATGCGCCGAGGCCCTGGAGAGCCTAGACCAGATCGCGCTGGCCGAGATTGCGTTTGACGATTCGAGCGTTGATGTGCAGGATGAGCCGGAAATCGAGGCGCAGCCCGATGATCAGGATGCAAAAGACGATGGCGCCGCGCCCACCGAAGACGAGGCGAGGCACGAGGAATCCGAATGCGAGGCCGACGACCAGCCCAAATCCGACACGAGCGAGGAAACCATCTTGCTCGACAGCTTGCCGGCCGAAGATTCGCTGACCCGCGAGCTCCCTGGCTTAGGCTCCTCGCCTGCCGTGGACGAGACCATCGCCATGGGCGATATTCCCCTGCCGTCCGTTCCCTCGGCACGCGAGGCCGAGGTTCGTCATCGCAAGATGTCGCCCAAGCGCCGCAATCTGATGGTCGCTGGCGTTGTGGCCGTCGCGCTCGTCGCCGGCGGCGCAGGCTATGCTGCCTGGAACGGATATCAGCAAGAGCAGGCTGCCATCGCCGCCGCCAATGCCCACACGATGATGTCAGTGCAGATTGGCATGCATGCCGCGGGCCTCGACTGTTCCACCGGCTCCAAGATTCCCGTACAGGTGAGCGGTCAGGACGCTGATGGCTCCTCCGTGAGCGAAACGCTCTATGTTGACGAGCACGGCCGCGGCATCAAACTGCTGCCCGGCGATTACACGCTCTCCATTGCCGCCTCCCCCATCGCGTCCGACGGCACCGTCTATACCGTGCCGACCACCAAGGCGCAGGTCACGATCAAGAGCGACGGACAGGACCTAAGCAGCCAGGCCGCCTTTAGGCTCAAGGTGCCTTCGGCCGACACGGTGACTGACGACCAGATCGATGCCGCCGCCAAGTATGCCGAGGAGGGAGGCACGAGCTCCGCCGCGGCTGCCAAAGTGCTCCAGCAGGCAGCAACCGCGCGGCGCGACGCCGCCGTCAATGCCGTGAGCGCGCAAAAGGCACAGGCGGCCCATGATGCCGACGCCCGTCACAAGGCAACCGACCTTTACCAGCTCGATATCCCCGTCGAGTGGTACGGCAAGGTCGAGACTTGGCAGAATGGCAGCACGCTATGCATCTATCTTGCCGGCGACAGCGATACGCCGATCGTGACGCTCGTCGCGGTGCGCGAGGGCGAGAGCTTTACACCCGATGAGGGCGATACGGTTTTGGGTGCGGCCAATCTAGGCAACGGTTATACCGTCTACGCCAGCGGCCCCGTCTATCCGTACGTGGTGCCCCAGACCATCAACGGACGGACGCAGAATCCCGTGTCAACCTACCCCATGGACACGGCCATTGAGCTTGTCGAGCTCACGACCGGTAACCGCTACACCTATAGCCAGATCAAGAACGTACTGGTCGGCAAAGACGGCAAGGCCGACGCCGCGACCAAACTCGAGACCGACTACCTCGCGCAAATCCTGCTGCCGAGTATCAAAGCCCAGGACTAGCCTGGCGCAGCAAGGTGCTCCCCAACCGTGATGAAGGAGCCAGGAAGTCCTGACCCCACAGGTCCATAGATGATTAGGCAAGGAGCCACTTCCATGCGGGCGTAACGTGTACCACACCGTGCTCGCATGGAATATCGGTCTGTTCATCCATGGTAACGATTGCCGACTCGCCAAGATCAAACTGGGCCATCGAGGCATCAAGCGCGGCAATTTCGCGCTCGCGCGTTTTCTCACTTGCCATATCCGTACTCACCTGAATCAGGCTATAAGCCCGCATGAGAAGCGCGTCCCCAGCCACAAAGTCCACCTCATGGCTTTTGCTCTTCTCTTTGATTAGCAGGCGGCAGACCGAGCCGGTCCTCACCGCGGGAGTCCTTCTTCTTAGCGCATTGAACACTGCGGTTTCGAGCCTCTGGCCCTGGTCCAATGCCGATGCGGGAGAGAATGCTCCAAACATCGCAGGGTCGACAGCGTAGACCTTAGACGCAGACCGCATGTTATTTGCCAGTGAACGCGTGAACTCCGGCACAGAAAATAACAGGTAGGCGTCCTCATAATACTCAAGTAAATCGCTGAGCGAATTACGACTGACGGGTATCTGTCTGCTCTTGAACTCGTTGTACACTTTGTTCACTGACAGCTCTCGTCCCGAAGATGCCATACACCGCGTCAAGAACAGCGATGCCAGGCGAGGGTTCTTGACGTCGTAACGTTCAACGACGTCCATGGCGACCGTTCGCGAAGCATATTCCTGTAGCAGCTGAATCGCGTCTGCAGGCGTCTGCTCAAGTGTCGCAATGAATCCCCCTCGTTCAAGATACCCGATCAAATGATGTCGAAGCAGCGCTGCATCGCTCGGGGAAAAGGTCGCATCTGGCTCGGGAACGCTCCCCGTCTTATATCGAGCGTATTCCGAAAAACTCAACGGAAAAAGCTCTCGCACAAGAGAACGACCCCTGAACTCGCTCTTAAGTTCTGAGGACAGCATCTTGGAAGAAGATCCCGTCACATAGACGGTCGCTTTCTCCGTATCGACTACACGCCGCAGAAACGCACCCCATTCGGGAATTTCCTGGATCTCGTCAAAGAAAATGTAAGCGCCCTCGGTTCGAGCAGCAGGATACAGCGCATAGAACGTGTCGAGCACGTCCGCCAGCAGCGATGGCTCATACGGGCGCAAGCGCTCATCCTCAAAATTGAAGTAAAGCATCCGGTCAAGCTCGACGCCCCGGCTCTGAAGCCGCCGCATCTCCTGATACAGGCGATACGTCTTTCCACAACGGCGGGCCCCCACAATCACATTTACGATGTTGTCGCGCTTTGGCTCCTGTGGGTTTCCTAGATCAAGGTCTCGCTCAAAGACCTGCGGAACCCCCTGCTGTTCAAAGTCCTTTATTTTCTGGGCGATCAAGTCGTTGAATGCCATGATTCTCCAATCTTGCTCTCTAGCTAATCAAAATTATAGCGATTCTTGATTAATTAGAGAGCAAGATTGTGTGTAGCTTGATTAACACTTAAGCAAGTTTTTCACTGTTATTGCTCCGAAGGATATCGAGTGGCTAAGAGGACAACCGAGCTCGAATGCGACTCCCCGAGCAGTCAATTTGGGACGGGGATATTATGACCACCCTACAAAAGTTAGCGCCACGGGTCGGCTTCGAACAGCGGCTCGCGCTCGGGGCGGCGATCGCTGTAGGGATCGTAGCCGTCATCGTCCTCGTTCTCGGCACGGATGTAGGGGTCGCGCGGCTTGGGCGCCGGCTTGGGAGAAGCCTTCGGTGCGACCGGCGCGGCGGGCGCTGCCTCAGCAACCGGTGCGTGCGTCTTGTTCTCGTCTTTCATCTGCATATCTCCTTGCCATGTACTCATGCTCAACATCATCGATTGTCGCACGAAAAAGGGCGGCGGACCCGATTGGATCCGCCGCCCTTGGCGTTTTGCGATGAGGTGCGGTTAAAGCCGGTCCCATAATTTACTCTGCGTCGGGGACCTCGTAGGTGGCCGCCGGCGTGTTGTCGCACACGACGGTAAAGCCACCGTCCTTGTCGACATCGACCGTCACCTGATCGCCCTCGCGCACCGTGCCGTCGATGATAGCGGCGGCGATGGCATCCACGACCTCGCGCTGAACCAGACGCTTGAGCGGACGGGCGCCAAAGACCGGGTCCAGGCCGCCCACGGCGAGCATCTGCTTGGCCGCCGGGGTGATGGCAAGCGTCATGCGCTCCTTGGCCAGACGCGCGCGGACGTCGGCGAGCTGGATGTCGACGATCTTCTCGATCTGCGCCATACCGAGCGGATGGAACACCACGATATCGTCGATACGGTTGAGGAACTCGGGGCGGAAGGTCTGAGCCATGGCCGCGTCGACCTGATGGCGCATCTCCTCCTCGTCCTTGCCGGAAAGCTCGGCGATAGCCTTGGAGCCCACGTTAGACGTCATGATGATGATCGTGTTCTTGAAGGACACCTGACGACCCTGGCCATCGGTCAGACGGCCGTCGTCGAGCACCTGCAACAGCACGTTGAAGACATCAGGATGAGCCTTCTCCATCTCGTCGAGCAAGATCACGGAATACGGACGACGGCGAACGGCCTCAGTGAGCTGGCCGCCCTCATCATAGCCCACGTATCCCGGGGGCGCACCGATCAGACGCTGGACGCTGAACTTCTCCATGTACTCGGACATGTCGATACGCACGAGTGCGCGCTCGTCGTCGAACAGGCACTCGGCCAGCGCCTTGGCGAGCTCGGTCTTGCCCACGCCGGTGGGGCCCAGGAAGAAGAAGCTGCCGATGGGCTTGTCCGGATCGGAGAGGCCCGCACGGCTGCGGCGCACGGCTGCGGCGACAGCGGAGACGGCCTCGTCCTGGCCGATGACACACTTATGCAGCTCGCCCTCCAAGCCCTTCAGTTTGTCGAGCTCGCCCTGCATCATCTTGGACACGGGCACGCCGGTCCAGGCGCTCACGACCTCGGCGATTTCATCGGAGGTCACCTGCTCGTTGAGGCCCTCGCCGTCCTGCTGCTTTTGCGCCTCGAGCGCAGCCTCGGAATCCTGAATCTGCTGCTGCAGACCCGGAATCACGGAGTAGCGCAGCTCGGACGCACGGCCCAGGTCGCCGTTACGCGTCGCGCGCTCCTCTTCGCTCTTGGCCTCGTCAAGCTGGCTCTTAAGCTCCTGCACGTGGTCAATGGCGTTCTTCTGGTTGAGCCAGCCGGCCTTTTGCACGTTGAGTTTTTCCTGGACCTCGGCAATCTCCTGGCGCAGGGCCTCCAGACGCTCCTTGGAGGCGTC
>CABUCQ010000036.1 GCA_902490095.1 uncultured Collinsella sp.
GCAACGGAGGGCCGGTGGACCTGTCGCCGTCGACCATTTACCGCTGGGTCGCGGCGGGCTACGACGGCATGACCAACATGGAGCTCAGGCGCAAGGTCGGCTACAGGCCGAGGAGGCGCGCCGCCGTCCGGGCGGCCACGCGCCACTCCGCCCGCAGGTCATACGCCGCGTTCCTCGCCCTCGGGGAGGACGCGTGCGCCGCGGCCTGGGAGATGGACACCGTCGAGGGCGCCCGGGAGGACTCGGCCTGCCTGCTCACGCTGCTCCACCGCCCCAGCAGGCTCCAGCTGGCGCTCCTGCTCGGGGAGAAGACCTCCGGGTGCGTCGCGGCCGCCCTGGAGGGCGTCCGGGCGGTCCTCGGCGCAGACGGGACGCGCCGCGTGTTCCGCGCCGTGCTCACCGACAACGGCGCCGAGTTCTCCGACGAGGGCGCGATCGCCGCGCTCCTCGGCGAGGGGCCCGGCGAGACGAGGCTGTTCTACTGCGACCCGCGCCGCAGCGACCAGAAGGGCGCCTGCGAGCGCAACCACGTCGAGATCAGGAAGCTGCTGCCCAAGGGCGCCGGGCTCAGGTTCGACCGGCTATCCCCGGCCGACATGGCGCTCGCCATGTCGCACGTGAACTCCGAGCCCCGCGGCGCGCTCGGCTTCTCGACGCCCGCGCGCGCCTTCAGGGCGATGCTCGGGGACGATGCGGCGGCGCTGCTTGACGCCTACGGCGTGGAGGACGTGCCGCTCGGCGAGCTCGACCTGACGCCGGGGCTGATAGGGCGGGCGCGCGCCGAGAGGGGCGATGCCCCGCTGGCCTAGCCTAGAAGGAAAAACGGAATAGACGGACCGACCGTCCGGCTGAGTCTGGGAAGAGGTGCCGGGCGGCGGGCGGAGCATGGCCACCGGACCTATCGAAACACATCTCCACCGTTCCATCAACTGGGAAAACGGCGCCCCCGGACCCCAGGAGGGGCCGCGGGGGCGTTCGGCTAGCTGCGGGAACGGCCTGTCCGCCTAATGTGTTCGGCTGAGATCGGAAATCAACCCTGAAAACTGAATCCCGTTAGAAATGACGAGTTGTTTACGCTTCTTTTGGGGTGGCGGTACTATCATGATTCGAATTGAATGTGGATGATGATAGGGAGCGCCTTTTTATGATTGAGCTGCTTAGGCGTTTTGGTGGTAAGTTTCGCCGGTATATGGTGATCGGTCCTGCGTGTAAGCTGATCGAAGTGATCTTTGACCTGCTGACGCCGCTGGTGATTGCCCAGATGATCGACAAGGGCATTGGCTCGCACGACGTGAGCGCCGTTATCCACTACGGCATGCTACTTGCCGCCATGGCCGTGATCGGCATCTCGTTTACGCTCGTCTGCCAAAAGATGGCGGCGCTCACCTCGCAGGGCATGGGCACCGACATTCGCGGCGCGCTCTACGAGCACATCAACAAGCTGAGCTATGCTGAGCTCGACCGCTTTGGCACGCCGTCGCTCATCACCCGCATCACCAACGACGTTAACCAGGTCCAGCTCGCTGTGGCGCTGGGCGTGCGCATGCTCATCCGCTGGCCCTTTCTAGCGGTGGGCTCCATGTGCGCGGCCCTTGCCATCGACCTTAAGCTCGGCATCATCTTTTTGATCTGCACGCCCGCCATTGGCCTGGTGTTCTGGGTTGTCATGGCGCGCTGTATCCCGTATTACAGGCAGCTGCAGGCAAAGCTCGACCGCATCGCGCTTATCTGCCGCGAGGGCCTTTCGGGCGCCCGCGTGGTTCGCGCCTTCGTGCGCGAAGATCACGAGCGCGAGCGCTTTGCGCAGGCCGCCGACGACCAGGCCAATACTGCCATCGCGGTGGGCAAGCTCTCGTCGATTCTCAACCCCGTCACGTTTTTGGTGATGAACCTGGGCGTGTGCGCCATCCTGTGGGTGGGCGGCATCCAGGTCAGCGTGGGCGAGCTTACGCAGGGCCAGGTCATGGCGTTTGTGAACTACATGACGCAGACCCTGACCTCCATCGTGTACGTCGCCAACCTGGTCGTGGTCTTTACCAAGGCGAGCGCCAGCGCGTCGCGTATCAACGAGGTGCTCAATTGCGTGCCGGGCATCACCGACGAGGGCAACCAGCCGGTCGCGCTGCCCAAGCCGGGCAATGTCGCTTCAGTTCCCGTGCTGAGCTTGAGCCATGCGAGCTTCTCGTTTGGCGCTGGCGCGGCCAATGCTGTCAACGATGTGACGCTGGAACTCCCGCTGGGCAAGACGCTCGGCATTATCGGCGGTACGGGTAGCGGCAAGTCCACGCTCGTCTCGCTCATCCCGCGCCTGTACGATGCGAGCACCGGCAGCGTGAGCGTGATGGGCGCCGACGTGCGCACCTGGCCGCTCGACCAGCTGCGCCGTGTGGTCGCGACCGTTCCGCAGCGCGCATCGCTGGTGAGCGGCTCCATCCGCAGCAACCTGACCTGGCGCGATGAAGCTGCGACCGACGAGGAGCTCTGGGTGGCACTCGACATGGCGCAGGCCAGCGAGTTCGTGCGCAACAAGCCGCAGGGCTTAGACGCCCCGGTCGAGGCGGGCGGCAAGAACTTTAGCGGTGGCCAGCGTCAGCGCCTGACTATCGCGCGTGCCTTGGTTGGTTCGCCTCAGATATTGATCATGGATGACTCCGCGTCGGCGCTCGACTTTAAGACCGACGCGGCGCTTCGCCATGCCATTCGCGAGCGCAGCATGCGCGGTGCCGCCAAGGGCGGGCTGCCGCTGACCACGGTGATTGTGAGCCAGCGCGTCTCGACCGTGCGCGATGCCGACGTGATCTGCGTGCTCGACCACGGCTCGGTTGCCGGCCTGGGCACACATGACGAGCTCTATGCGACCTGTCGGCTCTATCGCGAGATTTGCCAGTCGCAGCTGCGCCGCGAGGAGCTTGAGGGCCAGCGGGGGAGCACAGCGCCCGCGCCCACTCCGGCGCCCGCGTCCACCCTAAGCCCCGCGTCCGCCCCGACTGCCCCGGCATCCATTTGCGCAAAGGAGGGCTGCTAAATGAATCCGTACACTTCCTCCGGTTCGGTCGCCACGATGACGGCCAACGTGTCCGGTAACGATAACCTCAACGACCTGGGCGACGGTCCGCGCCAGCCCGGCGACCCCGAGCGCTATCCCGTGGGTGCGGTGACTCGCCGTCTGATGGGCTACGTTCGTCCGCATCGCATTTCGTTTGTTGCGTCGTTTGTGAGTGCCGCCATCTCCGTGATTCTGCAGCTCTACACGCCCATTCTCATCGGCGAGGGCATCGACCTGATCGTTGCCGTCGGGCAGGTGGACTTCGACGCGCTGCTGCCGCTTGTCACCAAACTCGCGCTCGTCGTGGTGGGAGCCGCGGCCTTCCAGTGGCTGCAGGGCTACTGCGTCAACCGCCTGTCCTACGAAACGGTGCGCGACATGCGCGTGGAGGCGAGCGACAAGCTCAGCCGCATGCCGCTCAGCTTTATCGACAGCCATGCTCACGGCGACCTCATGAGCCGCGTGGTCAACGATGTCGACCAGGTGGGTGACGGCCTGCTGCAGGGCTTCACGCAACTCTTTACCGGTGTTATTACCATCGTGGGCACGCTCGCGTTTATGCTTTCCATCAACCTGACCATGACGCTCGTGGTGGTGCTCGTCACGCCGCTTTCCATTTTTGCAGCCGGTGCTATTGCCAAGCTCTCCAACAAAAGCTTTACGGCACAGCAGCGTATTCAAGGGCAGCTCGGTGGTCATATCGAGGAGTACGTAGGCGAGCAAAAGCTTGTCGACGCCTTTGCCTACGGTCCCAACGCCCAGCAGCGCTTCGATGCCCTCAATGCCGAGCTTTACACCGCGGGCGAGCGCGCACAGTTTATGGGTTCGCTCTCCAACCCCGGCACGCGCTTTATCAATAACATCATCTATGCCGTGGTCGCTGTGATCGGCTGCGTGGGCGTGATCACGGGCGTGCCCGCGGCGCTTACGGTGGGCGGCGTGCAGATCTTCCTGTCCTATGCCAACCAGTACACCAAGCCGTTCAACGAGGTCACCAACGTCATTACGCAGATCCAGACGGCGTATGCCTCGGCGCGCCGCATGTTTGCGCTGCTCGATGCCCGCGAGCAGGAGCCCGATGCGGCGGATGCCGTGGAACTTGCTGCCCCGCAGGGCGAGGTCGCCTTTGAGCATGTGGACTTTAGCTACGTGTCCGACCGCAAGCTGCTGCAGGACATCTGCATCGAGGCCAAGCCCGGCATGCGCTTTGCCCTTGTTGGCCCCACGGGCTGCGGAAAGACGACGCTCATCAACCTGCTGCTGCGCTTTTACGATATCGATGCCGGCCACATCACGGTTGATGGCAGGTCTTCGCGTGACTACACGCGCGCAAGCCTGCGCCATGCCTTTGGCATGGTGTTGCAGGATACGTGGCTGTTCGAGGGCACGGTGGCGGAAAACATCGCCTACGGCTGTCCTGACGCCACGCGCGAGCAGGTTATCGAAGCTGCCAAGCGCGCGCATGCGCACAAGTTTATCGTGCAGCTGCCAGGCGGCTACGATACGGTCATCGGCGAGGACGGCGGCACGTTTAGCCAGGGTCAAAAACAGCTGCTGTGCATTGCGCGCGTTATGCTCACCGATCCGGCGATTCTGCTGCTGGACGAGGCAACGTCGAGCATCGATACGCGTACCGAGCTGCAGGTGCAGGCGGCATTCGACGAGCTCATGGCCGGTCGCACAAGCTTTGTCGTGGCGCACCGCCTGAGCACCATCCGCAACGCCGACTGCATTCTGGTGATGCGCGACGGCCAGATTATCGAGCGCGGCACGCACGACGAGCTGCTAGCGGCAGGCGGCTTCTATGCCGAGCTCTACCGCAGCCAGTTTGCCCAGTGAGCAAGCCCGTGGGGCAAATTAATCAATCGACAGACGGTGGTTTACATCTGTCACGTTAGTACTAAGATAGTCATCTAATAAATTGCATTAGTGGCTTTAGTTTTGGGGGATACGAGGCAACGTGACTATGACGTGCTCTTTGGTGGTTAACAGCAAGAGCGGTAATACCAGGATGGTTTCGGGCGCGATCAAGCGCGCTCTGCAGGCTGCGGGTGTTGAGTTTGTCCATGCCGCGGCGTTGAGCGACGATGCGGATGCAGATCAGGTTGCGCTCGAGGCGCAGGGCGCCTGCGCGGCCGACACGGTGCTCGTCGGTTTTTGGTGCGACAAGGGCGCGTGCACGCCTTCGGTCGCGGCGTTGCTCTCCGCCTTGCACGGTAAGCGCGTGTTCCTGTTTGGCACCTGCGGCTTTGGGGCCGACCAGAGCTACTATCAGCAGATTATCGACCGCGTAACTTCCAATTTGGCTGGGGATGCCGAGCTTGCGGGCTGGGCGATGTGCCAGGGCAAGATGGGCCCCGCGGTCAAGCAGCGCTACGAGGCCATGCTCGAGCAAGATCCCGACAACGCTCGCTATAAGATGCTGCTCGACAACTGGGTTGCCGCGAAGGACCATCCCACCAAGGAAGATCTGGACAACATGGCTGCAGCCGCCAAGAAGGCCGTGCTGGGAGAGTAGCTTCGCCGTTCGCGGTCCTTCGTGCAAAACAATACAAATGTGAAAGCCTCGAAATTCTCGAGGCTTTTTTCTTGACACTTGTAGGCGCAACCGTGGCAGGCGTCTGGGGTGACATTTTCCATTACCCCGATGACGAGACCGTCCTGGACGACACACTCGCATGCGTTCGCTGGATGTATTCAGAGTGGGACGGGCTTTCCGGATGGATGGGGTTTCGGAAAGTGTGTCCCGGAATTCGCCTTTGGAGTGGGATGCAGTTTCCGGTTGAGGGCTCTGGCGGAAACTGCGACCCGGAATTTGCGATCGGAGTGGGATGGAGTTTCCCAACGGGGCCGTAAGCGGAAGCCGCATCCCACTCCGGACGTGAATTCTGGGACACGGTTTCCGGATGCAAAAAGGCCACATGGCGTGGCCTTCAACTTATATATGTTCAGCAGGTGTCCCCATGACAAGCCGCGCTTCAACACCGAGGCGTCTGCCCGGCGACGCGGAATGTAAGGTTCATCGCGAGTTCCGCACGAGCCGGAGAGCACTTAATGTGCTCTCCGTGCGAGCAGGACTGTCCGAGCAGGGAACCTTACGTTCCGCGCCGCCGGGCAGACGAACCAGTTATGAGTGACCCGCTATTTGATCTTGGTCGTACCCGGTGCCAAGTTGGGGTCGGTCTCGTTGGCCTCGGTCTGGAAGTGCTCCGTATAGACGTTCTTGCCGTCGCGGAACATCTCGTAGTATTGCATCTTGGCGTAATCCTCGCGCGCCTTGGTGGCGGCTGCTGCGGCGGCGTCGTCGCCGGTGACGTTGGAGGAGAGTGCCCAGCGCAGGCTGGCGTCCTCGTAGCCCACCGAGTTGATGGCGGGCAGCGACTCGCGCAGCGTCATGTGCGCCTTCTGGTAGTCGGTCAGCGGGGCACCGATCAGCTGCATGAGTTGCGTGGACAGGTAGTTGGTGGACAGGTCGTCGACCTCACTCGTCTGGTCGCAGCCGGCAACGTCGTAGTTGGCCCAGATGATGTAATCGGTCTGCCACAGGCGCTCTTGATGCGTGGCGTCGTCCTCGCCGGTAAACCACTTGTCGTTGAACTTGGACGGGAAGAACGGCTGGTGATCGCCCCAGAACACCACGACCACCTTGCGGTCGAGTTTGCTCAAGGCGTTGAGGAAGTAGCGAAGCGCCTGGTCGGACTGCTCGATGCACGAGACATACTCGTCGACATCGGAGAGCGTGCCGTCCTCGACGGTCTTGGTGTCCAGGTCGGTCGTGTCGATGTTCAGGTGCATCTGCTTGTCGACCGGCAGCAGGCCCGTGTCGTAGCCCGAGTGGTTCTGCATGGTCACGTCGAAGATAAACTGCGGATCGGCGTTCTGGTCGAGCAGCTCAAGAATCTTGTCGTAGGTAGCCTGGTCGGTCACCATGCCGCGTAGGGTGTCGGCTCCCTGGAAGTCGTTGATGGACAGGAACCGGTCAAAGCCAAAGTCCTTGTACACGTTCTCGCGGTTCCAGTTGGTTGCGTGGTTGGGGTGCATGGCCGTGGTGGAATATCCGAGCGACTTGAACTGCTCTGCCAGGTTCCCGGTCGTTTCCATGTTGTAGATGGTGTAGGGGTACACGCCCGAGCCCAGGTTGGCCATGGAGTTGCCGGTCATAAACTCAAACTCGGTATTGGCGGTGCCGCCGCCGTAGGCGCTCACGTAGAGCTTACCGCGGCTGAGGCAGTTGGACAGGTTCTTAAAGTACTGCGGGCCCTCGTAGCCGGCGCGCATGTTCTGGTAGATCGAAAGATCCGAGAAGGTCTCGTTCATGATGGCGATGACCGTGGGCTTCTCGCTATCGAACTGCTCCTTTGCGGCGGCGCGCTCGTCGCTCTTGGCTGCGTCGGACTTGTCGTAGGCCTTGGCGTACTTTTTGAGCGTGGCCTTGGCATCGTCGACGGAGTAGTCGGCGGGTTTGGGCGGCTTGATGGACTGCGCTGCGCTAATGAAAGCGGGCAGGTAGCCCTCGCGCCAGTAGCTCTCGAGCGGGCGCCAGGTGTAGACGGTGATGCCGAGGGTGTTGTAGTAGTCGATGAGCGTGACGTGTGCGGTCACGCCGCCCAGGCACAGCACCGCCACGAGCAGGTTGGTGAGCAGCATGCGCTTGGCGTTGGCGGCGCCCTTCTGACGGTGCGGTGCCACCAGGCCGGCGTACTCGCACAGCAGCATGGCGATGGCGGTAAAGCCCATGGACAGCACGCAGAACAGTGAGATCGAGAAGGTGTAGCCGGTGCCGGCGACCGCGGCGGCGGTGGAGATGGCCGAAAGGTCGCCCGGCTGGATGGGCATGGATTTAAACGTGATGACGAAGAACTCGGCAATGCCCAGGACAAAGAGGGCAAAGGCCAGGACCGCGGGAGCTGCGCCGTGGCGCTGGAACAGGAAGAACAGGCCGACCATGAGCGTGGTGATGATGGCCCACTCGAGCAGGATGCACAGGGGGTAGACCCAGGTAAAGTCGTGGTTGGACGAGACCTCCATGCCCAGCAGCGCAAAGACGCCGGCGAGCAGCAGGCACAAGACGGCGGCGACGAGCGGTTTGCCCACAAAGGCGCCGCGCAGGCGAGCGAGCTTGCCGGTGGGGGCGGGGGCGTCGGGCCCGGCGAACGCAAAGACGCGCGGGGCGATGCGGTCGCGGGCGATGCTGGCCCAAGCGCAGCCGGTGAGGATGGCGTTGGTCAGGATGAGCATCACGAAGGCGAGCGGCTCGTTCTGCGCGACGAGGCCAATAGCGCCCCAGACGGTCAAAAAGAGCTGGAACAGGCCAAAGGCGACGCTCCAGGCGAAGGCGCCCTTGGTGACGGTGCCCGACTGAGTGCGAATGGCCTTGGCTTCGCGCAAAACAAGGTAGACGGTCGCCGCAAGACCGACGAGCGAGATGGCGGCAGCGAACATGCTGAGACTCCTCACAAACTTAAAACCTACGAAAGCGGGGGTTTACCCGATTGTTACCTAAATATGCACTGCATTTGCGGGCTGCGCACAACAACCAGCCATATTAACGCGCATGTGCGGCGGTGTGGCGCAATGTAGTGGCGACCTGCGCGATAATGGACGGGAATTACACGGAAGCGTAAAGGCTTCTTAAAGAATTGGCGAGGATAGAGCTATGGGCGAGCAGGTTTGTATGACGGGTGCCGAGTACTGCGGCGGAGCTGCGGGCGTGGATACGTGCGGCTATCCGGTCGAGACGACGGGCAATGCGGTGCTGGACACGTTGGAGCACCGTTCCTCCACGCGTGCCTTCGCGCGTGATGACGACGACCGCCCCGTGGCGGTGACCGACGAGCAGCGGGCGGCGATTCTGCATGCGGCGAGCCGTGCGCCGTCGGCAGGCGCCATGATGATGTATTCCATCGTGAGCATTCGCGAGCAGGCTACGCTGGACCGTCTGGCCGACCTGTGCGACCACCAACCCATGATTGCCAAGGCGCCCTGGGCACTCATATTTGTGGTCGATTATGCAAAGTGGATCGATCTGTTTGAGCACGTGGGCTGCTTTGAGCCCGAGTTTGTCGAGCGCACGGGCAAGGCGCCCCGCCGCGCGCCGGGTTTGGGCGACTTTGCCATCGCGGCCCAGGACGCCGTGATCGCCGCGCAAAACGCCGTGGTTGCCGCCGAGGCCCTGGGGCTGGGAAGCTGCTACATTGGCGACATCGTGGAGAACGCCGAGGAAGTTGCCGAGCTGCTCGATCTGCCGCCCTATACCATGCCGCTGTCGATGCTCATCATCGGCACGCCCCGTAAGGAGCGTCCGGCCATTGCGCACCCCGTGGTGAACCTGGTGCACGAGGAGCGCTACTGCCGCGCCGATGCTGCGACTATGGATGTGCAGGTGGCCGAGATGGACGCGATGTTCCGTCCGCATGCCCGCGAGGTGGGGGAGCGCGTCGTGGACATCTATACCCGCAAGCACACCAGTCCCTTTATGGCCGAGATGAGCCACTCCATGGAGTGGTGGTTCAAAAACTGGCTCGGAAAATGACGAATGTGACAAAGGGACAGTCCCTTTGTTGCATTCCATATCGCCGAGGTGGCCTAAAGGCCGTATAAATGTTTATTTAGCTGGGAAAACAGTGCCATTCAAACATGGGCCGATTACCTATAATTCCTTCGAACATTAAAGTTGGGAGGAAACCGGCTTATGGAACAAAAGGCCAAGGAGGCAGCCTCGCACGCTGCGATTCCTGTGAGCATCTCGGCGATGCTCGTCACGCTGGGCGTGGTGTACGGCGATATCGGCACCAGCCCTATGTATGTAACCAAGGCGCTCGTTGCCGGCAACGGCGGCATCGGAAGCGTGACGGAGGAGTTCGTGCTTGGCGCGCTCTCCCTTGTCGTGTGGACGGTCACGCTGCTGACCACCATCAAGTATGTGCTCATCTCGCTGCGCGCCGATAACCATGGTGAGGGCGGCATCTTTGCCCTGTACAGCCTGGTCAAGCGCTGTGGCAAGTGGCTTATCATCCCCGCCATGCTGGGTGGTGCCGCGCTGCTCGCCGACGGCATCCTGACGCCGGCCGTTACCGTTACCACGGCCATCGAGGGCCTGCGCACCATCCCGGCGGTCCATGCCGTGCTGGGCGATGACCAGGGCCGCGTCGTCGCCATTACGCTCGCCATCATCATCGCGCTCTTTTTGGTGCAACGCATCGGTACGGCCAAGATCGGTCACGCCTTTGGCCCCATCATGACGCTGTGGTTCCTGTTCCTGGGCGGCACGGGTCTGTTTTTTGTCTTCCAGCACCCCGCCGTGCTGCTGTGCCTCAACCCGGTGCGCGGCATCGCCTTTTTGCTGAGCCCCAACAACCACGCGGGTATCATGATTCTGGGCAGCTGCTTCCTCGCCACCACCGGTGCCGAGGCGCTCTACTCCGACATGGGCCACGTCGGCCGCGGCAACATCTACGCCACCTGGCCGTTCGTTAAGTGCTGCCTGCTGCTTTCCTATATGGGCCAGGGCGCTTGGCTTATGAACAACGCTGCCAACCCCGAGCTCATGGGCATTGCCGACCTCAACCCGTTCTACCAGATGCTCGCCCCGGGCCTGCGCCCGTTTGCCGTAGGCCTTTCCACCGTTGCGGCCATCATCGCCTCGCAGGCGCTCATCACCGGCGCATTCTCGCTGGTGTCCGAGGCCAGCCGTCTGGACCTTATGCCGCACATGCAGGTCTTCTACCCTGCCGAGACCAAGGGCCAGCTCTACATCCCCATGGTCAACAACGTCATGCTCGTGGGCTGCGTCATCGTGGTGCTGCTGTTCCAGAACTCGGCGCATATGGAAGCCGCCTACGGCCTTGCCATTACGCTGACTATGATGTGCACCACGCTGCTGCTCTTCTTCTACCTGCACGAGGAGCGCAAGCTCAAGGTTGCTCCGTGGATCTTCGCGGCCTTCTTCCTTTTGCTCGAAGGCTTCTTCTTCGTGAGCTCGCTCACCAAGTTCTTCCACGGCGGCTACTTCACCATCCTCATGGCTGCACTCATCATGGGCATTATGGTGTGCTGGTACAACGGCACGGCGGTCGAGCAGCGCCAGTTTACGCTGCTGCCGCTGCGCAGCTACCTGCCGCAGCTCAAGCGCCTGCGCGACGACGACCGTTACGAGCGCATGAGCGACAACGTCGTGTACCTGACCAAGGACACCCATACCGACTACATCGACCGCGATATCGTCTATTCGATCTTGGACAAGCATCCCAAGCGCGCCCGCGCCTGGTGGTTCGTGAATGTCGAGACCATGGACGAACCGCATACCTTTGCCTATTCGGTCGAGACGTTCGGCACCGACTACGTGTTCCGCGTGCATCTGTACCTGGGCTACAAGATCAACCAGCGCGTCAATGCCTACCTGCGTCAGGTTGTTCAGGACCTGGCTGCCACCGGCGAGCTGCCGCCGCAGACGCATGACTACTCGGTCTACAAGGATCCGGGCAACATCGGTACGTTCAAGTTCGTCCTGATCCGTAAGCTTCTGGCGCCCGAAAGCGATGTGGAGCCCAGCGAGCGTACGGCCATCACGCTCAAGTACATCATCCGCCGCGCCGCCGGCACGCCTGCGCGTTGGTACGGCCTGGAGAACTCCAACGTGAGCTTTGAGTACGTGCCGCTGTTCACCAAGTTCAAGGCCGTGAACAAGATGCAACGCCTGGCCCCCAACGAGCGGCCGTAGACGTCGGCGGCTACACGGAGTTGGTTTTTGATGGATAAGATTGAGACCAGGGAGGCAAACATGGATGCAAAGATGCTTGATGGCCGCGAGGTGGTTGCCGAGCTAGTATGTGAGGCGCGCGTCGACGCCGCCGAAGATCGGTTCTTTACGAATCGTGCCAACATGGACATGGCCGACCGCGTGATCTCGATCGTGGCACTGGTATTTGGAGCGGTGTGCGTGTGTGCCCTGCTCGCGCACGTGCTGTTTGTCTAGCGACCGCCGGTTGCAAAGGCTATACACTTGGAACCACCACAAGGGAAACCACCACAAAGGTGCCTGTCCCTTTGTGGTGGTTTTTGTTTTTGAGAGAGGGGCGGGGCACTGATGGACGTCCGTACGGACGGCGATATTGCCGATAGCTTTTGGTGGCGGCGCACAACGCTGACGCGCCGCACTCCTCTGTATGACGCCTGCGTATCGGTGGGGCTGCTGGTCGCGGCGACGATTGTGGGCGCGCTGCTCGACCATCCGGGTCTCGCGCCGAGCATCATGATCGTCTATGTGTTCGCCGTTCAGCTGTGCGCATTCTTTACCTGGAGTCGCCTGTATTGCTTGCTGAGCTCGGCTGCCGCCGTGGCGCTCTACAACTTCTTGTTTGTCGACCCGCGCTACTCGCTGTCGCTTATCGACCGCGGCTATCCCGGCATGTTCTTCATCATGTTCGTGGTCTCGCTTGTGTCGAGCTCGATTGCGTTGGCCCTGCGCCGCGCCTTGGCACAGGCTGCCGCCAGCGACCGCCGCACGCATATGGTGCTCGAGACCAACCGCATGCTGCAGCGGTGCGCCGACGAGCAGCAGATCGTCCATGCCATGGCAACGCAGCTGGCGCGTCTTTCGGGCTGTCCGGTCGTGTGGTACAGCGCCGACGCCGAGGGCGATGACCTGCTGCCGCGTGCGACATACACGGCCGTGGGCGATGCCGCACCGGTGCACGAACTGGCGCCGCAGATGCCGCCGCGGCTCTCGGCGTCCGCCTATGTGGGAACGCCGCTCGACGCCACGTTTGGCGGCTCGGCGTTTTATGGCATCTACCTGACGGTTCGCACAGGCGACGGCTTCGTCCGCTCGGGCGACCCCGCCTCGGTGGTGGGCGTGCTGGCTATCGTTTCCGAATCCGACGTGCTGACGCATGAGGAGCGGACACTTGCCGATGCCATCGTGAGCGAAGGTGAGCTGGCACTCGATCGCGCCCGCGCCATGGAGGCCCGCGAGGAGGCGGCGGTGCTTGCCAAAAATGAGCAGCTGCGCGCCAACCTGCTGCGCTCCATCTCGCACGATCTGCGCACGCCGCTCACCAGTATTTCGGGCAATGCCGATGTCCTGCTCGATCAGGGCTCGACCGGTACTGCGGTGCTCGATGCCCAGACGCGCCGCGGCCTGCTTCTATCCATTCGCTCGGATGCGCAATGGCTCAACGCCACCGTCGAGAACCTGCTCGCCATCACCAAGCTCGAGGGTGGCGGCATGCATCTGTCGACAACGCTCGAGCTCATGGACGATATCGTCGAGGAGGCGCTGCGCCACGTGAACCCTGCCGTGCGCGAGCACGACCTTAAGGTGGTGGCGTGCGATGAGCCGGCGCTCGTCAACGTCGATGCGCGCCTGATGGTGCAGCTGGTGGTCAATCTGGTGAATAACGCTATCACCTATACACCCGCAGGCTCGCATATCATGATTTCGATTAGCGTCGACGATGGACGCGTGGCGTGCTCGGTGGCCGATGATGGTCCGGGCATCGCACCCGAGGATCGCGAGCGCATCTTTGAGTCGTTCTATACCGCCAACCATGGCCTGGCCGACAGCCACCGTAGTGTGGGCCTGGGGCTTTCGCTCTGCCGGTCCATTGCGCTGGCGCATGGCGGTAGCATAGAGGTTGCCGCGGCGGACCCGCACGGCTCGGTCTTTACGATTGAGCTTCCCGTCGCCGATGTTTCGTTTGATAAGGAGTAGCGTCGTGCCGAACTCTGCCGTAAAACCGCTCATCTTGGTCGTTGAGGACGACCCCGCCGTTCGCAATCTTATCGTTGCCGCGCTCGAGGCGCACGGCTTGCGTCATATGGCCGTGGAGACCGCCCATGCCGCTATCGCCGCCGCCTCATCGCAAGCGCCGAGCATTGTGCTGCTCGATTTGGGCCTGCCCGATATGGACGGCGTCAAGGTAGTGGAGTCGGTGCGCGCATGGTCGGGCATGCCGATCATCGTGGTCTCGGCGCGCAGCGAGGACGCGGACAAGATTCGCGCGCTCGATGCCGGCGCCGACGACTACCTGACCAAGCCGTTTTCGGTCGAGGAGCTGCTCGCGCGCATTCGCACGACGCTTAGGCGCCTTTCGTATGCGCAAACGGGCGGTGTTGCCTCCGAGGGCTCGTTCGATACCGGTGAGCTGCATATCGATTTTGATGCCGGCATCGCCACGATGGATGGCGAGGAACTGCATCTGACGCCGATCGAGTATAAGCTCCTGTGCCTGCTGGCGCATAACGCCGACAAGGTGCTGACACACCAGTTTATTTTGCACGAGATTTGGGGCACGGCAACTAAGAGCGACCTGGCGAGCCTGCGTGTCTTTATGGGCACGTTGCGTAAGAAGATTGAGTCCGACCCCGCGCATCCGCGCTATATCCAGACACACGTGGGTATCGGTTACCGATTGGTCATCCAGGGATAGGTCGGCATCCGCCATCCCAATATGAGTTGCGGTGAAATAGTTCCTGTTTGGGCCTTTACCAGGCTTTTTAGGAACTATTCCACCGCAACTTTGTCTATTTGCCCCTGGGCTTGCTGGCGTAGAACTTCTTCTTTTTGGGCTTGCCGGCAGGAGAGGGTTTGCCGGCAAAGTTCGACTTGCCGTTGCCGGCCTGCGCGTGCGCGGGCACTGCCGCACGGGGCTTGCGGGCCTCGGGGTTACGCAGTTCCTCGACGCGCTCGGCAATTTCCTCGGCGCTAAAGCCGACCTCGGCCATAGCGTCCTCGATGGGCAGGCGGCGCACGATATAGCAGTGGTGCACCTTCTGGTTGCGCGCGAAGTCCTCGGGAATGGTCTGCGTCGTAATGTCCTCCAGCACGACGCCCGCGCGCGCGAGCTTGCGCGTCTCGGGGCGGAAGCCACGCAGGTTGCAGCTAAAGATGGCGTGGCCGCCCTGTGCGAGCAGGCGCGATACGCCGGCCAAAAGCTCAACATGGTCGCGCTGGACATCCCAGGTGCGGCGGCCCATCTTGGACGAGTTCGAGAACGTGGGCGGGTCGACAAAAATCAGGTCCCAGCGGTTGCGCGTCTGGCGCTGGTCGCGAATCCAGGCGAGCACGTCATCGCGCACAAAGTGATGCTGCGGGCCAACAAAGCCGTTCTGGCGCATGTTGCGCTCGGCCCAGTCCAGGTAGGTGTTGGAAAGGTCGACCGTCACGGTCTCCTCGACGCCGCCATCGGCCGCGTAGCAGGTGGCAGTGCCGGTGTAGGCAAACAGGTTGAGGAAGCGGCGCGCCTGCTTGGCGTGCTCGCGCACCAGGTTGCGCGTGACGCGATGATCCAGGAAGATGCCCACATCCAAATAGTCGTCAAAGTTGACGGCAAAGGTGAGTCCGCCCTCTTCGATGAGCGGCAGACGACGGCGCGCGATGTTGGCGCGCTCGCCCGAGCCGCCCTTGCCGGCGCCCTGCTTGCCGTACTGCGAGCCGCCGCGCGAACGCATGCGGGCCTTGGCGTGCACATGCTCAGCGGGAACATCTAGGATGCGCGGCGCGATGGCCAAGATGTCGAGCATGCGGGCCTGGGCCAGCGCGGGGTCGATGGTCTTGGGCGCGGCGTATTCGGCAATAACGAGCCAGCGTCCCGGCGTTTGCGGGCAGCCCTCGTACAGGTCGATGGCGGCAGAGTAATCGGGCAGGTCGGCATCGTAGACGCGGTAGCAGCTCACGCCCTCGCGCTTGGCCCACTTGCGGCGCAGGCGGGCGTTCTTGCGCAGGCGGTTGGCGAACTGCTCAGACTCGGGGATGAGCACGGGCAGCGGCTTGCCGTCGCCCAGGTCGAGCGTGGCGGCGGGCTCGGGCATAGCGAGAGTAGCGCCAGCCTCATCGGCGGCGTCGCAAGCATCCGCAGTCTCGCCAGCGGCATCCGCGCTGGTCGCAGCCTCAAATGAAGCGGCGGCCTGGTCGAGCGAAGGCCAAACCTCAACGGTCGCTTCCTCGTTATTGGGCATGACGGCGATGGAGCGTTCGGGCTCGGCGTGGAGCGCACGGGCCAGCAATCCATCGCGGGTGAGTGCGGCGACCGGTGCCGAAGCGAGCTCGGGCGCGCGGCGCAGCTCGCCGATGAGCGTCATGGCATCGTGCATGAGCGACAGCGGGGTCTCGGTAGTGTCCGCGACGATGGCGGCGCCGGCGACAGCGCCCGCGTGATCCAGCACGGTGGCGGGCTTGGCGGCGCAAAAATCGACAAAGCGCTTGTAGCCCGCGCACTTGACCATGCGCTCGGCAGTCTTGCGGGCGGCGGGGTCGATGTCTACGGCCACGATGCGCGCCTGTCGCTCGCGCGCTGTCGCCTCGCGCTCGCGTGCCTCGGCAAGCAGCTGCTCCCACAGGGCGGCGTCGTGCAGCTGCCAGCCCTCAAAGCCCCAGCGCTCGCGTGCAGCGCCCGGGGCGCGGTCGGTCAGGATATTCACGGCCTCCAGCAGCAGGCCGCCGCCGGCGCACGAGGCGTCGATCAGCGTGGGCAGGGCCTCGTTCTCGTAATCATCGGCCGTCAGCTCGCGCTCGCACAGCGCGGTCCAGCCGACCTGTGCCAGCACCAGTGCGGCGTAGTCGGGACGCAGCACATGGGCGCCCTCGCCGGCGCGGGTCGCGGCGGGCGGCAGACGCTTGAACAGCGGATCGCCCGAAAGGTCCAGGCTGATGCTCGCGCGGCGCTGACGCAGCGAAAGCAGCAGGTGGACGTCGGGGTCGGCAGCGTCGACATCGGCACGACGACCCGTGGCCTCTGCCAGACGGTCGCACAGCGCGTCCTTGGCGCGCAGGGCAGAGAAGTGCGTATTGCGCAGCTGCTCGGTCACGCCGCGGGCGGTGATGGCGATGGTGGCGCCCGGGCGGACGATGCTCTCCCAGGCGATGTCGTAGACGCCGTCGTACAGCTTATCGGCATCTTGCGCCTCAAAGCGCCCAAGCACCACGAATACGCGGCTGGCCAGGCGCGACCACAAACACGCGCGATAGCCCTGCTCAAGCTCGCCCTCAAACGTGGCGCGGCCCTTCAGGCGGCGGACATGCGAAAGCCCGAGCCGTTTAAGCTCGTCGGCGAGTGCGGACTCAAAGCCCTCGGGGCAGCTTGCGTAAAATTCCATGGGTGACCTCTCTGGTTGCGTCGCTCCATTATATGATGGATGCTCCGTTTGCCCTTATCCTCGAAAGGAACCCATATGATTGATGCGTGCCCCGATTCCGCCGTCCTCTTTTTTGACGTGGACGGCACGCTGACGTCGTTCGATCCCGACGATATGACCGATAAGGACTTTTCGGCGGTTCACCCCTCGCAGACGGTGGTTGAGGCGTTCCGTGCACTGCGCGATGCAGGGCACAAGACATTTATCTGCACGGGCCGCCCCCTGTGGCTTATCGCCGATAGCCTGCGTGCGCTCGACCCCGCGGGCATCGTTGCCATGGCGGGAGCCACGCTCGAGGTCGAGGGCCGCGTGGTGCATGAGGACTGCTTTGACGAGGACGTTATCGAGGAGCTTGCGCGCCGTATGGCCGCGGCAGGGATTGAGGCCTTTTTCGAGACCAACGTGGCTACTTTTGCCCTGGAACCCGCGGGTGTTGAGCAGTCGTCTCTGATCGGCACTTCTGTGGTGCACAGCGCCGAGGAAATGCGCGTCGACGGCCGTCTGCGCGTGGGCAAGGTAGGCCTCACTGCGCCCAGTTTGGCTCGCGTAGCCAACGATGACGGCTTTATCGATTGCGAGTTTGAGCTGTGCAATACCGGTGGTCAGAACCGCGAGCTGAGCCCCAAGGGCATCGACAAGGGCGTGGGCGTGGCGCGAGCGCTGGAATACCTGGGTCGCACCGGCAACGCGCGCACCTTTGGCTT
>CABUCQ010000037.1 GCA_902490095.1 uncultured Collinsella sp.
GATCGAAAACGCCGATGCCCACGCCGAATACTCATAGGCATGCACCTTGAGCATCTGCGCGTTGACTTTAATCGAATCGCCCAGTCCATGAATCAGCTGGCGATTCGAAGGACGGCAGCTCATAAAGACCCCAACCCCCATAGCACGCAGGCTTCGGATTCGGTCGATCAGCTCCTCGGTCTCGCCCTGGCTGAGGTTCGGCACGTTATCGATTGCAATCAGGGAGTGCGGCTTGTCCTTGAGTTCTTCGGTAACCACCTCGAGCTGCATAAACACCTCGCGTCCAATGGCGCGCTCCGCCTCGATAATCCGCACGGGGCCTCGCGTCGGATCGCTTTTTACCTCTTGGGTGTACTGCAGCAGCACCGAGGTTTTCCCAAAGCCATCAGGCGCGTAGAGAACCACGATGCCGGCCTTTCGGCCCTTGGCGATAAGCTCATTCAGCAGACGCTCGCGTCGCACCATATAGCCTCCGCCCAGCGGCATCAGTTCGAGGTCGTCTATACTATCCAAATCGTTTATCATGCCCGCTCCTCTACTCGACCGTATGGACACCGTAACCGCAAGACCATACAAGCCGCGCCATGAATAGAGCGGCTTTGTGTTTTAAGTTGTCTTTCGGTACGCAAGCGGCAAGTTTTAGTACAGCGAGGGCCGATTGTTATTAATCCCCCGGCTAATCGGTCTTTGAGCAGGTAAATGTGCTTGTCGGCTTGTCCCATCCCAGTGGCAGTGTAACTCATATAAACATGGTTCACCCATGTCATTCAACTCGCCTAGCACCCGCTACCGTCTGCGACCTTTTAGTGGCATTTTTGCATAGAATCTGGTATGGAATGAATCAAGCTGTTGGGCATTCGACATTCGTCAAGCTTGCAGCAAGATTTTGGTCAAGCATATGACAAGGACAGCAAAAAGGCCCCCGCAAAGCGGAGGCCTTCGGCAAAGCTATGTCGAGGTGACGGGCTCGCGCTACTCGCAGAGCGAAAGGGCGGCCTCGTCGGCGACTACGACGCAGTTGGTGTGCAGCTGCAGGATCGAAGCCGGGCACTCGGGCGTAACCGGGCCATAGCACATGTCGCGCACGGCCTGAGCCTTGGCCTCGCCGTTGGCGACGACCAGAATCATGCGGGCATACATGATGGTCTGGGTGCCCATGGTGTAGGCCTGACGGGGCACGTCGTCGATGCTGTCGAACAGGCGGCTGTTGGCCTGAATGGTGCTCTCGGTGAGGTCGACGCAGTGCGTGCCCTTGGAGAAGTGGTCATCGGGCTCGTTGAAGCCGATGTGGCCGTTGTTGCCAATGCCGAGCAGCTGCAGATCCGGGTAACCGGCGGCGGCGACGATCTTGTCGTACTCAGAGCAGGCAGCGGCGGCGTCGGGGTTGGAACCGTCGGGCACATGCGTGTTGTTCAGGTCGATGTTGATGTGATCGAAGAAGTTCTCACGCATAAAGTAGTGATAGCTCTGGGGATCGTCGTGCGAAAGGCCGCGATACTCGTCCAGGTTGTAGGTGCTGACCTCGGCAAAGTCGACGTCGCCCTTCTCGTACCAAGCAGCGAGCTGCTTGTAGGCACCGATCGGGGTGGAGCCGGTGGCAAGGCCCAGCACGCAGTCGGGCTTGAGAATAACCTGCGCCGAGATGATATTGGCTGCCTTGCGGCTCATATCCTCGTAGTCTTTAGCTTTAATAATCTTCATTACGCGTCCTTTCTCGTACAAGAGAGGCAAGGCTTCCCTTACAAGCACTTGCCCGCGGCCCGCGTCGGCCGCAACCAACGTGTGCGGCCACCAGGGCGAGGTCGCGTAATGTATGTGTCTCGTGTCTAGCCGCGTCGAGGCCCCTGCCCGTCCACGGTGACCCGAAGCCTTTTAGCTTCGGACAAATCCCATCTTGCCACGGAGGGCGCCCTCTTTCAAGGGCGCCCTCCGTAAACGTGTTTGAATTGTAGGCTAATGGCCACGTGCACTTGCTAGCGCTCGCGAGCAACGATGAGCTGGTCCATCTCTTCGACATGCACGCCAACGGAGCCCTTGATGCTCGAGAACTCAACGGAGTTGCACACCAAGATGGGAACCGTCACATCATAGCCCTCGGCAGCAATTGCCTCGCGATCGAACTCAATGAGCACATCGCCCTTGTGGACGATGTCACCCACTTGCGCATGTACGGTAAAGTGCTTGCCCTCAAGCTGAACAGTGTCCAAACCAACGTGGATGAGCACGTCCAAGCCATCGACCGTGTTGAGCGCAACGGCGTGTCCCGTGGGAAAAATGGCCTCGACCTTGGCGTCTGCCGGCGCAATCACGCGCGTACCCGTAGGCTGAATCGCCACGCCCTGGCCCAAAAGGCCGGTGGCAAATGTCTGGTCATTGACCTCGGACAACGGAATGACGTCGCCCGAGATGGGAGCATCCAGCGTAAGGACTCGACCACGCATACCAAAAGACCTTAGGACTTTAGTGAACATGATCCCCCTCGGACATACCAATCAACCAAAATAGCTTTAACAGTTTACCACTTGGCACCCGTTTTTGACCATTAGGGAAGTTCGCGCTTGACAACCTCGACGATGTCGTCGACAACACGCTGGGTCAGCTCGTGCGTCTCCGCCTCGGCCATAACGCGAACCAGCGGCTCAGTACCGCTCGGACGCACCAGAATGCGGCCGCGGCCGTCAAGCTCCTTCTCGGCAGCAGCGACGGCGTCCCAAATGGGCTGGCAATCGTCCAGACCAGCCTTGTTGTCCGAATGCACGTTGACGAGTACCTGCGGGTACTTCTTCATGATGCCGGCAAGATCGGTGAGGGTACGACCGGTGCGCTTGAGCACGGCCAGCAGCTGCAGAGCCGTCACCAGGCCGTCACCGGTGGTGTTGTGCTCCAGGAAGATGATGTGGCCGGACTGTTCGCCGCCGATGACGGCGCCGTCCGCAAGCATACGCTCCAGAACGTAGCGATCGCCCACGGCGGTCTGAACCATCTCGAAGCCCTGCTCCTTCATAGCGATGGAGAAGCCCAGGTTGCACATGACGGTCGAGACGATCTCGGAGTTGGCGAGCTTGCCACGGGCGGCCAGGTCGGAGCCGCAGATGGCCAGGATGTAGTCACCGTCGATCTCATTGCCCTCACTGTCCACGAACAGCACGCGATCGGCGTCGCCGTCGTGGGCCAGACCGATATCGGCGTGGGTGCGCAGCACGAGCTCGCGCAGGGGCTCAAGATGGGTGGAGCCGCACTCGACGTTGATGTCGGTGCCGCAGTAATCGGTGTTGATGGCATGGACCGTGGCGCCCAGGCGCTGCAGTGCGGCGGGCGTGGTCTGGCAAGAAGCACCATGGCCGCAGTCGACGGCAACGACCAGGCCGTCGAGCCTCAGGCCATCAAGCGTATCGATGGCGTGATCGACGTATGCCTTGCGAGCGTCCTTCATCTTGATAATGTGGCCCACGCCGGCACCGGTCGGCAGCGTGTCGGCAGCCATGGCCTCCTCGGACATGACCCAAGCGCTAATCTCCTCCTCGACCGCGTCGGGAAGCTTCATACCCTTGCGGCTAAAGAACTTGATGCCGTTGAACTCCGGCGGATTATGCGAAGCAGAGATGACGATGCCGCCGTCGAGCTCGTTTTGAACGGTGAGCAGCGCCACGGCAGGCGTGGGGATGACGCCGCAGCAGTGCGGACGGCCGCCCTCGGCCATGATGCCGGCGGTCAGAGCGCTCTCGAGCATGGTGCCCGAAAGACGCGTGTCGCGGCCGACGCAGATATCCGGACCAAGAAACTTGGTCGCCGCGCGGCCCAGGCGAAACGCGAGGTCGCACGAGAGGTCGGCATTGGCGACGCCACGGACGCCGTCGGTACCGAAGATGTTCTGGGGCATAGGATCGCTCCTTCCCTAGCAGGCGATACGCAACCGCCCACCCTAGTCGAAAAAGAAAAGCGGGACCCGTCGAGCAATCGGCAGGCCCCGCTTGTACATTGTATCTCGAAAGGAGATAAAACCTTAGCGCTTGGAGAACTGGGGAGCGCGGCGGGCCTTCTTGAGGCCGTACTTCTTGCGCTCGACCACGCGAGCATCGCGCGTAAGGAAACCGGCCTTCTTGAGGTCAGCACGGTAGTCGCCAGCGTTCAGAAGAGCGCGAGCGATGCCCAGGCGCAGAGCGCCGGACTGACCGGAGATGCCGCCGCCATCGCACAGAGCGATAACGTCGAACTGACCGGCGGTGTCGGTCACCTTGAAGGGAGCAAGGGCGTTCTCAACGAGCTGATGACGGCCGAAATACTGCTCGGCGTCACGCTTGTTGATGGTCACCTTGCCGGTGCCGGGGACGAGACGGACGCGGGCGACGGCGTTCTTACGACGGCCGGTACCCTGGTAGACAACGGTGTTCTCAGCCATCTTTAAGCCTCCAGCTCAATCTTCGTGGGGTTCTGGGCAGCATGCGGATGCTCGGCACCAGCGTAGACCTTAAGCTTGGTCATCTGGGCACGGCCGAGGGTGGTCTTGGGCAGCATACCGCGAACGGCGCGCTCGATGACCTTCTCCGGGTGCTTCTCCATAGCCTGGCGGAAGCTCTCAGCCTTGAGGCCGCCGTTGTAGCCGCTGTGGCGATAATAGGTCTTCGTGTCGGCCTTGTTACCGGTAAGCTGGACCTTATCGGCGTTGATGACGACAACGAAGTCGCCGCAGTCGCTGTTGGGCGTGAACTGGGGCTTGTTCTTACCGCGCAGGATCATTGCGATCTGGGTGGCAAGACGGCCCAGGACAGCACCATCGGCGTCGACGAGAACCCAGTTGCGCTGGACCTCGCCCTGCTTGGCGTAGTGAGTCGATTTCGAAATCACTTAGACTCCTCCATGTACAGTACGTGTTGTTACAGAGATTCACGGGGCTCTGCAAGTAACCCGTCCATATTACCCCGCTCGCCGCCCGAGTCAACAGGTATTTTGGCTCCGACCAGAGTTTCTGCACATGTCGTCCACGGGCCGTGATTTTTCCAGCTCTTTAGCTGTTGTCATTTTTTGAGGGTTCGCTGTCGCTAGCGCTCAACGAACTCTTGGATTTCCGCGAGCAGTCGCTTTGCCTCCTGGCGGCCCTGGATATACAGGTCCAAAAGCTTTGCCGGATCATGCTCGACATGGCCGACCTCGACCGGCTTTTGCGGAGCGATGACCAGCGCGCGGCCCTCGCGCTCATACTTCCACAGGTGCATGCGCTGGAGGTTATAGCGGTCGTGGCGCGTCTCGATAGCCTCGAGCAGGTAGGGGTAGTCGGCATAGCGGGCGCGCGCGGCAGGCATAAACTCGTAGGGCTTTTTCTCGTACGAGCGGTCCTGCGTGACAATGACAACCGCGCGATCGAAGCCCGCCTCCTCCAGCACGTGCTCGATGGGGACCGAATCGGCTACGCCGCCGTCGACGTATTTGTGCCCGTCGATCTCGACCGGCGGCGTCACCAGCGGCAACGAGGTCGAGGCACGCACGGCGTCGAGGTCGAGCACGGCGCTTTTGACCGGCAGGTACGCGGCGGTTCCAAAGAGCATGTCCGTCGCGACGGCGTACATCTCGATAGGGCTCGCGTCGAACGTCTCGTTATCAAAAGGATCCAAGCGGTCCTGGACGTCGTTGAAGATAAAGTCGTAACCCACGATGGAACCCGTGGACGCAAACGACGCGGCGCCCATGTAGCGGCTGTCGTTGCAGAAGGTCAAATTGACTCGGTTGGTGCGGCCGATCTGGTGCGACTTGTAGTTGACGCCGTTGAGCGCACCGGCCGAGACGCCGTACACCGCCGGAATTTCGACACCGGCCTCCATGAGAACGTCGAGCACACCCGCGGTAAACTGCCCGCGAAAACTACCGCCCTCCAGGACGAGCGCGACCTTGCCAGCGTTCTTTGCCTTATCTTCTGCAGTCATATTGACCTCCTGCGATTGCGTTTTGGCTTTCTTCTACCCAGTTTTGGGATGGCGAGCGCATGGGTTTTTCGAGGCGGCAGGTGAAGCGGAAAGCGTGTCCCAGTTTGTGGCGGAATTCCGGGATGCAGCTTCCGCTTGGACCGCCATTGGGAAAGCGCGTCCCGTTCTGAGCGCGGATTCCGGGATGAACTTTCCGCCAACAACCCATCCGGAAAATGCATCCCATTCTGAGCCGATATTCTGGGATGCAGCTTCCGCTTGAGGCGTCATCCGGAAACTACGTCCCAGTCTGAATGCGGATTCCGGGACGTGCTTTCCGCCTGGGCTGCCATCGGGAAAGCGTGTCCCGGTCTGCGTTGCCAAGGCGTTTTCTTTACGCCCGTGCCCTGCACAGAGTTCGATTCTCCGCGGTTTGGGGCTTGCGTTGAAGCGGGGCATGGGCAGCTGAAATTCGATAAACATCGCATCCATATTGGGCTGATAGATTGCGCGGAGAATCCGCGTGTTCGCTTCGCGAACCCGCACCGGCTTCGGCCGCCTGTCGGCGTCCTCGCCCGCTCGCTACAAACGCTCCGCGTTTGTTTAACGCTCGCGCCCTGCATAGAGTTCGATTCTCCGCGGTACGGACTTGAAATAAAAAGGCAGGTAGATATAAGTATCTACCTGCCTGTTACTTATGGTGGAGGCGCGGAGAATCGAACTCCGGTCCACGAAAGCCCCCTGATTGGCATCTCCAAGCTCAGTCGCTGGTTTAGTCTCGGACGCTTTGCGCGCAGCGACACGCTCGCGGCGTCCTAACCGGTTCGGTCTTAGCCTGCGCCATACCGATTACGTGCGCAGGAGCATTCCCCTAAAATGACGTCGCGCCGGTGTCGGGGAAATCACCGGGTTGACGCGCCGCTATAAATTAAGCAGCGAGAGCCATAGGCTCAAAAGAAGAGTTGTTGTCAATTCAATTTGACGGCACCCCTGTTTAACGAGGCGAGGAGACCTCGGCTTGCTTCCTCTCTCAGAGCTATCGTGTCGAAACCAGTCGCCCCCGAATGTTGGGAAAGTCTGGATGGCATTGGGCACGAGCACCCAACACTCGTCGACTTTTCAAGGAACATGCGGGGCAAGCCCCGCTTGTGGAGTGTTATCTTACCACGTTCTGAAAGCGGACAGCTGTTCTATGCACGAGCTGTGAAGACCCTAATGTGCACCACACTTCGCACTTTTGCCACCGATCGCGTAACGTATATTTTGCCAAGCAAAATTGACCCGTCGAAAGGACCGTTATGGATACCAAGCAGCAACTCGTCAATGCCCTCGCAGGCCTGGGCTCAACCATTACCGAAGCTATGGATGTCATCGAGGGCTTTGTCCCCTGCGGACATCCCGCCCTCACAGTATCGAACGCACTCGTCGCGCTGGACGCTGACGATGATGTAGCTCTCGCCCAGCAGCTTGAGACCGTCGAGGGCTTTATCGACCACGTGAGTGAGAACCGCGGCGTGGCCGCCTACCACGGCATCGAGGTCGAGCTCGAGGGTCCCAAAGCCGATCTGTTCGCAGCAATCCGCGAGGTAGGCGCCCTTATGCAGACCGCAGGCGTCAAGAACACCCAGGTCAACGAGTGGGTCTACCGCAGTCTGGCAGCACTCGACAGCTCCGACGAAAAGGCAGCCGAGCAGCTCGCAGAAAGTCCCGCCATTAAGGCCGAGCTTTTGTAAATAGCAGACGCGGGCCCCTTGGCGCATCGTCGTCCAAGAGGCCCGCAAACAGTTCGCGTCAACCGATAGCCGCGCCGCCGCGTTCGGCCAAAGCAAGAATCGGCATCATTTGACGAGGTGTCTTTGCTGCAAGATCGGCATGTTCGAGCAGCTTGCGATCGTTGGTCACCAAGTAATCGACCTGCGCGCGCTTGCACGCGGCGAGCACCAAGTTGTCCTCGTAATCGCGATGGAGCGCCAAGTATTTGTCGGCCAGCCAAAGGTCTGACGCATCTGCGCCCACAGCCGTGGCGTTTTCAGTCATGTTCCGAACAAACGCCAACGCCGCATCGCCAATTGCACGGGCAGACGCCTCGTCGAGCGTTCCCCCGTTGGCAAGAACGCTGCGCTTTAATTCGTGCTGGACAACGTACAGCACGTCCTTGGCGATGTGCACGGGAAAGAACAGCGACGCGCCCGCCTCCGCAGCCCGTCCGATAAAAGCCCGCGCGACAAGCGACTCGGCATGGTCGACGCAAAACGAATCGACCCACACATTAGCATCCACCATGATCTTGAGAGGGGCCCCACTCACAGAATCATCCCCTTTTGGCGATAGCGTTCGTCCATGGCCTCCGCATAGACCGTATCCCAATCGCGATCATCGGACCCAGGCGACGTTACGATACCCAAGTCCGCATAGAGCTGGTCCGCGGCCGCCCACGACGCGGCAAACGGGGACTCGTGTGCGATGGCGCGCTGTCGATCGTCGACGGCCGCGAGCACTTCCTCACACTGACCGCCGCCCTGCGCAACCTTGGCCACAACCTTTTTGATGAGCTCGGGCAGCGACCCACCCGAGAGCCGCAGTGCTTCCTCGGCACGAGCCTTGACCTGGCGATCAACGCGAACATTCACTTGCGCCATGCCGCTAATAGCACCCACGCCATTCACGCTCCTTCAATTTGCTAGCCATGCTAGCACCACTATATAGAGAAGCTAGCAGATGGTCAAACGCAAAAGGCCCGCACACGGATGGCGGCAATGCCATCCGGGCGCGGGCCAGATAACGTGGGCGAACACGCCTGCTAACGCAGGTAAGCCTTTGCGTTGTTGAGGCTGTAAGCGATCGTTGAGCCGTTGTGCAGCAGCGACGACGCCTGCGGGGTAATCGCGCCGGTAATGCCGAGCGCCAAAAGCGCCGAGTTGGTGAGCATCACCTTAGAATAGGAACTCGTCAGACGATCAATGAGGCCCTGGCTCATGCGGCGCAGGCGCACGATCGCGGCGAGATCTGTATCGGTCAGGATGATATCGGCGACCTCCTTGGCGATGTCGCTTCCACCGCCCATTGCCAGCCCCACGTCGGCCAAACCGAGTGCCGGCGAATCGTTGACGCCGTCGCCCACCATGGCAACGTGGCGCCCCTCGCCCTTAATGCGCTCAACATACGCGTACTTGTCCTCGGGCAGCAGCTCTGCCTTAAACTCGTCGACACCCGCCTCGCGAGCAATGCGCTCGGCCGTGCGCTCCGAGTCGCCCGTGAGCATGACCACGTGCTTAACGCCCAACGCGTGCAGGTCGGCGATGGCCTCGCGAACCCCGGGCTTAAGCGGGTCCTCGATACCGAGCACGCCCACAACGGTGCCATCGACCGCCAGGTACAGCGGCGACAAGCCCTGCATCTGGGACTCGATGCGCTCCTTGATGTCAGATTCGAGCCGTGCGCCCTCGTCCTCAAACACAAAGTGTGCCGAGCCGATAATCGCGCGACGCCCCTCGATGGACGAAGCGATGCCGTGTGCCACGATGTACTCGACGGCGGCATGGCGCTCGCGATGCTCGAGCCCACGCTCGCGGGCAGCGTTGACCACGGCACGCGCTACCGGATGGGGGAAATGCTCCTCCAAGCAAGCGGAAAGGCGCAGGACCTCGTCCTCGCTCCAGCCATCGGTGGTGAGTACGCAGGCAAGACGCGGCTGCGCCTCGGTGAGCGTGCCGGTCTTATCAAACACAATGGTGTCGGCCTTGGCAAACGACTCAAAGTACTTCGCACCCTTGACCATGACGCCCATCTTGGCAGCATCGCTCATGGCAGTCATGACGGCGACGGAGCCCGTGAGCTTGAGTGCGCACGAGTAATCGACCATCAACGCCGCCGAGGTCTTGATGAGGCTGCGCGTGGTGAGCGCGACCAGACCCGCAAGCAGGAAGTTCCACGGGACGATCTTGTTGGCGAGGTCTTCCATGTGCGACTGGCCCTCGGACTTGAGCGAGTCGGCCGTCTGCACGAGCGAGACGATTGAGCGGAGCTTGGTCTGAGCCGTGTTGGCGCGCACGCGCACCAAGATGCTGCCGTCTTCCACGACGGTACCGGCGAACACGTCGTCGCCCACGCTGCGCTCGACGGCCAGCGGCTCGCCAGTCAGGGTCGCCTGGTTGACCATAGCGCTCCCCTGCTCGACAACACCGTCGATGCAAATGGACATGCCAGTGCGCACGGCGACCAGATCGCCGGGCTCGAGCTCGGTGGCGGCAACGCTTACCTCGGTGTCGCCGACGACCTTCTGCGCCTTGTCGGGCACATCGAGCAGCGAGTTGATGAGCTCGTTTTCGCTCATGGCGCGGGTGTAGTCCTCGAGCAGCTCGCCCACGTTGAGCAGGAACATCGTCTGGCCCGCGGTGTCGACATCACGCTTGACGAACGAAATGCCGATGGCCGAAGCGTCGAGCACAGGAACGGTCAGGCGCGGCTGCGCCAGCTCATGAAGGGCAGCGCGCAAAAATGCCATGTAACCGGCCACGACAAACACCGCACGCAGAGGCGTCGGCAAGAACCAGCGGCGCGCGTAGTGGGCGCCGACGAGTGTCGCCAGGTCCATAACGAGTTTGTGCTTGCGCGGCTCGAGTTGCATCACGTAGCCCGTCTTTGCGTCGGCAATGGCCTGGGCATCGAGCGTACCCAAGGCGTCGAGCACGCCCGCACGACACTGCTCGTCATATTCGAGCGCCATCTGGCCAATACGGCCATAAACGCGCACCTTGTGCACGCCGTCGATATCGCCGCTGAGCTTAAGAAGTGCATCGAGATCGCTCTCTGGCACAGGACCCGCCAATTGAAGACGGGTCCTGCCGGGGATCTCGCTAATAATCGAGAATCTCATAGTTTGTGCCTGGGAGCGTTACTCGGCTGCCTCGTCAGCAGCGGCCTCGCTCTGGGTGATGTAGGCAGCCTCGGCAACCATGTCATCGACATTGGCCTTGGCCTGCTCGACCATGTCCTGGTAGCAGTTCTTGACGCGCATGCCGCACGCAATGCCCTGCACGCAGGCATTCTTGACCGGAGCGCTGGTGAGCAGCTTGATGCCGGCCGTGCCAAGCAGAAAACCGCCACCGACAAGCAGGGTATTGAACGTCGACTTCTTCATGTTGCTTCTCCCTTTTGCCGCATTGGACGCGGCACGGTGCCTCAGCACCCGAGTAAACAAGTTTGCTCGAGCACACTTTTGGAAAATAGTTTAGTTTATCTAACTATTGAGGTCAACAAAGGTTAACTTTTTGGAAACTATGGGGGCGAACTCAATATGACCAGGGGACCGTCCCTTTGTCATATTCCTACAGCCGCCAGTCAGCCGCTTCCTTTTGCAGCGCAGCCATGCGGGCGAATTCTCCACCTGCCGCCTTGAGCTGCGCCGGAGTGCCCTGTTCGGCAACCACGCCATCCTTGAGCACGACGATCTTGTCGGCATTTTCCACCGTGCGCATGCGATGGGCGATCACAATGACCGTTTTGCCGGCGAGCAAACGGGAAAGTGCCTGCTGCACCACGGTCTCATTCTCCACGTCCAAGCTTGCCGTCGCCTCGTCCAACAGCACGATGGGCGCATCTTTGAGCAGCGCGCGGGCGATGGAGATGCGCTGGCGCTCGCCACCGGAGAGTTTGGAGCCGTTCTCGCCGATCATGGTGTCGTAGCCCTGCGGCATACGACTCACAAACTCGTCGCAGTTGGCGGCACGCGCGGCCGCAAGCACTTGCTCATCGGTGGCATCACGACGCCCGAGGCGGATGTTTCCCATCACCGTGTCGTCAAAGAGCAGCACGTCTTGGAACACAATGGCGTAGTCGCGCAGCAGTACCTCGGGATCCACGCTCGCAACATCCACGCCACCCACGGTGACCGTGCCTTCGGTGGCATCCCAAAAGCGCGCGGCCAGGCGGCTCACCGTAGACTTACCGGAACCCGAAGGGCCGACCAGTGCCGTGACCTCGCC
Source organism: uncultured Collinsella sp. (assembly GCA_902490095.1). Lineage (GTDB taxonomy): Bacteria > Actinomycetota > Coriobacteriia > Coriobacteriales > Coriobacteriaceae > Collinsella. The sequence goes on from CABUCQ010000037.1 coordinate 11,882, forward strand.
TTCCTTAGCGGTAAAGCTCACATCGGTAAGAACTTTCTCGCCGGCGCGGCCGTCCTCGCCCGCACCATAGCCAAATGCCACGTGATCGAACACCACATCGTGGCCCACGGGCTCAAATTTCTCGCTGCCCCGCGCCACAGGCTCTTCCATGATGGAACGCATACGCTTGGCAGACGACTCGGCGGCAAACAGCTCGGACACCAGCATCAACGCCTGGTCAAAGGGTGCATAGATACGGCTCACCATAAGCAAGAAGGCAAACATCACCAAAAAGTCGACCCGCCCCGAGGCAACCATCGCGGCACCCGTTACCAGCGTGGAAGCGACCCCCAGACGCAAAATGGCAAAGGCGGAGTTAACCAAAAGCCCGTTAGCGAGCTCGCCCTTGGTGGTCTCGCGCTCCTCGGCATCGATCACGGCGTTGAGTCCCTCAAGATAATGGGCCTCCTGGTTGGTGGCGCGGATCTCGCGAACGCAGTCGAGCGTCTCTTGAATTGCCTCGGTAACCTTGACCTTCTCGGCACGCACGCGGTCGAACACCGGAGTCATGGGGCCGCGTGTTAGATACAGCACGGCAAAGGCCACGGGAACGCTCCAAAACGCCGCGATCGCCAGCTGCCAGCAAAAGAACAGCGACGCCACGAACACAATGGCGCTTGCGATGATGGCACCCCAAAGCTCTCCCAGCACGTGGCTGTAGGCGTGCTCCATGGCCTGGACGTCGCCCATGATGGTCTCGGTTAAATCGGCCAGATCACGACGACCAAAAAACGACAGCGGCAGTTTGCGCAAGCGCTCGGCGATCTCCATACGCTGCTTGCCGCACTCCTCGTAAAAGATGCAGTAGGTGTAGTAATACTGCTGCCAGTTAGAGGCAAAGAGCAACACAAAAAAGACCAGGAGGCCGCCCACAATCGGCAGGGCATCCGGCAGGTCGGCGCCGATGGCGAGATGTTCGACAAAACCGGCCATGACCAGGAATAAAAAGCCCATGCCGGCCATGGTAATGAGATTGGTGAGCGTGGTCCAGAAAATGCCACGTTTTACGCCGGCGACGCCTTTATCGGATAGGAAATACTTCTTTTGGAATGAGGCGAACATTTAGGCCTCGCCTCCCTTCGTGACGGCGGCATCCGCGGTCGCTGCAGTGATTTTCCAGCTCGCGGCCTGTTCGTATTCGGTCCACATCTTGGCATACAGGCCCTCTTGGGACAGCAACTCGGCATGGGTACCCGACTCCTGCACGCTGCCCTGGTTGAGCACCACGATTTGGTCTGCGCCCACTACAGTCGAGAGTCGGTGCGCAATCATAATGACCGTGCGACCCGCCGCCAGCTTGCTAAAGGCGCGTTGGATGAGCGCCTCGTTCTCGGGATCGGCAAACGCCGTGGCCTCATCGAGCACCACGATAGGCGCGTCTTTAAGGATCGCGCGGGCGAGTGCCACGCGCTGGACCTCGCCGCCCGAAAGATACGCCCCGCCGGCGCCGAGCATGGTATTGATGCCCTGTGGGAGCTTGGCCACAATGTCGTCGCACTGAGCTGCGGAGAGAGCTGCACGCACTTCGTCGTCAGTGGCCGTAGGCTTGGAGGCGCGCACGTTATCGGCAAGTGTTTGCCGGAACAGCTGGTTGGTCTGGAACACGAAGGCGACCTGGTCCATAAGCTCGTGCGGATCCATATCGCGAACGTCCACACCGCCTACGAGCACTCGACCCGAGGAAACATCCCAAAAACGCGGGATCAGGCTTGCGCAGGTTGACTTACCGCCACCCGAGGGACCCACCAGGGCGAGGGTGCTACCAGCGGAAACGCTAAAACTCGCATGGTTGACGGCAGGCGCTTCGGCGCCCTCGTAGGTAAAGCTCACATCCTCAAATCGCACGTCGCTGCCGGCAGGGTGCTTGGGTTGGGCGGGCACGGAGAGCTGCTTGGAATCCATGACGCTTCGAATACGAGCCAGCGAATCGGCACTCATCTGAGAGGCCTCGCCCACAAACATGAGCTTGGTCATGGCCGTCGGCACCACGGCCGAAAATATCGCGTAAAACGTGAAGTTGACCATAAAATGCGCGAAGTCCGTCTCACCCGGCGCCAACAGCAACGCTACGGGCAACAGGAATGCCACAAGACCATTGAGCGCGGTAAGGTTGAGTACCTGCGGACCTCGGCAGAACGTGCCCGCATAGTTTTGTGCCATGTCGGCGTATTCGGCGATCGCATCGTGGAAGGCCTTAAAGGAGTAGACCGTCTGCTGAAACACCTTGACCACGGGGATGCCACGTACGTATTCGGTGCCGGTCTTGTTCATCTTGACCAGCGCTCCCATGTAGGCCTTCATGAACTCGGCGCCTTTGCCGCTCATCATGGTGGCCATGGCGCCAAACGAAACGACGACCGAGATAAGGCATGCCGCGCCCAAGCGCCAATCGAGGGCGAAAAGCAATACGAGCAGGCCCACGACCATGGCGGCGGCACCTGCGATATCGGGCAGCATGTGTGCGAGCAAAGTCTCGGTGGAGGCGGCGCATCCGTCTACAACACGACGCAGCTCACCGGTGGCGTGCGTGTCAAAGTAGCCAAGCGGCAGCTTAAGCAGGTGCTCGCTCGTAGTCTTGCGGATATTGGACGCGCAGCGAAACGCGGACAGATGCGTGCACATGAGCCCCACGAAATAAGTTACGATGCTTGCCAGCGCAAACCCCACGGCCCACCAGCCATACATCGCGATATCGGTGGCTTCGCTCCAGTTAGGCGCCACGGCGATCAGATCGCGCGCGACAAGCCAAATGCACACGTACGGGCCAAAGCTCAGCAGCTGCGAGAGCGCCGAGAGTGCCATGCCCAAATACGTTAGGAATTTACGGTCGCCGGCATATGCAAGCAGCTCGCCGATACCGCCACCTTCCTTTTTTGATTCCTTTGCCATGAGATCCCTTTCTAACGGCTTGAGAGTTAACCGTACTCAACTTATCATTGATATGTTAATCAAGGCTCACAATCGAGCCAGGCGTGGACGTTTTCGCAAAGGAAGGGGACGCTTTTGAAAATGCATCGGGCCGCGACCGACATAACTGAGCTCTACGCACCACAGTTTGAGCAGTTTGGCCTGGAGCTTTCCGGCAAGGGCGCTGTCTTTACCGGCGAGGTGGCAAACGATCGGGCGCACGGCCGCGCATGGATCATGCCTCTCTCCCCTGCCTGCATCGTCATGGAGCATTTCATAACCCCGACGCGCAACATGTACCTGGCCGAATACACACCCGAACCATACGCCTGCGTGAGCGAGGTCAGCGCGCCCACACTTACATGCATGCCCGAGGCTGGCATAACGCCCGCGAACCTTAAACCATTGCATGGACCGTGGCCAAACAATGCCGTTTGCAGCTTTATCCAAGATAACTGTGGCGAGGAATTAAGCCCGCTGTTTGCGGGGCGGCTCTATCACTCGCGCTCGGTGCTCTTTTTGCCTGGATATTTTGACGAACTGGAACACCGCTATCCCACCGAGTTCGCGGGAATCTTTGAGGCGTTTGCCGAGTCATGGCACGAGGAAGCGACGTCTGCCATCTGCCACACGCTACGCCGGATTAACGAGGACCGCGCCCGCACCGTAGGCGGACACGTCTATATGCAGGGCATCGTGGAGACCATGGTCGCGGAGCTCGCCTGTTCGCGCGCGGCCCACAAGCAGGCACGGCAGGCGGCGGACACACGCGTCAGCATAACCATTGCCGAAGAAGCAACGGCAATGATTGAGCGCGCGCTCGACACAGGCAGACGTGTGGGTATCAGCGAGGTGGCCGAGAGGCTCTACACAAGCCGCTCCAAAATATGCGCCACCTTTAAGGCCCAAACTGGCGAATCCCTGGGCGCCTACATTCGCAGACGCCGTATGGAGCGAGCGCAGGACCTTTTGGCCGATAGCGCGCTCACGATAGCGCAGGTAGCAGAGCGGCTCGACTACCCTCAGCAGGCTGCCTTCGCCCAAGCCTTCAAACAATACACCGGCATGACACCCACGGCTTGGCGAAGCAAGCATCGCTAAGGCCCAAGCTCCCTGGCCGTAACGGAGCGATTAATTAGCCGCCGCCCGTCAGCTCACCCAGGATCTAAACGTCAAGATGCGCACAATCAAGCGCCTTTTTGATAAGAGGGACAGATCGATCAGCCAAATACAACGGAATGTTGAGCACCCCGTCGTCGAGCTTTAGGTTCTTAAGTGAGTAGCGGACCCTCAATGGAGTCGTCTCCGCATGCTTGTCGGCATAGTACTTAAGGCTCTTGGAATGAACGACCTCTCCCGATTTGACCTCGACGGGAACGATTTCGTTTCCGACTTGAATCAAAAAATCGACTTCGTGCTTCGGCTTCTCGTTTGTCCAATAACGCGGAGCAGCATCTAACTGTGAAAGTAATGCCTGAAGCACATAGTTCTCGGCGAACGAACCTTTGAACTCCGAAAAAAGCGCATCCGAGATGGCAAAAGCGGACGCATCCAGCCTTGCCATGCGGCGCAGCAAGCCGACATCAAGACAGTAGACTTTAAATGCCTTGAGGTCATCGTACGCAGAGAGCGGCACACCACCGGCAGCATTAAGGCGAACCGCCGTGATGAGCCCAGCATCGGCAAGCCATTCCAGAGCATCCTCGTATTCTCGAGCACGAGCCCCCTCGCGCACCGCACCCCAAACGAACTTTTTGTTCTCGCGCGCCAACTGAGCTGGAATCGAGTTCCATATTTGCGAAAGCTTGGCGAACTGCGCACGGCCACCATGCTTGGCAAAATCGCGCTCGTAGGAATCCAAGAGATCAGACAACACCTTATCGACCTGAACGATATCGCCCGTCTCCACCCACCGGCCAAGAGCCTCTGGCATGCCGCCGCATGCAAAATAACGACGAAGATGCTCGACGAGACGGACATGGAAGAAATCGGGCACTGTCTCGATCTGATCCAGGCCGCCAAGGTATTCGTCGTAGTTTGCAGCGCCCTCGGCTTTCAGAAACTCGGAAAAGCTCATGGGGCGCATCTCCATGAACTCGACCTTTCCCACCGGAAAAGCGCTGGTCTCACGGGACAAGCGAACGCCCAACAAAGACCCTGCGCATGCGACGTGATACTCGGGGGCCTCGTCACAGAAGTATTTAAGGGCGCCGACTGCAGAAGGACAATCCTGGATCTCATCAATAATAAGCAGCGTTTCGCCGGGATCGATAGGCTGTCCAAGTGCCAGGGAAAGATTTGAGATGATCCGTCGAGGATCGCGCGTACCTTCGAAAAACTGAGCGTACTCGCTCTGTACCCCAGGTGACGGCTCCTCGAGCGTCAGATACACAAAATTGAGGTACGAGGTTCGGCCGAACTCCTTAAGCGCCCACGTCTTTCCAACCTGGCGCGCCCCCTTAAGGATAAGCGGCTTACGATATTCTGACGCTTTCCAAGCGTTAAGCTTGGCAATGATATCTCGCTGCATGGCCGAACCTCCCGCAAAGAATCTTCCGTAAACGTGATATTTCCCACATTTTACCCTAGGTAAAACGTGACATTTATCACATTTACGGAAGTTTTAAGCTCATTTCGCCACACTTTCATCACATTTATTGCAATTTGACAAAGGGACAGTCCATTTGTCACCCGCACAAAAATGGGCGCGCCCACAGCGCGCCCATTCACTCTATTTATAT
>CABUCQ010000038.1 GCA_902490095.1 uncultured Collinsella sp.
GGACTTGCAGCGACGGACCTCAGGACACTCTTACACCACGTCTGCGCGCGCGACCTACTGTCACAAACGGCGTTTCATTTTAGGTGTGGAAAATAATGAACAAAGTTATAAGAGCTGTACGTTAATGAGTGACCATCGACTTCCAATTCGGCGCTAACTGACGGTGATTAAGGAGTTTCAAGTCCAGCTTTGCCGATTTCGACCAAGAATCGCTGCTACTAAAAAGGTAACAGTACTCATATTTGCCCTTTTTTGGCCACTGCCCTTTTGTTGCGCGGTTTTAACAAACCGCGCAACTGCTCGACGCTGCAAGCGACCCTAAGCGGCAATCTGACGTTCAATTTCAAGGGCGCGACCAGAAGGTCAGCGCCCTTTCATTTCACGTCACCTTGCTCGCTTAGGGTCGTTTTCGCTGACGTTGCCAAAAACATCGGCGTTAACCTAGTCGTTTAAGAACGTCCCCGATGACTAGCTCTATTCCACCGTTCCGTAGACGGCGCCCCAGCCGTGGGCGGCTAGGGCCGAGTTAAGCTGGTCACACAGCGACTGGCGGTCGTAATAGCCGGGCGGTAGCAGGTTGACGATCTCCATGAGATCGGGCGCCAGGTCCAAGATTTCGGCCTGTACGATCAGATCCAGGCGGTCGATGGCGTGGCGGTCGTAAAACAATCCGTCGACCAGGCGCTGCAGGTCGCCGAATTCCTCGGCCTGGAACGATCCGTACTCCATAGTGCCTCCTTGGGCGCCCCACGCCGGCATGCGCGGCGATTCGTAATTCATTGCGATGGACTTAATCTATCACGGCTTCATAACGTTGCGACGGTGGCGGTCTATACTTAGACGAACTGCAACGTACCGCTTCGCGAAAGGTCGCATCCCATGCAGACGATCTACCAGAAGATGGAAACCACCGAACTCGATGCCGCCATCGAGGCGCTCAAAGCCGAGGTCTCCGAGGTCAAGGCCAAGGGCCTGGCGCTCGATATGGCCCGCGGCAAGCCATCGCCCGCCCAGGTGGACATCTCGCGCCCCATGCTCGATATCCTCAATGCCGATGCCGATCTGCACGACGGCAACGTCGACTGCTCCAACTACGGCTGCTTTGAGGGCATTCCCTCGGCACGCAAGCTAGCGGGGGAGTTCCTGGGTTGCCCCGCCGAGCAGACGCTCGTGCTGGGCTCGTCGAGCTTGCTGATCGAGCACGATATCGCCGGTATGTTCTGGCGTTGCGGCTCATGTGGTAGCGACCCTTGGGAGGCTTACGAGGCCGCGCACGACGGCAAGAAGGTCAAGTTCCTGTGCCCGGTTCCCGGCTACGACCGCCACTTTGGCATCACCGCCGATCTGGGTATCGAGAACGTCCCCGTCGCGATGACCGACAACGGCCCCGACATGGACGAGGTCGAGCGCCTCGTCGCCGCCGACGATTCCATCAAGGGCATCTGGTGCGTGCCCAAGTATTCCAACCCCACGGGCATCACCTTTAGCGAGGACACCGTGCGTCACCTGGTCGAGATGCCCACGGCCGCGCCCGATTTCCGCATCTTCTGGGACAACGCCTACTGTGTGCACGACCTGTACGACGAGACCGACGAGCTCGCCAACATCTTCGATCTTGCTCGCGCGGCGGGCACCGAGGACCGCGTGGTGGCCTTTGCCTCGACGTCCAAGATCACCTTCCCGGGCGCCGGCATCGGCTTCATCGGTGCGAGCCCCGCGGTCATCGCCGAGTTCTCCAAGCGCCTGAAGGCCGGCCTCATCAGCGCCGACAAGCTCAACCAGCTGCGCCACGTGCGCTTCCTTCCCACCATCGAGGCGGTCAAGGAGCACATGAAAAAGCATGCCGAGTTCTTGCGCCCGCGCTTTGAGGCCGTCGAGCGCAAGCTCACCGAGGGCTTGGGCGACACGGACTGCGCCACCTGGACGCACCCCCGCGGCGGCTACTTTGTAAGCTTCGATGGTCCCGAGGGCTCGGCCCAGAAGGTTGCTGCGCTTTGCGCCGACCTGGGCGTCAAGCTCACGCCGGCCGGTGCTACCTGGCCCTATGGCAAGGATCCGCGCGATACCAACATCCGCATCGCGCCGAGCTATCCCACGGTCGATGACCTGGAGGCCGCGCTCGACGTGCTGGTGCTGGCCGTTAAGCTTGTCGCTGCCGAGCTTGCTCGTGCCGAGCGCGCCTAACGCCTAGGGCCCCGTAAGTCCGCGCCCAGTACTATCCGCACTTTCGATACGTAAAGGAGCGTATACATGGATTTGGGTATTTCCACCAACCCCACGCCGGAGATCTACACCATTAAGGTAACCGGCGAGATCGATATCTCTAACGCCGATAGCCTGCGCAATGCCATCGACCTGGCGCTCGAGCAGCCCACTGAGGCCGTTGAGCTCGATTTTGCCCAGGTGAGCTACATCGATTCGACGGGCATTGGCGTGCTCGTGGGCGCCGCGCACCACGCGGTCGACCACGGCAAGCGCTTTAGCTGCACCAATGTGCAGCCCCCGGTGATGCGCGTGGTTCAGCTGTTGGGTGTCGACCAGGAGATTTCGATCACCGCTGCATAATCTTTGCCCCCAAAAGGGCATGCCGTTTGGCATATGTTTGTGATGCGCTCGGACGTTTTGGCGTCCGGGCGCTATACTTGACCGAATGAATAGACGAGTTCCGGCCGAATGGCGCGGTGCGGGCTCGACTCACATCGAGCCTTGGAGGTATGTGTGTTTGGTATTGGAGAGGGTGAGCTCGCGATCATCGTGGTCTTCGGCTTTTTGCTGTTTGGCCCGGATAAGCTCCCACAGATGGGCCGCACGATCGGCCGTGCCATCCGTCAGTTCCGCGAGACGCAGGAAAAGATGACGGCCGTTGTTCAGTCCGAGATTATCGATCCGGTGAGCGAGGCCGCTTCGGCACCGGTCAAGCCCAAGAAGACTGCCGTCGATGACGATTCCGATGCGGACGAGGATGCCGCCGAGACGGCAGCGCCCGCCAAGAAGGAGACCTTTGCCGAGCGCCGTGCCCGCCTTGCTGCCGAGAAGGCTGCGAGCGAGGGTGCCGCCGAGGGCGAGGGTGCTGCTGAGGAGTCCGAGGCCGAGGGCGCCGAGCCTGCCGCTGCCGCCGAGCCTGTCGTCGAGCCCGAGCCTGCTGCAGAGCCCGAGTCCGAGCCCGAGCCGACAGAGCCCACGACGGCTGACCTCTACGCCCGTCGTCCCCGCAAGCGCAAGGCCGTCGTCGACCAGCTCGCTCGCGAGCTCGAGGCCGAGGACGAGGCCGTTGCCGAGGCTGCCACCGCCGACGCCTCGAAGGGAGGCGATGAGTAATGCCTATCGGACCTGCGCGTATGCCGCTCTTCGATCACCTGGGAGAGCTCCGTCGCCGCCTGACCATCGTGGTTGTGTCAGTCTTTGCCGCCGCCATCGTGCTGTATTTCGCCACGCCCGTGGTACTCGATATCCTGGAAGACCCCATCCGCTCCTTTGTGCCGGACGGTAAGTTTTACATCACCACCACGCTCGGCGGCTTTGGTCTGCGCTTTTCGCTGGCCATCAAGATGGCCGTTGTCATGTGCACGCCCATGATCATCTGGCAGATCTTGGCGTTTTTCCTGCCGGCGCTTCGCCCCAACGAGCGCAAGTGGGTCGTGCCCACGGTGCTCGCCTCGACGGTGCTGTTCTTCCTGGGCGCCATCTTCTGCTATTTCATCATCATTCCCGCGGGCTTTGAGTGGCTCATCGGCGAGACCTCGGCCGTCGCTACGGCGCTGCCCGATCTGGAGAACTACGTCAACATGGAGCTGCTCTTTATGATCGGCTTTGGCGTGGCGTTTGAGCTGCCGCTCATCATCTTCTACCTGTCCGTCTTCCATATTGTGTCCTATGCGGCCTTCCGCGGCGCCTGGCGCTACGTGTACGTGGGCCTGCTTGTGGGCTCGGCTGTGATTACGCCCGACGGCTCGCCCGTTACGCTGGGCCTCATGTATGGTGCCCTGCTCTCGCTCTACGAGATTTCGCTCGCCATTGCCCGCGTGGTCATTACCGCGCGCGAGGGCAAGGAGGGCTTGTTTGTGAGCCGTCTGGACCTGTTCTCGGACGATGAGGACGACGAGGAGTAAATCGGTATGCACGAGGTTGGCATTGTCAACGGCATACTCGATACAGTGATTCGCGCGGCGCGTGGGGCGGGGGCCTCGCGCGCCGTTTTGGTAACGCTGCGTATCGGGGATATGACCGAGGTCGTGCGCGAGGCGCTCGACTTTGCGTGGGAGACGTTTCGCGACGAGGACCCGCTCACGCGGGGCTGCGAGCTCGCGGTTGAGGAGATTCACCCACAAAGTGAATGCCTGGACTGCGGCGAGGTCTTCGACCACGATCGCTTCCACTGTCGCTGTCCCCAGTGTGGTGGTGCCAACGTGCGCCTACTGCACGGCCGCGAGCTCGATATCGCGAGTATCGAAATCGAAACCCCCGACGATTAGCCCGCTAGCCATCTGGTGATGGGGTATAAAGGGGCCAAAGTAAGGAGCGCTAAGTATGGCTGAGAAAACGATTGATATCGCGTCGCCGATTCTGTCGCGCAACGAGCGCCTGGCAGATCAGCTGCGTCAGCGATTTAATGAGACAAACACCTATGTGATCAACGTCTTGTCGAGCCCCGGTTCGGGCAAGACCACCACGATCCTGGGCACCAACGAGCGCCTGCGTGACAAGGCCGGCCTGCGCTGTGCCGTCATCGAGGGCGATATCGCCTCGGATGTCGACGCCATCACCATGAAGGAAGCCGGCATGCCCGCCATCCAGATCAACACGGGCGGCCTGTGCCACCTCGAGGGCAACATGATCATGGAGGCCGTTGACGCGTTTGACCAGGCCGTTGGGCTCGATAACATCGACGTCATTTTTATCGAAAACGTGGGCAACTTGGTCTGTCCGGTCGACTTTGACCTGGGCGAGAACCTGTCCATCATGATTCTCTCGGTGCCCGAGGGCGACGACAAGCCTATCAAGTACCCGGGCATCTTCCAGCACGCCGGCGCACAGCTGCTCAACAAGGTAGACGTGGCCCCGGCTTTCGATTTTGACATGGATAGGTATACTAAGACACTCGATGACCTCAATCCGCAGGCGCCGCGGTTTGCCGTGAGCGCGCGCAAGGGCGAGGGCATGGATGCCTGGTGCGATTGGCTCATCGGGCAGATCGAGCAAGCAAGGGCGTAAATCGGCCGCCATACGGGCGGGCGTAGCCGCAGAGACACGAGATAGGAGCCTCTTTTGAAGCTCATCATCGCCGAGAAAAACGACGCCGCGCGGCAGATTGCCGAGCGTCTGTCCACGGGTAAACCCAAAAAGGACAAGGTGTACAACACCGCCATCTACCGTTTTGAGTGGAAGGGCGAGGAGTGCGTGACGATCGGCCTTGCCGGTCACATCCTTGCGCCCGATTTTTGCGACAGCGTGCTGTTCGATAAAAAGCTGGGCTGGTATTCGGTTACTGAGGACGGCGAGATGCTGCCGGCCGACATACCCGATGGCCTGGCGCGTCCGCCCTACGATACCAAGCGCAAGCCGTTTCTTGCCGATGGCATCTCCATCAAGGGCTGGAAGCTCGAGAGCCTGCCCTATCTCACCTGGGCGCCCGTCATTAAGCTGCCGGCCGAGAAAGAGCTCATTCGCTCGCTCAAGAACCTTGCCAAGAAGTCCGACAGTGTCATCATCGCCACGGACTTCGATCGCGAGGGCGAGCTGATCGGTTCGGACGCTCTCAACAAGGTGCGCGAGGTTGCGCCGGACTTGCCGGTCGCCCGCGCCCAGTATTCTTCGTTTACCAAGGCCGAGATCACGCAGGCCTTCGATAATCTCGTCTCGCTCGACCAGAATCTGGCCGACGCCGGCGAGAGTCGCCAGCACATCGACCTCATTTGGGGCGCGGTACTCACGCGCTATCTGACGCTCGCCAAGTTTGGCGGCTTTGGCAACGTGCGTTCCGCCGGCCGCGTGCAGACGCCGACGCTTGCCCTGGTGGTCGAGCGCGAGCGCGAGCGCATGGCGTTTGTGCCCGAGGACTATTGGCAGATTCGCGGCATGGGCGCCGCGCAAGGCGCTGCCGAGGACGATCGCTTTAAGATCGCGCACAAGACGGCGCGCTTTACCGACAAGGATGCTGCTGAGACGGCGTACGGTCACGTTGACGGTGCCAAGACGGCTACCGTCGCCGCGGTGACCAAGCGCTCGCGCAAGCAGCAGCCGCCCACGCCGTTTGCGACCACCTCGCTGCAGGCTGCCGCCGCAGCCGAGGGTATCTCGCCTGCGCGTACCATGCGCATCGCCGAGTCCCTCTACATGGCGGGCCTCATCAGCTACCCGCGTGTCGACAATACCGTGTACCCCGCGACGCTTGATCTGGGCGCCGTGGTGAGCGACCTGGCAAAGATCAACCCGGCGCTGGCGCCCGTATGCAAAAAGGTCCTCGCCGGTCCCATGAAGCCCACGCGCGGCAAGGTCGAGACCACCGACCACCCGCCTATCTACCCCACGGGCGAGGGCGATCCGTCCACGCTCGATGGCGGCCAGCGCAAGCTCTATGACCTCATCGCCCGCCGCTTCCTGGCGACGCTCATGGGCCCCGCGACCATAGAGAACACCAAGCTCGAGCTCGACGTCAACGGCGAGCCGTTCGTGGCTTCTGGTGACGTGCTCGTGACCCCGGGTTTCCGCGAGGCATACCCGTACGGCCTTAAGCGCGACGAGCAGATGCCGCCGCTGGAGCAGGGCGATACGGTCGACGTGTTCGACATTAAGCTCGAGGCCAAGCAGACCGAGCCGCCCGCGCGCTACAGCCAGGGCAAGCTCGTGCAGGAGATGGAAAAGCGCGGCCTGGGTACCAAGTCCACGCGCGCGAGCATCATCGAGCGCCTGTACGCCGTGCGCTATCTCAAAAACGATCCCGTGGAGCCGAGTCAGCTGGGCATCGCCATCATCGATGCACTGACGCAGTTTGCCCCGCGCATCACGAGCCCCGATATGACCAGCGAGCTCGATGGCGACATGACCCGCGTGGAGCGCGGCGAGGACACCGAAGAGCATGTCGTGGCGCACTCGCGCGCGCTGCTGGCCGGTGTGCTCGACGAGCTGCTCAAGCATACGCAGGAGCTCGGCGACGCCATCAGCGACGCCGTTACGGCCGATGCGCGCGTGGGCGCCTGCCCCAAGTGCGGCAAGGACCTGGTTATGAAGACGAGCGCCAAGACCCGTGGCAGCTTTATCGGCTGCATGGGATGGCCCGACTGCGATGTGACCTATCCGGTGCCGAGCGGCGTCAAGGTAAGCCCGCTCGAGGGCGAGGCAGCCGTGTGCCCCGAGTGCGGCGCGCCGCGCATTAAGTGCCAGCCGTTCCGCCAGAAGGCCTTCGAGATTTGCGTGAACCCCACGTGCCCCACCAACTACGAGCCCGACCTTAAGGTGGGCGAGTGCAAGGTGTGCGCCGAGGCCGGACGCCATGGCGACCTGATCGCGCACAAGAGCGAAAAGAGCGGCAAGCGCTTTATCCGCTGCACCAACTACGATGACTGCGGCGTGAGCTATCCGCTGCCGGCGCGTGGCAAGCTCGAGGCGACGGGCGAGACCTGCCCCGAGTGCGGCGCCCCCATCGTGGTGGTCAACACGGCGCGCGGCCCGTGGCGCATCTGCGTGAACATGGACTGCCCGACCAAGGAGAAGAAGCCCGCCCGCGGCCGCAAGACCACGACCAAGGCGATCACGGCGAAGAAGACCACAGCAGCAAAGAAGACTTCGACCGCCAAGAAGTCGACTGCCAAGAAGACTGCCGCGAAAAAGACGACCACCAAGAAGGCGGCCGCCGACAAGTAGCGGCGCAGCCGAAACATAGCCCAAAACAAAAACGAGCGAGGGTCCCATGATCCTCGCTCGTTTTTTGCGTAGTCATTGGGGACGTTCTTGAATGACTAGTCGTTTAAGACCGTCGCATGCGACTAGTTCACTTCGACGGGTTTGGCGCCGGGATAGCGCTCCTCAAAGTCTAGGCGATACTTATTGTCATTGGTGCCCGCCACGTTGTCGCGCGACAGCGGCGCCACGATCTCATTCTTGTGGTCCGCAGGCTTGGCGTATTTCAGGCTGATCTCCCAGGCATCACAGATTGCGTCAATGCGGTGGTCCAGGTCGTCGTACAGGGCGATGATGTCCTTCCAGGAGCTGTAGTTCTTGGAGCTCGTCGGAACGTCTAGGTCCTCGACGATGTCGTAATACTGCTCGATGGTGTCCTCCGTGCGCTCGGCGACGTCGGCGAGATTTTGACGGGTGGTTCGATCCTCTTCCAGATAGCTGCCGTTGAAGTTCTGCGCGCAGCCACGGACGTAGTTGTCGAGGTCTTCGAGCAAGTCGTAGTATTCGCTCAGGCGACGGTAGAGGTTCTGCTCGGAGAGCGTTGCTTCGCCGCCATCCTCGTCATCATCGTCGTACAGGCTGTTGGGATCGCCGAGAGGCTTTAGGTCATCGTCGTCGACGTCATGGTGCAGCTTAGCTACCTCGGCAGTCGTCTGCGTGGCGGCGTTGTCGAACGGTCTGATTGCAAAGAAGATGACCAGGGCGAGGATGATCGCCACCAGCACAACGATAACGGCGATAAGCGGCCCGGTGCCGCTCTTTTTGGGAGCGGGGGTCTGTGGCGAAGCGGGCGCGTATGCGGGAGCCGGCTGCTGTTGGGGCGAGCCGCTCGCGACGGGTATGCGCTGCGTGGTCTCGACGGCCTCGGTCCTTGCGGCGGGGTCGGGGCTATAGGCGAGGGAGTCGTCCGCCTTGGCTTGCGGCGTATCAAGGGAGCCGGTCTGCTCAAAAGCGGGCTGGCTATCGCTCGCGGCTATTTGCTCAACGGGTGCACCGCACGAGGTGCAGAACTTGGCATCATCTGCAAGACGCTTGCCGCACGAGGCGCAATACCGAGACATTGCCACTCCTTTCGCCACATTTCAATGCAATACGACGATTATACCCAGCATCCAAAATTCCCCATCATATGTTGCGGTGAAATAGGGACTGTTTGGCGGTCTCAGAGCTTCAATCAGCCCCTATTTCACCGCAACTTTGGAAAGGCACCTTTAGCCATTGGGGACGCACCGAGCACTGGGGTATCATGGCTTGGTTGATATATCTGCATTTACGCGCCTTGCAGGAAGGGGCTGCGCCCATGGCTTTTGAGCCCGCTCAACATAGCTTTATCACGCTCGAGGGCGTCGACGGTGCCGGCAAGTCCACGCAGGCGCGCCTGCTTGCCCGCGCTCTTGAACTCGCTGGCTACCAGGTTGTGAGCCTGCGCGAGCCGGGCGGTACCGCCATCAGCGAAAAGATCCGCGCTCTGCTACTCGACCCCGCCAACACGGCGATGGGCGACACCTGCGAGCTGCTGCTCTACGAGGCAGCGCGTGCCCAGCTGGTGCACGAGGTCATCGCCCCCGCCCTTGCGGCCGGCAAGGTGGTCCTGTGCGATCGTTTCTACGATTCCACGACCTGCTATCAGGCGTTTGCCGATGGCCTCGATCGCCAGATGGTGCGCGACGCCAACAACCTGGCCGTCGCGGGCACGCACCCGGCGCTCACGCTCGTCTATCACATCACGCCCGAGCAGGCGGCGCTGCGCATGGCCGACCGCGGTGCGGCCGACCGCATGGAGGCCAAGGGCATGGCCTTCCAAGAGCGCGTCTACCAGGGATTTTGCGCCATTGCCGCCGAGGAGCCAAACCGCGTAAAGCTCATCGACGCCACCGCGACCATCGAGGAAGTCTTCGAGAAGACGGTCGAGCAGGTTCGCGCGTACGGTCTCGACATTCCGCAAGACGCCGTCGCCGCCGCGCTTGCCAAGGAGGCCGAGTAACATGGCCCCCGCTCAGGCAAGTCTGCTGGCCAAGCTCGACACCCAAGAGCGCGTGCGCGACTTTTTGACCAATGCCGTCGCCAGCGGTCGCGCATCGCACGCCTACCTGTTTTTGGGCGCGCCCGGCGCGGGCAAGCTCGACGCCGCGTGGGCGCTCGCCCAAGCCTTCCTGTGCGAGCAGGATGGCTGCGGCTCATGCGATAGCTGCGTGCGCGTCGCCCGCCATACGCACCCCGACGTGCACTATTACACGCCCGAGAGCGCCACGGGCTACCTCATCGCCCAGACCCGCGAGCTGCTCGACGACGTGCCTCTGGCGCCCATCCGTGCCAAGGCCAAGGTCTACATCATCGACCGTGCCGAGCAACTGCGTGCCAACACCGCCAACGCACTGCTCAAAACACTCGAGGAGCCGCCCGAGGGCGTTATGTTCATCCTGCTGGGCACCTCGGCAGACGTGATGTTGCCCACCATCGTGAGCCGCTGCCAGTGCGTGCCGTTTCGGCTGGTATCGCCCGCCGTCGCCGCGCAGGCCGTGAGCCGCGCCACCGGGCAGGACCCTGCGCGTTGCCGCATGGCCGTCGCCGTAGCGGGAAGCCCCACGCGTGGCATCGAGTTCCTCAAGAGCGCCGAGCGCCAGGACGCCCGCCGTCAGATGGTTCGCGCCATCGATTCGCTTATCGTCGCCGACGAGGCCGACGTGCTCAGCCGCGCCAAGTCACTCATCGTCGCCGTTAAGGCGCCGCTCGCCGAGGTCAAGTCCACGCAGGAAAAGGTGCTCGAGCAAAACGCCGACTACCTGTCGCGTGGAGCATTGAAGCAGCTTGAGGACCGCAACAAGCGCGAACTCAACGCGCGCGAGCGTTCGGGTATCATGGAAGCGCTGGCGAGCGCGCGGACGCTCATGCGCGACGTGCTGCTGACGCTTCAGGACGAGGCGGCCGACGTGGTGAACGAAGACGTGCGCGACTCGATCGGTCGGCTTGCCGCCGCGACCAATGTTGCGGGTGCCACGCGGGCGCTCGAGGCAGTCGCGACCGCCGAGCGCAACATCGCCAGAAACGTTACTCCCCAGCTGGCCATCGAGGTCATGCTGTTCGATATCAGGAAGGCACTGAAATGCCGTTAGTCGTACCCGTTAAGTTTACCTACGCCTCGCGCGACCTGTGGTTCGATCCGCAGGATCTGGATATCCTCGAGGCCGATTATGCCATTTGCTCCACCGAGCGCGGAACCGAGATCGGCCTGGTCACTGCCGATCCCTTTGAGGTGCCGCAAGACGAGATCGGTCAGCCGCTCAAGCCCGTGCTGCGCGTGGCGAGCGACATCGACCTGCAGCTTGCCGACGATCTGGCCATTCAGGGCGACGAGGCCATGGTCGACTTCCGCCGCCTGGTCAAGGAGCTCGACCTCGAGATGAAGCCGGTGGGCGTCGAGTACCTGTTTGGCGGCGAGAAGGCCGTGTTCTACTTTGCGGCCGAGGAGCGCGTCGATTTTCGCCAGCTCGTCAAGGATCTGTCCTCGACGCTGCACATTCGCGTCGACATGCGCCAGATCGGTGTGCGCGACGAGACCCGCCTGGTGGGCGGCTATGCCCAGTGCGGCCAGGAGCTCTGCTGCACGCGCTTTGGCGGACAGTTTGAACCCGTCTCGATTCGCATGGCAAAAGAGCAGGACCTGCCGCTCAACTCGTCCAAGATCAGCGGCGTGTGCGGCCGCCTGATGTGCTGCCTGCGTTATGAGTTCGAGGCGTACAAGGACTTTAAGAGCCGTGCGCCCAAAAAGAAGACGCTCATCGATACGCCGCTCGGCAAGGCGCGTATTCAGGAATATGACACGCCGCGTGAGCAGCTGGTGCTGCGCCTGGAGAACGGCAAGGTTTTTAAGGTCAACCTAGCCGATATGACGTGCTCGGAGGGCTGCAAAAAGAAGGCTGCCGAGCAGGGCTGCAATTGCCGCCCCGACTGCGTGACGCGTGACGTGCTCGAGCGCATCGAGTCGCCCGAGATGCGCCTGGCGCTCATGGAGCTCGACCGCGAGAACGGCGTCGACGTGGGCGATGGCCTGTCGAGCGCCGACCGTCTTGCCGGCACGTCGATGCCCAAGCGCCGTCGTCGCGATGCCGAATCCGATGCTCGCGCTGCTCAGAGCCAGGGCGAGGGCCGTGGCCGCGGAAAGGGCCGTGGTAAGGTTGAGGCACCCGAGGCCGAGGAGGCCGCCGGTGGCCGTCGTCGTCGCAAACGCTCGGGTTCGGGCGATGCCGGCGAGGTCGCTCCCGCAGGCAAGAACGCTTCCCGCGAGCGCGAGGCTCAGCAGCCCCAGCAGCAGAATCGCGGCGGTGGCATGAACCCCACACGCCGTCGTCGCCGTCATCTGTCGAGCGAGGAGCGCGAGGACGCCTTCCGCGCCGCAGCTGCTCGCGAGGCTGGTGCCGCCCCCAAGGGTGGTTCGGGTTCCGATGCGCCTGCCGACAAGGGCGGCAAGTCACGTGGCGAGGAGGAGCGCGCGCCGCGTCCGCGCCGTCGCCATTCCTCGGGCGCGCAACAGAAGCCCTCAGTGCCCTCCGTGGCCGATCAGGTCTCGGATGGCGAGGTCAAGGTCACGCGCCGTCGTCCCGGAGATGGCGGGGGAGCGGCTGCCAAGGCTTCGCGTGGCGCCGCTCGCGACGAGCGCGAGCCGCGCGAGGATCGCGGTGGCGAGGGCTCGGCCGACCAGGGTCAAAAGCGCCGTCGCCGTCGCCGTTCCCGCAAGCCGCGCCAGGATGGTGGCGAGGGCTCGACCCCGTCTTCGTCCGCACCACAACCGCCCGCGGGCGAATAACGCCCGCGAGCGGATTTAGCCCGCCTTGTCCCGAGCGCATCGGGGTATCATAGCGCTGAATCAACAACCCTCCCTGCGACCGAACGTAGGGAGGGTTGTGTCTTGAAGAGCCATCTGAACATATTGAGCCGTCTGCAGGGTGCCGGTGCCCTACCGTTTGCGGACGAATTGCTACCGTTTGCCGAGCGGGTGGCACGCGAGGCGCTCGAGGCATTGTCGCCAACACGATGTGCCGGCTGCGAGCGCGCCGGTGCGCTTATTTGCCAAGACTGCCTGGCTGCGTTCACGCTCATCGACCCACGTCATAGCTGCATCCGATGTGGCGCCCCGTTTGGGGATTTGCTGTGCACCGAGTGTTCGGTCGAGGGCACGTCTTCGGCAATGGCCGAGGCGCTCGATCGCTGCCTGGCGTGTGCCGTCTACGCACATCCGCTGCCGCGCATCATCAGGGCGTACAAGGATGCGGGCGAGCGCCGCCTGGCACCGTATCTGGCGGAGCTACTCTACGACACTGCCTTGCATGCCCAGGCGGCAGCCCCCGATCGCTTAGGCGGTGTGCTGTCCGGCGCCGACGCGGTGGTATTTGTGCCTGCGACGGCGGCAGCATTTCGGCGGCGTGGTTTTGATCATATGGAGGCTATTGCGCGCCCATTTTGCGAGCTGTCGGGTGTTCCCCTGCTCGATGCTCTCGTCAAGTACGGGCATGGCGACCAGCGAGAACTCGGTCGTAAGGAGCGCCGCGAGCGTGCCCAAGGCATGTACGAGACGGTTGAGGGCGTGCACGGCCGCCGCCTGCTGCTTATCGATGACGTTATCACCACGGGCGCGACGATGGCCGCGGCTTCGGCGGAACTCAAGCGCGCCGGTGCTGCGGCAGTCGATGGCCTCGCTATCGCACGCGTTTGGTAGGGGTGATTTTGTGGCAGTGAAGATGGCGCGGTGTGACGAGCCGACAGACGAACAGCTAGCGGCTTCCGTAATCCTAACAGGCGCCTCGGCGCTACGCATGATGCGCGCCGAGCGCCGACAAATGGGTTACATAAGCTGGAGGGACCTCGATCCCGATGAAGAGCGCCGTGTGCTGCGCACGTCGTCGCCCTCGACCGAGGACATCTATCTTCCCGACTTGGTGCGGATTGGGGCCGCAAGCGGCGAGGTGCAAGAAGGTCTTTGCTTGCTGGTGGGATCTGCGG
Source organism: uncultured Collinsella sp. (assembly GCA_902490095.1). GTDB lineage: Bacteria > Actinomycetota > Coriobacteriia > Coriobacteriales > Coriobacteriaceae > Collinsella. Next base: position 13,894 of record CABUCQ010000038.1, read on the forward strand.
CGCAGCGCCGCCGCATGCCTGGCGTGGGCTGGTCCGTATGCTCCGGGTTGCCCGCCGGCTCGATTCTAGAGGTAGAACCGGGGGTGTACAGTCTATCTCCCGAGGCCCTTTGTGTTGCCGTTGCGCGCGAGGTCGGCTGCATCCAGGCGTTTGCCCTGGCCCAGGAACTATGCTCTAAGATTTCACTGAGCGACCGCGGGAAGTATCTGCCTCCCTACACCTCGCCTGTTACGAATAAACTTGCAAAGGACAAGGACCAGCCAGCAGATGTGGGCTACTTTGAGGTTGAGCCGGTGCTGACGCCCGATCGTCTGGCAGATTACCTCGCGGTATGCAAGGGGAACGCAGCCAAGCAGCTGCAGCGTCTGTGTCCCTATCTTTCGGAAAACCTGCGCTCACCCATGGAGTGCATCATGCTCGCCCTGTTTTCGCTTCCGTTTTCCTATGGCGGATTTGCCTGTGGTCCCTTTAAGACCGACTACAAGATTGAGTTCGATGACCGCGCGCAGGCAATCTCGGGGATGCCGCATGCAGTTTGCGATGCGTATCAGGAAGCAGCCCGGTTTGACCTGGAATACAACGGTGAGCTGGGCCATTCCTCCCGGAGGGGACGTATCCATGATGAAAAGCGCAACACGGGCTTGATTACTATGGGAATCGAGGTCGCGACGGTCAACAACGAAATGCTCTGTGACATGGAAGCGATGGAAGCGCTCGCATGGCGCATCTACCAACGCATGGGCAAGCGCTATCAGAATCGCGTAGAGGCTCGTCGAAAGAAGCAGGATGCGCTGCTGAACACGCTTCGAGCGTGTTTTGGGCTTAAGCCAGCATAAATCTATGGCTTTATAGGGGGCTTGTTATAGGCTCCGTGCAAAAAATGGCAAATATGAGTACTGTTACTAGATTAGTGACAGCGAAAACGAAGAAATCCGATCCTGAAATTGGTATTCATTGAAAAGATAATAAACAAATGTGGAGTATCTTGGCATCAAGCGGGCTATAAAGAGCTCGAAACCGGCGCGTGCGGAGGGAAAACGCTGCTACTAAATTGGTAACAGTACTCATATTTGCCGTTTTTTGCACACGCCACCCTAAGACGGGTGCCCCGGAGCTCCCCGTAGGGGAGCGACGGGGTCGATCAAAGCGCGTGCGGCCCGTCCCGACCTGCGAAATCTGTACTCGCGATGCGAATGACGCCCCTAACCTTAAACTTTAGCTTGAACTTAGCTATAATGCGCTTCGTTCCTACCAGGCTGTGGTTGCGGACGGACGAAATGCCCGTCCTAGTCCAAGACAGACGCGGTCAAAGGGATCCACGTAAGCGACCGCGTGCGCGCGGCGCGATCATGGCGCGTCCTAGATGTAAGCCGCACCGTCCGTTCTACTTTCTTTGGGGCAATACCGCCTCGCGGGCGAGCGGGCCAGTCGTGAAGGTGGTTACGGCCTCCCGAGCAAACACCCCGGTGCGCAAGTGTGGGGTCAAATACCAGGTCAGCTGGTGGGAACAACCTGATATTCCGCGCAACGCACGGATCGTATACGACACAGAAGGCAGGGTAGTGGACATGGTGAGGGGCAGCTTGATGCACGCGGCTCGGTTAGGTGCTGGGACCGCGGCGGTCATTGCCGTATTGGGCTTGAGCGGATGCGCGTTCAATCCACTGTCCACGTTCACGACACCCACGATTGACCAGATCGAGCGCGAGACCGTTACCCCTACGGTGTCGGACGATGCCCTGGTCACTCCAGGTACCCTGACGGTTGCCCTCGATACCTCCGATGCCCCGCAGGCCATGCAGGGCGCCGATGGTAACCTCACGGGCTACGCGGTCGATGCTGCCCGCGCCCTTGCAAGCCGTATGGGCCTTAAGGTTGCCTTCGTCGATGCGTCTTCTGCCGATTCCGCGCTCGGCGACAAAAAGGCCGACATCTTCATTGGCGACATCAATTCCACGGATGGTGACATCAACACGCTTGGTACTTGCCTGTACGACGCTGCGGCAGTGTTCGGAAAGACGAGCGACGGCGAATCACTGAGCGTTTCCACCGAAACGCTTAACACCGCTACCCTGGGCGTTCAGACCTCCTCGGCCTCGCAGGAAGCGCTCGCCAAGCAGAGTATCACGGCCAACCAAAAGACCTTCTCCAACATCAACGAGTGCTTTGAGGCACTTGAGTCCGGCGAGATCGACTACGTGATTTGCGACTCCACGGCCGGCGGCTACCTTGCGCGCCTGATGAGCCAGATCTCTTATGTCGGCGCGCTCGAGACGCCCTCGACGCTCGGCGTCGCGGGCCTCGCGGCCAACGATGAGCTATGCCGTGCCGTGAGCGATGCCCTCGACGGTATCACGGTCGATGGCACGCTCGAGGCGGTCCACTCCGTCTGGTACGGCACGATGCCCTATGACCTCACCACCAAGACGGTCTCGGGCGCCGACGTGCAGTCAACCGACACCGGATCCAGCGAGTCCGCATCCTCCGATTCGAGCAGCGAGGGCGCAACCTCCGAGGATAAATCGTCCAGCCAGGAGGGCACTATCACCGACGACGACATTAACAAGCTCAATAGCTAGTTATTGCTAGGGGTGGCATCTCCCATGCGCTAGGAGAGAGGCCTCTTCACGGTTTCAACACGCATTGCCGGGCTTTCCCAACAGGGGAGCCCGGCCTTTTCGTTTCTATGAAACCAGCAGGTCAAAGACGTTTTTTAAGTACCAAATCAAAGTCGCCGTCGCCCTCCCATAGCGTACTTTGCCACAGAAAAGTGCGAGACTTCGGTATGCGGTATCAAGCAATCGTTATT
>CABUCQ010000039.1 GCA_902490095.1 uncultured Collinsella sp.
CGTGGAGGTTGGCCACGTTGTACTTGGGGGCGGAGCAGCCCTCGATAAAGTGCAGGTCGGCGTCGTCCTCGACGATGATGAGCGTGTGCTCAAACTGGCCGGCGCCCTTGGCGTTGAGGCGGAAGTAGCTCTGCAGCGGGAAATCGAGCTTGGTGCCCTTGGGCACGTAGACAAACGAACCGCCCGACCACACGGCACCATGCAGGGCCGCAAACTTGTGGTCGGTGGGCGGGATGAGCGTCATGAACTTCTCGTGGATGAGCGGCTCCCACTGCGGGTCGTGCAGGGCCTCCTCAATACCGGAGTAGACGATGCCCATCTTGGACGCCGTGTCCTGCATGTTGTGGTAGACCAGCTCGGAGTCGTACTGCGCGCCGACGCCTGCCAGGTAGCTACGCTCGGCCTCGGGGATACCTAGGCGCTCAAAGGTGTTCTTGATGTCGTCGGGCACCGACTCCCAGTCGTGCTTTTGGTCGGTGTTGGGCTTGACGTAGGTGACGATGTTATCCATGTCCAGGCCCTCGATGGAGGGGCCCCACGTCGGATCCGGAAAGCGGTTGAAGATTTCGAGGGACTTTAAGCGCAGGTCGAGCATCCACTGCGGCTCGTCCTTTTTGGCGCTGATCTCGCGCACGATGTCGGGCGTGATGCCGGCGTCGAGGCGCTCGAATCCCTCCTCGCCATAGGTGAAGTCGTAGAGGCTGCGGTCGATGTCCGCGACCTCGGTGCGGTTCTTGGTCATTGCGTCGCCCCTTTACGCCTGCTGCTCGGCAGCGGCGGACTCGGCCTGGGCGCGCTGCTCGGCGGCCTCGCGCTCGAAGGTCTCAAAGCCGTTCTTGTCGATCCAGGGGATGAGCGAGGCGTCGTCCTCGCGCACGATGTGGCCCTTGACCATAACGTGGACGCGGTCGACATCCAGGTGCTCCAAAATGCGCGTGTTGTGCGTGATGATGAGCATGGAGCCGTCGCAGCTCTTGCGATACGCGTCCATGCCGTGGCTGACGGTGGACAGGGCGTCGACGTCCAGGCCGGAGTCGGTTTCGTCCAGGATGGCGAGCTTGGGCTGCAGCAGCAGGAGCTGGAGCATCTCGACCTTCTTTTTCTCGCCGCCCGAGAAACCTACGCCCAGCTCGCGGTTGAGGTAGGCGGTATCCATGTTGAGCTCGGCCGCGAGCTCCTTGACGCGACGGCGGAACTCCTTGCCCTTCATCTCCAGGCCGGGACGGCCGGCGATGCTGGCACGCAAAAAGCTCGACAGCGGCACGCCCGGGATCTCGACCGGAGCCTGGAAGCTCAGGAACAGGCCGGCGCGCGAACGCTTGTCGGTGGTGAGCTTGGTGATGTCCTGGCCGTCAAAGACAATGCGGCCGTCCTGCACGGTGTAGACGGGGTCGCCCATGACCAGGTGGCCGAGGGTGGACTTGCCGGCGCCATTGGGTCCCATCAGCACGTGGGTCTCGCCGGCGGCGACGTTGAGGTTGACGTTGTGGAGGATGGTCTTCTCGTCCACGGAGGCGGTCAGACCTTCGATGGAAAGCAGCGGATTTACGCTCATGCTGTCCCTCTCTGTATATGGTGTACTCATAGGTGTACTAAACCCTAGGAATCTTCTCGGAATAAAGTTACTATGGGTTCGGCGTTAGTCAAGGGAAAACCCGACTAATCCACTCGACTTTTCAAATTCTGGGACAATATAACCTGTTGTGTTTGTCCCACTTACTTTAAATTTGGGACAAACAAACCTGGTTATGTTGTCCCAGATGCGATGGGAGGGTAGGTATGCTCATTTCTTCTAAGGGCCGCTATGCCCTCCGGCTGATGATCTATATCGCGGCGCTCGGTGACGCCGAGGGCAAGATTGCTCTGCGCGAGGTTGCCGACCGCGAGCATATCTCGCAAAAGTATTTGGAGCAGCTGGTGCGTCCGCTTATGAAGGCTGGCTTGCTTAAGAGCGTGCGCGGTAAGGGCGGCGGCTACATGATGGCCAAGGACCCGGCCGAGGTGCGTGCTGGCGATATCCTGCGCGCTGTCGAGGGCAGCACAGCGCCCGTGGCGTGCGACGGCATCGACAACAGCTGCACCCGCAGCGATCTTTGCTCGACCGTCAAGTTTTGGCGTGGTCTGGATGACGTGATCGAAAAGTACGTCGACGGCGTGACGTTGGCCGACCTGGCCGCCGTCCCCGAGATCAACTTTGACATTAAGCTGTAGGGCTGCAAATGGCATCTCTCGACAAGGTGTATAAGCAAATCGAAGTTTTTGCTCGGGAATGTGACGCCGAGACGGTCGTGTTGTTTGGTTCTCGTGCTCGAGGCGACAACTTGCCCAAGAGCGATATTGACATCGCCGTAGCAGGTTGCCGGGATTTCGGCCGTTTCTCATATTTGATCGAGGAACATCTTGATACTCTTTTAGATGTAGATGTCGTCAATCTCGATGAGCCCTTATCGCAGCAATTGCTCGATGAAATTGCCAGGGATGGTGTGATTCTGTATGAAAAAATATGAGAACTTTGCCAGCGCCTTGGCGAATCTTGAGGATGCGCCCAATCAGGATCTCAACAATGATTTTGTTCAGAGTGGATTGATTAATAAGTTCAATCTTCAATTTGAACTGAGCTGGAAGCTCCTTAAGCGTCTGCTCGAGTATGAGGGCGCCACGCTTGCCGCGTCGGGGTCTCCTCGTGCCATCTTGAAGGAGTCCTACCGATTCTACGACTTTATTGATGAGGCAGCCTGGCTGGATATGCTCAGAGACCGCAATACGAACGTCCATATCTACGACAACAAGCTCGCTCAAGATTTGATTCAGCGCATCTTGAACGTCTATATTCCCGCTTTCTGTCAGTTGAGAGACGGGCTGACGAAACGTTACGGCGAGCTTCTGTTGGCGCCCGACGACCAGTTTGTCTAATTCCTTAAGATTTCGCGGAGGGTTGTTGCCGTTTACCGAGGGGTTGTTGTGCAACAACGGGCGAGCTGCAATACTTATTTTTATCTTTGCAAACTGAACTTTAACTACACCAATGCAGGGAGGATCTTATGCAGCCCAAGCATTCTGCTATTGTTGCGGGCCTGACGTTGGCGCTTTCGTTTGGCGCCGTTTCCGCGCCGGCACCCGCCGCTGCCGAGGAGCCCACGCCGGGCGTTGCCTCGGATGCCACCGATATCGATAAGGGTCTCTACACCCAGCAGTCCTTCTCGGGCGTGCTGAGGTCGGTCCAGGGCGTTTCGTTTGTCAACGTGACTCCTGAGATGAAGTACTTCACCAAGTACGAGAGCCATGGTAATTACAACCAGGGATTTTCGTATGGTGACGGCTATAACGCACTGGGCTACTACCAGTTCGACCGTCGTTGGTCGCTCATCCCGTTTATGAAGCAGGCCTACAACTACAACCCCGAAAAATACTGCATGCTCAAGGATACGATTGATCGCGGCAGCGAGATTTCCAACACGAGCAATGCCATGTACGAGAACGGCCAGCTCACCGAGCTGGGCCATATCGCGCAGGATGCCTTCCAAGGTGCGTACAACACCGATCCTGTTGAGTTTTCAGCACTTCAAGATGCCTATGCGTACAACTCGTACTATGCGGTGACCGAGGCGTGGCTCAAGAGCGGCCTGGGCATTGATATTTCGGGCCGCGCCGATTGCGTCAAGGGCATGGTGTGGAGCATCACCAACATGTGCGGTACCGGTGGCTGCAGAGACTTCTTCCGCTGGGCGAATCTTTCCAACGATATGTCCGACCGCGAGTTTGTGACGGCGCTCTCCAATAGTGTGGTCAACAATGTCGCCACTAAGTTTTCGAGTCAGCCTCAGTATCATGAGGGCTGGAAGAATCGTTATAAGAATGAGCTGAAGGACTGCTTGGCTTATATCGCCGAGGACGAGACAGCCGCTGCGACGCCCGTGCAGCCCGAGCCCACGCCGGCGCCCTCGCCGACACCTGATTCGAATGACGACTCGAGTAACGATCCCAACGATGACAGGATGGATGCGCCCTCGACCGATGCTGACGGTAATGGCTCTGCTGGTGGCACTACCAACGACGGCTCTACCTCGAACGGCTCCGATTCGAACGGCTCTGCTGCGGGCGGTTCGTCTTCAAGCTCTGCCGGCAATACGGACAGCGCCGCTTCTGGTTCGACCGACGCTGACGCCTCTAACTCATCTACCGGCTCGAGCGATTCGTCCGTTGACACCGGCTCTAACAGCGGCTCCGGCTCTGACGCAGCCCCTGATTCCGATGCTTCCAAGGACGACTCGAATAAGGCGCCGGACGCCCCTGTTGCTTCGCCGGACAAGAAGCCTTCTTTCTCCGTGCAACTCGGTTCTACGCTGGGCTCTTCGCTGATGGCTGGCGTCAATAATGGCTCGACCCAGAACAAGGACAACTCTGATCAGGTTTCCACGGAAAAGACCGAGGCCGCAAAGGGCGACTCCAAGGACAAGGCTTCCGAGAAGACCGAATCTGATAAGGGTTCTAGCTCTGAGGAGAAGGACGACAAATCCGCTCAGAAGAAGGACGAGGATAAGAAGTCTGAATCTGAGAAGAAGGACGAGAGCAAGGACAAGACCGAGGACGGAAAGCAGCAGGGCGAGGACGGCGGTAAGGGCAACACCGACAACAAGAGTCAAGAGCAAAATGACTCCAAGGCGGTGACCACTACAACCACGACGACTACAACTACCAAGTCATCTGGCGGCAATATGCCCAAGACGGGCGATCTGATTGTGATGGCGAGCCTTGCCAGTGCAAGCTTGGCCACGCTGGGTGCCACGTCTATTGTGAGTGGCAAGCATAAGCTCGATCAGCAAAAGAAGGCTGCTGGGCAGAACGACTCCGAGGAGTAGTCCCTTTCGGTTGCCCGACAACTAAAGATTCGCAATGGGGGCCGGTGCAGTTGCATCGGGCCCCATTTTGTTGCACAACGATTTGTTATGCCCCCTCAAGGCCTTTGTTCCTACCGTTGCCCGATGCCTTTGCACGGATCCAGCGTTGCACTTGAACTGCTCGCTACAATGGGCTTCGTGCTGCGTTTTAGGGAGAAGTTACGGTGTCTGAACAGGAGTATTGCAACAGTGCCGATACTTTTGGCGTACGGCTTGTCAACCATGTCGATGATGCGGTTTTGCCGGTCGGTGTGCATGATTTTGCCGATGCCATTGGTCGTTGCATGCTGGTTGACAAGACCATGTTTATTGCCGATGTGTTGGACTGCGACGCGTCCGTTGTGGTGTGCTGTCGACCCGAGGGTTTTGGCAAGAGCATGAACTTGTCGATGCTCAGGGCTTTTCTGGAGCGTCCAGCGGTCGGTCGCTCTGGTCAGCGTTTGTTTGCCGATGCTCAGATTTGGGATGCGAACGGCGGGCGCTATCGGGATGAGTATGCTTGCTATCCGGTGATATCGCTGGACTTTTCTGGCGCTGGGAGGCGTGGCCCCGCTGTTGCCGGCGTCGTGCGCGATGCCCTTTCGGGCGAGTGCGCTCGCTTGTTGGCGCTCTTGGAGGCTCCGGATTTAGCTCGAGATAAGGTGCGTCACATCGAACGTGTCGCGCGTGGCGTGGCGAGCGCGGACGAGGTTGACTCGGTGCTCGGTGTGCTCATAGAGCTGCTGGAGATTGCCTGCGATGAGCAGGTTGTATTGCTCGTTGATGGGTACGATGCGGCGTGGTCTCGCCGTGCGAGCGCGAGGAACGCTTCCGACGCCGATCCGGCAGAACTACTTGACCGTGCGCTGTTTGACGCCATTGCCACTGCGCGCGATTCGTTGCGGCTGACGTGTCTGATGGGGGAGTGTTCCGGTCCCGCCGAAGCGGCGCTTTCTTCGCGCGGCTGCTCGTATTGTCTGACGACGCCGCTGTCGGCGTGGTGTGACCGTTGGTTCGGTTTTTCGGATGCCGAGGTCGAGGCTCTGTTGAATCATGCTGGGCGCGAGGAATACCTGGATGATGCGCGTGAATGGCTCGAGGGATATCGGTTTGGCAGGGCCTATTGCTCGAGTCCAGAGCGTGTGATCGGTTTTCTGGGCCGAGGCTGCACGGCGCCTGTGCGTGCCGATCTGTATGGATATGCCGATTGTCTGAGTAGGGTAGTTGCCGGGTGGAATCTCGACCGCCTTTCGGTCTTGTTCGATTTGCTCGAGGCCCATGGGTGCGCTGAGGTCCCGCTTTGTTTGGGCACTGCAGAGCCAGATGTCTCGCCTGACGATGGCATGTGGACAGCGCTGTATCTGTCCGGTTTTCTCACGACGGATATGACTGAGGAGCTGGAGCATGGCGATCGCCTCCGTGCTTTGCGATTGCCCAATAACGAGCTTCGCCAGACCTTGCGTCTAGTGATTATTGAGTGGTTTGAGTGTGCTGCAGAAGACATTCGAGACGTCGATGCGTTTCGCGACGGGCTGTGCCATGGGAACGAGGATACCGTGAGGCGGGCGCTAAGCCGCATCTTAGGAGATGCGGGAATCGGTGCGACCGACCCAGATGCGCCACTGCCATATCATCTGCTCTTGCAGGGGCTCTGCTTTGGCTTGCCGGGCTATGCCAATCCTGCCTCGAGGCGAAAGTGTGGCGCGGGTCGCTGCGACATCCAGGTTTTTCCTACGGGCGCCGTGTTCGACATAGCCGATACGATCGGTATGCTCGATGAACGTCCGCTGATAACGATCAACATGATGTATGACCCCGGTGTGGATGCGCTGGGCCTGGAATTGCTGGCCGTGCAGGCGCTGCTCGACATAGAGCGCGACGGCATCGACGAAATCCGTGTGCCGCGACCCGGCGTGGGTCGCATGCGCTGGGGGTTCGGTTTTGATGGGCAGCGTGCGTCCGTGGTGTGCCAACGTCTGTAGCGGCGGGCGAAAGCCCTTTACTGTTCCGCGTCCTTCATGGGCGGCATGGGCTTCCAGTTGGGATCCTTGATGATCTTGCGGGCGTCTTTCATGCCACGGCGCAGCGCCGGAATACCGGTCTTAAAGCACTTATCGACCGCAGCCAGGCGAATGAATTCCTTGCAGAAGGTCGCGGCATTGCCCAGGCGGAACAGCATGGGGTGGTAGTCACCGTAGATCTGCATATAGCGAGCGAGGAAGCCTCGGTTGCGCATGATGTAGTAGCGGTTGGTGTCGCTCGTAGAGTTGAGCTGGCGCTTGCCGGCGATATCCCAGTTAGAGACAGCGCGGGCACGCTTGAGCACCACGTCGGCAACAACGGCGGCGGGGAAGTGCTGGCTGGCCACGTAGCCGTAGCAGGCATCGTCGCCGTAGATGAAGAATCGCGCATCCGGCAGGCCGATCTTGTCGACCACGCGGCGCGAGAACAGGCCGCCTTCAAAGCACAACTGGTTCATGGCGCGGTAGCCCTTGGGGCCCAGGTCCCACTTAGCGATGGGGTTGGGGATACCAAGCGAAAGGATGAGCTGGTACTGCCAAAAGAAGGCGCCGCCGTCAAAGTCCAGGCGCGAACCCTGGATGACATCGTAGCGGTCGGTCCACTTGGCAAGACGCTCGATGCCTTCGGGGATGACGAGCACGTCGTCGTCCATCACCCAGAACCACTGGGCGCCCAGGTCGTAGGCGCATTTGGTGCCGGCGGAGAAGCCACCTGCACCGCCGCCGTTTTCGAGCTGTGGTGCGTAGATGACGCGGTCGGTGCCGCCCTTCGCGTCGGGCTGTTCGATGTCGGTGCCCCACAGGTTGGCCAGGCGCTCGTTGAATGCGGTGCACATGGCCTCGGTCTCACGCGAATTCTCGTTATCGACGATCACGATGCGCCAGGGCGCTGCCGTAAGCTCGGTCATGGAGTCGAACAAGTTGGCCAGGAGTTCCTGGCGCTTGTACGTAACGACGACGATGGCGAGCTTATCGATGGGAGCGGGAAGGGTTGAAGGCATGGGGCAATATATCCTTTCACGCGCGGCGCGCATGCGCTGCACGGAAGCTATCGAATACGTCCTTGGGACTGTCCTATTGTAAAGGCTCGGCGCACCTTGGCGGCAAGCTTTGAATAAAACGCAGGAACCTGCCACGGCTGTAGCGGCTTTAGCGTCTGACGGCAGCGTGTCTATTGCCTCTTGAGCTTGCGTTCAATAAGACTTCTAGTTGCATCGATGATGAGAAGTGCCAGAGCAAAGACGATGCTAATGACGATACCCGTGACGATACATATAGCTGCCGGGCTGTTTTGGCTGATCAGTATGTTTGCGAGCAACGTATTGAAGACGGGACGCCACAGGCTACTGGTGAGCGACTGCATCACATAGAAACCAAGCGTGGCGGTCGATAAGGTGACGATGACACCTGCGGTCCGTGGATTGCCTGAGGCCCTGCGCCGGGTCGCCGCAAAGAGCAGAGAGGCGGCAGCGAGGGCAAACGAGATCAACGAGGTTGATTTGTAGGAGAGGACTGCCATCGCCGTGAGGTTGCCGGTGAAGGAGAGTGCTCCTTCCAGGATGGTGGCGAGCGCCAAAACCGTTACGAGCGAGCGCATGCCCAAGGCGCCCGCCCTGTCCGAATCCATGGCGTCGGTTACGTCGCGGAGCAGTCCGCCGATCAAAAACGCGACTACGTACGTGGTAGCGCTCATGAGCTTTTGGAGCCAAGAAAACTCGCCGGCGCTTGTCGCACTCATGGCGGCCAAATACCCGTTAACAACGAATACGAGGATTCCAACGGCGATGACCGTCGTCGTGTAGGTTTTCTGGGAGAGTCGGCTCTTGGCCAGTCCAAACCATGGCGCCATGAAAACTGTGGCGGCATAGACCCAGATAAACTCAAGCCCAAGCGTGTACCAATAGTGCGTATTGAGGGTAACATCGGGAATGGGTGAGACGACCGTGGACCACGCGAGCGCCACGAGGCAATAAAACGCAGTGGGCATAATGACCTTGCCAAGGCGCTGCGCCGTCCGTTGCATTTGCGACTTCCACGTTGCTCCACCGTCCCAAGCACGCGCGGCCGAAGCGATGAGAAAATAGCCCGAGATCATAAAGAAGACCTCGTTGGCCCAGCAGCCAAGCAAGTTAATAAAACCGAGTACGCCGGAATAGGGGAACATCGCAAGTGGGGCATATTCCACGGCGCCGACGCAGACGGCTTGGAAGGTCCACTGAAAGGTGTGGAACACCGCGATGCCGGCGACCGCGACCAAACGCAGCGCTTCGGTGGGTATGTTGCGTGCGGCTTTGGGCTGCATGACGTCCTTTCTTATTGGTTTGCCTCTGCGGGCTCCATAGATTATATAAACGCCCGCTGGCGCGCTGACCCTTTGATACCATGAAACGACAGGTATTTCCTAAGGAGCACATTTGTCTACTAACGCCTCTGGCAGCCCTGTTCTGTCGCTGCTTATTCCCATTTACAATGTTCAGCGCTACCTGCGCGAGTGCCTCGATTCCGCCCTGGTGCAGACGCTCAAGGATATTGAGATCATTTGCATTAACGACGGGTCGACCGACAACTCGCCGGTGATTATCCGCGAGTACATGGAGCGCGACGCACGTGTGAAGATGATCGACAAGGCCAACAGCGGCTACGGCGACTCGATGAACCGCGGCCTGGAGATGGCACGCGGCGAGTACGTGGGTATCTTGGAGTCCGATGACTTTATGGCGCCCGACGCGCTGGAGAAGCTTGTGTCGGCGGCCGAGGGCTGCAATGCCGACTTTGCGAAGGCGAACTTTGACTTCTACTGGTCCAAGCCCGAGGAGCGCCGCTCGCTGCACGAGATGTTTAAGCCCAAAGACTGCGGCAAACCGGTGCACCCAAGCGACACGACACAGTTCTTTAAGCAAAAGCCCTCGATTTGGTCGGCCGTCTACCGTCGCGATTTTCTTGAGCGCAACGGCATCAAGTTCTTGCCGACCCCGGGTGCCTCTTTCCAGGACACGTCGTTTGCCTTTAAGGTGATCGCGTGCGCCGACAAGGCCGTTTACCTGCACGATGCCGTACTTTCGTATCGCCAGGACAACGAGAACTCCTCGGTCAATTCTTCGGCCAAGGTCTTTTGCGTCAATGCCGAATATGCCGAGATCGAGCGCTGGATCCGAGAGGATTACGCTCGCAATCACGCAAGTGATGACGTCGCGCGCATGCTCAAGTTCAATCAACTTATTAAGTACGATTCGTACATGTGGAACTACGTGCGCCTGGCGCCTAAGTTCTATAAGGAGTTCCTGGTTCAGATGGCCAAGGAGTTCCAAGCGGCCTTGGACGCGGGGGAGTTTTCGCTTGACGACCTCAAGCCGTGGAAGCGCGCAAATCTCGCTGCCATCCTCAAAGATCCTGAGGGCTGGGTTGACGAGCATCCGAGTTTCGCGACGGATGGTGCCTTGGGGCGTGCTAAGTATTACGCCTCGGTTGGAGGCCCAGGCGTGGTCGCTGCCTTCCTCATCGAATCGCTGAGGGGGTAGGTCGACATGGGAGAGGCCTCGTGTCCTAAAGCTACCATTGTCGTCCCCGTTTACAACTCTGCGCGCTCCATTCAGCGATGCCTCGATTCGCTGTTGGCCCAGTCCGAGCGCTCGATTCAGGTTGTCTGCGTCAACGACGGTTCGACTGATGATTCGTTGAACGTGTTGCGCCAGATCGCGCAGGCCGACGATCGCGTACTGGTGATTGATCAGGAAAACGCGGGCGTCTCGTGTGCTCGAAATGTCGGAATCGATGCCGCCGAGGGCGAGACCGTCTTTTTTGTGGACGCCGACGATTACATCGATGCCCAGACGATCGAGCGCGTGCTGCATGCCATGAAGTCTGCAGATGCCGAGGCCGCCGTTTTTGGCGGCGTCTGTGAACCTGCCGATGCTGCCCCCAAGCGCGTCCAGCAACTCATGAGCCCCAAAGCTGGTACCTTCGGCGCCCGTGATCCCCAACTGCTGTTCCATTCGAATGCGCAGCCCTATGCCTGCCGTGCGGCTTTTTCGTGCGAGCTGCTCAATCGCGAAGGCATTCGCTTCGCCCCCGGTTTGGCTTTGGGCGAGGACGTCGTCTTCCAATTTGCGGCTTATGCGCTTGCCCGTAAGACCGTCGTCATGCCGGACAAGTTCTACCACTACGTGATGGAGAGCGAATCGGCGACGCACGAGTTCAACAGTGCCGAGGCTCGTGCCAAAAAGCTTGACGCCCACATGAGGATGCTCGAGGAGGTCTTGGAGGGCTGGGCGGCCTACGGTCTTTTGGACCTGTGTCCCGGCGAGCTGATAACTTGGTTTTTGGACCTAATTGTGTTCGACCTGGCGCGCTTGGATGCCGATGACTTCCATCGCGTGGCGGCTCGCGTCAACATGGACCTCGCGACGTTTTTGGGAACGGACTGGGCAGATATGCCTGCCAAGGGCGCTGTTTGCCGTGTTGCCCACAAGTTCGTTGCGACGACCTCGGGCTTTTCGATGGCAGATGCCACGCTGTTCTATCTTTCGACTCGCGGTCTCAAAGCCTGCCTGGAGCGCTTTCTCTAATTCCAAGCGCTGCCGCCCGCCGCAACTCGGCTGCTAAAATAACCCTGTTACACGCTATTCAACAGGAGGTTCTCTTGCAGAACTCTGATACCCCTAAAGTTTCGCTGCTTGTTCCCATCTGCAATGTTGAGCGCTACCTGCGCGAGTGCCTCGATTCCGCCGTGGCGCAGACGCTCAAGGACATCGAGATCATCTGCATCAACGACGGTTCTACCGATAGTTCGCCAGATATCATCCGCGAGTACATGGAGCGCGACCCCCGTGTAAAGATGATCGACAAGGCCAACAGCGGCTACGGCGACTCGATGAACCGCGGCCTGGAGATGGCGCGCGGCGAGTACGTGGGCATCCTTGAGTCCGACGACTTTATGTTTGAGGATTCGCTCCAAAAGCTGGTCGCCAAGGCCGATGCTGAGCATGCCGATGTCGTTAAGGGCGACTTTTACCTGTATTGGTCCACGCCCAGCGAGCGCCGTGAGCTGTTTGGAATTATCGACGAGCATATGACGGGCGCCGCGTATCGCCCCGTCGATCGCCCGGGCATCTTCTACCGCAAACCTTCCATTTGGTCGGCTATCTATCGGCGCGAGTTCCTCAACGACAATCAGATTCGGTTCCTTCCCACGCCGGGTGCCTCGTATCAGGACGCAGGCTTTAACTTTAAGGTTTGGGCTTGCGCCGAGCGTGCCGCGTTTATTGCGGACCCCATTTTGTGCTATCGCCAGGATAACGAGAAGAGCTCCGTTAATTCGCCCAACAAGGTGTTTTGCGTGTGCGACGAGTATGTCGAGATGCAGCGCTTTTTGGACGAGCGTCCCGAGCTCAAGGCTCAGCTTCAGGGCATTTTAATGCGCATGAAGGTCGATACGTACCGTTGGAATGATGAGCGCTTGGTCGATGAACTGCGCGAGCAGTTTTGGAAGAAAGCCTCGTCCGAGCTCAAGGCCGATTGGGATGCCGGTCGCTTTGACCTGTCGCTGTTTGATCCGCGTGGCGAGACCGACTTGCGTCTGATGGTCAAGTCGCCCCGCGCCTATATCGATTCGCGCTTTGACTTTAAGAAGCCGGGCAAGCTCAATACGTTTAAGCATTACTTTAAGATTGGCGGCCTGTCGCTGGTCTGGCGCGTGCTGACGTATCAGCGCACCTACGGCGACAACCCGCACCCCGATGACGTTCCGGCCGCACAGTAGGAGCGAGTGACTATGGCTAACCCCAAGATTTCCGTTGTCGTTCCCATCTATAAGGTAGAGCTGTGCCTGGCCTGGTGCCTGGACTCCCTGCTTGCGCAGGACATGCCCGATTGGGAGGGCGTGCTGGTCAACGATGGCTCGCCGGATGGCTCGCGCGATATTGCGGCCGCCTATTGCGAAAAAGACGCGCGCTTCACGCTGGTCGATAAGCCCAATGGCGGCCTGTCGAGTGCGCGTAATGCAGGCATCGCTGCGTCCACGGCGCCTATCGTCGCGTTTTTGGATTCCGACGACCGCTTTACGCCCGATGCATGCCGCGTGATCGTCGATGCCTTTGAGCGCGAGCGCTGTGATGTTTTGACCTTTGGTGCGAATCCGTATCCGCTGGAGGCGGGGTATCCGTGGCTTAACTATGTGCTGAGCCCGCGCGATGTGTCGTTTGAAGGCTATAGCTCCGACCTACTGTTTAAGGAAGCATCTCGCCCCTTTGCATGGCGCACCGCCTGCAAGCGTGAGTTTTTGCTGGGTAACGGGATCGTGTTCGACGAAACCGTTAAGTATGGCGAGGACCAGGTCTTCGATTTTGCCGTGTACGGTCGCTCGCGCAAGACCGCGCTTATTTCGAACAAGCTGTATGACTACCGCGTGGCGCGCAAGGGTTCGCTCATGGACACCATGCGCTACGACGACGAGATGCGTCTGCTGGAGCACGTGAAGATTTACTCCGCGGTGCTGGCTGACTGGCAGCGCGACGGTCTCGATGTCCAGCATGCCGAGGACCTGGCGTACTTCCTATGCGATCTGGTGCTGTACGATGCGCTCAGGTTGCTGGGTTCGGACTGCGGCAAGGTGTTTGCTACCGTTGCCACAGCGCTTGCCGGTTCTGCTGTGGGTAGCGATGCTGCGCTTGCACAATGTGCCCCGTCTGTTGCCGCTATGGTGCGCGCGGCGCTTACCAGTAAGGCCCCCAATGCCCGTGCGTGCAAAAAGCTCATGTTCGATTACGACGTCTTGAGGTTTGGGCGTCTGGGTGCCTGCAAGCGCATGGCGGCGAACGCCCTGGGAAAGCGAGAAGTGTAGATGAGTATCAAGCGTTTGGCACTTTGCCGCAGTCAGGGCCGTCTGTTTGTGCTGCTTCGTTTTGCCGGTCAGGATGTCGCTGCGCTTATTGAGCAGGAGGGTTCTCAAGCGTTTGCCCATGCGACGACGAGCGGTTCTTGTGTGCCGTCGCTGGTGCTCCCGGTCGATCATGGCCGTGTGCTGGCGCTTTGCCCTTCCGTTTCCGATTACGAGCGCGAGCTCGCTGTCTTGGTGCTTCCGTTTTTGGATGACTCGTCGATGGATGTCGTTTTTGCATCCGATGGCCAAAGGTTGGGCTCCATTCGCCTTGATAGCCGCGTGGCCAAGCTGGAATCCAAGATTAACTACAAAGCAAAGCCTTCGCTGTGCGCGCTTATCCGCGATGCGCAGCGTGGCGAATGCTGCGGTCGCTACGAGATCGATGCCATTCGCTATTTGCCGGCAGACGCCGGCGCGGTGTGGCGCTATGAGGTTACCTGGGCTGGAGACCCCCAGTGCGCACCTGAGCTCCAGATCTTTGATACGCATATGAATGCCATCGATGTCACCGTGCATGTGTTTGAATCGCAGGTCGATGTTCCCCAGCGCAACGGTTGCCGCGTCAATAAAACGTATCTGAGTGTTGAGATGCCTCAGGATATACGAGATTTTGTCGCGATCGTGAACGATCCCACAGAGCGGATCCAAAGCGGGTTTTGCGCCATGGATGGTCGCCTGTACAACGGCATGTTCGATGACAGCTGGAACCGCATGAAGGACGCGCGTGCAGACGACGCAGCTTATCGACGTTGGTTTGAGCAACATCGCGCAAAGCCGGGCGATTTGGCGTGCCAGCGTGTCGCTTCGGCGGCCTTTGCCTATAGACCGCTCGTGAGCATTGTGGTGCCGTGCTACAAGACTGATCGGGTCTACCTGCGCGAGCTGCTGGACTCGGTGCTAGCCCAGAGCTATGACAACTGGGAATTGCTGCTTATGGACGCCTCGCCCGAATGGGATGCGGTGGCCAATCTTGCGGCTGCCGCCAATGACGAGCGGGTTTGTCGTATTCAGCTGCCTGGCAACGGCGGCATTGTGGTCAACACCAACGCAGGTATTGAGCAAGCGATGGGCGACTACATCGCGTTCTTGGACCACGATGACATTCTGGAGCCGGACGCGTTATTCCAGTATGTTTCCGCGCTGAATAAGGCGGCCGAGGGCGAGCGCCCCCAGGTCTTGTTCTGCGACGAGGATATGTTTCAGAAAACGGGGGAGTGGGGCCAGCCGGTCTTTAAGACGCGGCTCAACGTCGATCTGCTCTATAGCCATAACTGCGTGACGCATTTCCTGATGGTGGAGAAGGCGCTCATCGATCACATTGGTATGTCCCCAGAAGACGTTGCGGGCGCCCAGGATTACGACCTGACGCTCCGCTGCCTTGCAGCCGGCGCGTGCTTTGAGCACGTTGCGCATGTGCTGTATCACTGGCGCGTGCATCCGGGATCGACCGCCGACGGTTCTGCCGATAGTAAGCCGTATGCTATTGAAGCCGGGCGCCTTGCGCTTCAGCGCCACTTTAACGCGCTGGGCATTTGCGGAACGGTCGAGGAGACCGAGACGCCGTTTGTCTACCGCATGCGCTATGCGCTGCCGGAGTCTGCGCCGCTGGTGAGCATTGTGATCCCCACCAAGGACCACGTTGAGACGCTCGATGCCTGTGTGATGTCGATCGCCCAGAAGGCCACGTATACAAACTACGAGATCGTCTTGGTGGAGAACAACAGCGAAGCCCCGGAGACGTTTGCGTATTACGAAACCCTGCCGGAGCGCGTGATCGCTGCGTCTGACGGTAGGGGTAGCGCACGTGTTGTGTACTGGCCGGGCGAGTTTAATTATTCGAAAATCATTAACTTTGGCGTTGAGCATGCTGGGGGCGACTACCTGCTGCTGCTCAACAACGATACCGAGGTCATAAGCGCTGGCTTTATTGAAGAGATGATGGGCTATCTGCAGCGTTCCGATACGGGCGTGGTGGGCGCCAAACTCTACTTTGCCGATCATCTGGTGCAGCACGCTGGCATTGTGGTTGGCGTGCGCGGCGCACTTGCCCATGCCAACCAGGACTTTTCGGCTAAGCGCGAGGGCTATCTTGCCCGTGCCGTGCGCCCGGGCAACTTCAGCGCCGTAACGGGTGCCTGCCAGATGGTCCGACGCGACGTATTTGAGCTGGTCGGCGGCTACAACGAGGAATTCGCTGTCGGCTTTAACGACGCTGACTTTTGCCTGTGCGTATGGGAGGCGGGCTACCGCACCATCTATACGCCCTATGCCGAGCTGTACCACTACGAGTTCACCTCGCGCGGCAGGGAAGAGGCCAACGAGGAAAAGCTGCGCCGCTGGAAGCGCGAGCAGGCCCTGTTTATGCAGCGCTGGCCTGAGTTCTTCCTCGATGGCGATCCGTGGTTGGGACCAAACCTATCTGCCGAGAGTGAGTATTTCTCGGTCTAAGGCAATGGGTTTAGGAAGTCCTGAACTTTCTTTCGCTATGAGCTTGGAAGAAAGCAATGGTGGACTACTAACTAAGTCATATTACGAAAGCTCGATACTTCCGCGATAAGTTTATACAAGCTTATACAGCTCGATATTATTCGATATAAGTAGATATCGCACTTGCCTTTGCCGGCTTACCCGCCGGCGTTATGGATCTTATTAACGGCAAGGCGCTTACGTTCTTGCGTCGTGCCCTCTCCGAAGATCTGGCGCCTATCAACCAGGTGGAGGTAGCGCTCTCTATGGGCGATAGCTTTGTCGCGACTGGTTTGACCATAGAGGACGATCTTCTGTCGAGAGCCGCTAAGGCCACTAAGGGCTATGCCTATCTGGTGTTAGCGCCGGGCGATTTTAGCCGCTAATAGTCAAACGATTTTGACCAATCC
>CABUCQ010000040.1 GCA_902490095.1 uncultured Collinsella sp.
CCTGCCGTACGTGCAGGAGTTTGGCGTGGCGAGCGACGGCATTGTGGAGCAGCCGCGCATTGTCTCGGGCGGCATGGTCGACGATTCCTATATGCGCCTGGCCGCCGTGTCCGAGCTCAACATGCACTACGTGAGCACGCACTTTATGCACCCGGACGACCTTTTGGACCCCGATCGCGGAGCCAAGGAGGGCTGGGAGGTCTACAAGGGCGGCCTGGTCGACTTCCTGGAGTGGCTTACCAAATCCGCGCCCGACCTGCGGCACCAGACGGTGTCGGAGTGCTCCGGTGCCATCCAGCGCTTTTCGTCGGTTACGGTGAACGTGGATACCAGTGCGGATGCCTGGACGCTCAGCCTGGGCAATTTCCACGACGAGGCGTGGCTCATGTTCCGCGTTAATAATGGCGAGCCGGGTGCGGTGACGGGTGGCGAACTGACGCACCTTACGGGCAATCTGTATCTGCTCAAGGCAAATGATAAGACCGTGACGATCGAGCGCAAGGAGGGTGGCGAAAAATGAGAATCTGCTTGGTACTCGAGGGTTGCTACCCCTATGTGCACGGCGGCGTATCTACCTGGATGCATGGCTACATTACGGCCATGCCCGAGCACGAGTTTGTGCTGTGGGTGATCGGCGCGCATGCTGCCGACCGTGGCAAGTTTGTCTACGAGCTGCCCAGCAACGTGGTCGAGGTGCACGAGGTGTTCCTGGACGATGCCCTGCGGCTTTCGGGCGAGCAACATGAAGCCAGTTTTAACGACCGTGAGCGCGAGGCGCTACGCCGTCTGGTGTCGCTCTCCAATCCGGACTGGGACGTGTTATTCGATATCTTCCACCGCCGTCGCGTGCATCCGCTCTCGTTTTTGCAGAGCCGCACGTTTATGGATATCTTTCGCAACGTGTGCCTGGCCGAGTATCCCTACACGCCCTTTGCCGATGCATTTCATACCATGCGCTCCATGTTGCTGCCCGTGCTCTACCTGTTGGGCAGCGAGGTGCCGGTGGCCGATGTGTACCATGCCATCTCGACCGGCTACGGTGGCCTGCTCGCCTGCCTGGGCTCAAGCGTTCACCATGCGCCGGTGCTGCTGACCGAGCATGGCATCTATACCCGCGAGCGCGAGGAAGAGATCATTCGCGCCGATTGGGTGGTGCCGTCATTTAAGGACCGCTGGATTCGCTTTTTCTACCTGCTTTCGGAGGAGATCTATCGCCGCGCCTTCCGTGTGACGAGTTTGTTCCATAACGCCCGCAAGACGCAGATCGATATGGGCTGCGATGCGGACAAATGCCTGGTCATCCCCAACGGCATCCAGTTCGACCGCTTTAAGGACATCCCCTTAAAGCCCGATGACGGCTGGGTGGACATTGGCGCGGTAGTGCGTCTGGCGCCCATCAAGGACGTCAAGACCATGATCTATGCCTTCTTTGAGCTGCACGAGCGCCTGCCTAAGGTGCGTCTGCACATCATGGGCGGCGTGGACGACGAAGAGTACGGCGCCGAGTGCCACGCGCTGGTCGATACCCTGGGCGTGCGCGACCTGATCTTTACCGGTCGCGTCAACGTGGTCGAGTACATGGAAAAGCTCGACTTTACCATTTTGACGAGCATCTCCGAGGGCCAGCCGCTCAGCGTGCTGGAGTCGCTTGCCGCGCGCCGTCCCTGCGTGACGACTGAGGTGGGCTGCTGTCGCGAGCTTCTTGAAGGCGCCCCGGCCGACGACTTTGGCGTGGCGGGTTTTGTGACGCCGCCCATGTATCGCAAGGGCTTGGCCGATGCCATGGAGCGCATGTGCGTGAGCCGCGCCCGTCGCATTGAGATGGGGGAGCGCGGGCAGCGTCGCGTTGCCACGTACTTTTTGCACGAGCAGATGCTCGCCAACTATCACGCGCTGTACGACGAGACGGCGCGTGCGTTTGACCTGCCCAGAGAGGGGGAGTAGCCGGTGGCCGGAATTGGTTTTGAGCTCAAGCGCCTGTTTAGGCGCAAGGGCCTTTTTGCCACGATGCGCGCTTACGGCTACGCCGGCATTGTGTGCACGGGTCCCATGCTGTTGGGCGTGCTGCTCCAGGTGGGTATCTTGGTGCTGTGCGGTCTGTGGGGCGTAGGGCGTGCCAACCAGGATCTGCTGGTGTGCATGGTGACCTACACACTGCTGGCCTCGCTTTTGCTCACGAGCTTTTTCTCCATGCCGGTCACGCGCTTTTTGGCCGATATGTTGTTTGCCGAGCGCGAGGATGAGATACTGCCTTCGTTTTGGGGATCCAACGCCATCATGCTCGTTGCGGGCACGGTGCTCTACGGCGTCTTTCTGCTGTTCTCGGGCACCACGCTGCTGCAGGGGCTGCTATGCCTGTGGCTGTTCAACATTATGATCGTCAACTGGAACGGCATGAGTTACCTCACGGCCATCAAGGATTACCGCGGCATCCTGTGCAGCTTTGCGGCTGCCATTGGCGTGGCGTGCCTGTGCGCCCTGACCGCGCTGGCGCTGGGACTGCCGCCGGTCGAGGGCCTGTTGACATCAATTGCTCTGGGCTACGGCGTCATGCTCGCCTGGGACGTGGTACTGCTGTACCGGTATTTTCCTCAGAGCGACCGCAGCCCCTGGCCCTTTCTGCAGTGGCTCGATCAGTTTATGCCGCTGGCGCTCACGGGCCTGTTAACCAATCTGGGACTCTTTGCGCACCTGGTGATTATTTGGGCCGGTCCCATTGGCGTGCAGGTCAAGGGCTTGTTTTATGGTGCGCCCTACTACGATGTGCCAGCGCTCATTGCGTTTTTGACGATCCTGGTCACGACCGTCAACTTTGTGGTCTCGGTCGAGGTCAACTTCTATCCGCGCTACCGCGACTACTACAGCCTGTTCAACGACGGTGGCGTGGTGGGCGACATTGTGGTGGCCGAGGAGGAAATGCTTGCCACGCTCAACAGAGAACTACGGTTTTGTGCGCTCAAGCAGCTGTTTGTGACGGCGGCGGTCATTTCGCTCGAGACCACGGTGCTGTCGGCCCTACCGTTGGGCTTTAACAACCTGATGCACGGGTATTTTCGCACGCTGTGCGTGGGCTACGGCCTGTATGCCGTGGGCAATACGGTGTTGCTCATCTTGCTGTACTTTACCGACTACAAGGGGGCCGTGCTAGCCTCGGGGCTGTTTGCCGGTGTGGCCGGGCTGGCGACTGCCGTTTCTTTGCTTTTGCCGCAGCAGTTTTACGGCTTTGGCTTTTTGTTGGGTGCAGCGGTGTTTTTTATCGTGGCGCTGCTGCGGCTCGATACCTATACCGCCAACTTGCCGTATCGTATCCTGAGTCAGCAGCCTATTGTGGCGACAGACAAAACGGGTCGCTTTACACAGCTGGGCCGCATGCTCGACCGTGCCGAACAGCGCTATGAGGAACGTCGCCATAAGGGCGTGCCGCACGGCGCGTTTGAGCGCGCAGTAGTTCGCGTGTATCGCAACCATTGGGGAGGTTCTGATGATCGATAAGTTGATGTCTCGCCGCTGCCTGATCGAGGCGGCTGCCGGCGCGCTGTTGCTTTCGGGCTGCTCGTCTCAGGACGAATCCTCGACTAAAAAGGTCAAAAAGCAGGACAAGATTAAAAAGGCCGAGGCCTCCGACCAGTCCAAGCATCTGCGCGATAAGGACGAGCTGTACGAGGTCTACGACGACTCGGGCATTGTGACCATGTACCTGACGGTCTCGCGCGGTAACAGCTCCGAGAACACCGACCACAGCTGGGCCGAGATCAATACGTACTCGGTGTATGACTATGCCGACATGGGCGTGACGCGCTATCAGGTTATGGGCCTGCTGCAGGCGGGCGACGAAGACGGCCCGGTGGCCGGCGAGGTTGGCTATGGCGAGGAAGCGCCCAATGCCACCGTGCAGGTGCGCGGCCAGACATCGAGCTCCTACACGCAAAAGAATTACAAGGTGGAGCTCAAAAAAGGAAAAGGTACCTGGCGCCAGCAGCGTGCGATTGCGCTCAACAAGCACATGGGCGAGGGTATGCGTTTTCGCAACAAGATGGCCTATGACCTTATCCGCGGGATTCCCCAGATGATGGGCCTGCGCACGCAGTTTGTGCATCTGTGGGTGTGCGACCAGACCGAAAAGTCCAACGATACCTTTGAGGACTACGGCCTGTTTACGCAGGTGGAGCAGCTCAACAAGACGGCGCTTAAGGCACATGGCCTGGATAAGAGCGGGCACCTGTACAAGGTGAACAGCTTTGATTTCCATCGCTATGAGGACACCATTAAGCTTGCCGATGATCCCGACTACAACCAGGCAAGCTTTGAAGGCATGCTCGAGATTAAGGGCGATACGGACCACACCAAGCTCATCGAGATGCTCGATGCGCTCAACGACGAATCGCAAAAGATCGATGACGTGCTCGACACCTACTTTGATACCGAGAACCTGGTCTATTGGATGGCGTTTCAGATTCTGACGGGCAACTGCGATACGCAGAACCGTAACTGCTATCTGTACAGCCCGCTTAACTCCAAGATTTGGTACATCCTGGATTGGGATAACGACGGCATGCTGCGTAAGCTGGAGCTTTCTCTTACCGGGTTTTCGGACTACGCGAGCTGGGAGCGCGGTGCAAGCAACTACTGGGGCAACGTGCTGTTTAACCGCGCGTTGCGCAGCAAGTCGTTCCGCAGCGAACTCGACCGTGCCGTCAAGGACTTGCGCTCGTATTTGACCGAGACTCGCCTGGCCAAGATGATCAAGCACTACCGCGAGGTGACTGAATCTCTGGTCTTTGCTTCGCCCGATATCGACAATCTGCCTGTCACCAAGGACCAATACGAGCAGATCGCCGCGGCGATTCCCTCCGAGATCGAGGAGAACTACAAGAGCTTTCGCGATAGTTTTAAAAAGCCCATGCCGTTCTACATCGGCGTGCCGCAGATCGATAACGGTAAGCTGCGCATTAACTGGGATGCGTCCTACGACTTTGAGGCGCGCGACATTCGCTACACCGTAGAGCTTGCGCGCGACTATGCCATAAGCGACGTGGTCTTTAAGGCCGAGGACGTGCTGCTTCCCGAGGTGACCTGCGATGCGCCCGATGCCGGCCAGTATTTTGTGCGCGTGCGTGCCACCAACTCCGACGGTTATACGCAAGATGCGTTTGACTACTATGTGACCGACGACGGCAAGCACTACGGCATGAAGTGTTTTTACGTGCAAGACGGCGGTAAGGTCGTGGAGGACACGTATGAGGAGGGCTAGCGCGCTGCTTGAGCGCTTGGCGGCTCCGTCTGCGCGAACCACGCAGGAGCGTTACCGCCACGAGCTCAAATATCTCATTAACGAGGGCGAACACGCCGCGCTTGCCTGTCGCATGGCGCCGGTATTTAAGCTGGACAAGCATGCGCGGGCGGGCGGTTACACCATTCGCAGCCTGTACTTTGACGACTACTACAACTCGGCCTACGAGGAAAAAGACGCTGGCATTCTCATGCGCAAAAAGTATCGCGTGCGCATCTATAACGGCAGCGACAAGGTGATTAAGCTCGAGCGAAAAAAGAAGTACGGTAGCTGGATCTACAAGGAGGACGCGCCACTTACGCGTGGCGAGTTTGAGCAGATCCTGGCCGGCGACTACGACTTTTTGCTGAGGAGCCCCTATCCGCTCTGTCGCGAGTTCTACATCGAGTGCATCTGTAATATGATGCGCCCGCGGACCATCGTGGACTACGAGCGCGAGCCGTGGGTGATGGACGAGGGCACCGTGCGCATTACCTTTGATAGCAACGTGCGTGCGGCGGTGGGGAGCTTTGACATCTTTGACGCGACGTTGCCCGCGCTGCCCGTGCTGGAGCCCGGCAAGCTGGTGATGGAGGTCAAGTTTACCGAGTTTTGTCCGCAGCTGGCGCGCGATATGGTGCCGCCGGGTGCGGCCGAACTCACGGCGGTCTCAAAGTACTGCCTGTGTTATGACAAGACCGCCTACCTGCGCGGTTTTAACTACTGGGAATCGGATTTTGGGAACCGAGGGGATATTTAAACCATGAGCACCAGGGACTTTTTTAAGAACTCCGTCTTGGAGGCGTTCGGTCAGGTCGACCCTGCCAAGATTGGCCTGTCGCTGCTCGTGGCGCTCGCCATGGGCATCCTGATCTATTACGTGTACAAGCGCTTTTTTACCGGCGTGGTCTATTCGCGCAGTTTTGCCGTGACGCTCGTGGGCATGTGTGTGCTCACCTGCATGGTCACGCTCGCGATCTCGACGAATGTGGTCATCTCGCTCGGTATGGTCGGTGCTCTGTCTATTGTCCGCTACCGCACGGCGGTCAAGGACCCGCTCGACCTGTTGTATCTGTTTTGGTCCATTACCACAGGCATTACGGCGGGAGCCGGTATGTATGCGCTCGTGGGGCTCACGGCGGTGGTGATCGTGGTGATGATTGCCGGCTTTGCGAGCCACCAGGACAAGGCGCGCGTGTACATGATGGTCATCCACTACACGGGTCAGACCACCGGCGACGATATCGTGCGTGCATTTGGGCGCACCAAGTTTTCCGTCAAGTCCAAGACGATGCGCGGCGACAAGGTCGAGATGGCCGTCGAGGTGTTCTCAGATGGCGTGGACATGCCCTATGCCGACGCCATCCGCGCGCTCGATGGCGTGGAAGATCTAACGTTGATCCAATACAACGGCGAATATCACGGCTAATTTTGTTCCGGCGTTCTAACGAACGCCGGACCGCTCGACGCTGCTTGCGCTGACGTTTTCTCGACCTGGGTGGGCTGGTCTTGGTTTGGTTTTATGTAAGGGATGGTGCCGCGTGGACGTGCAACAGCTAGAAGAGGCCTGGGCTATAAGGGCTGGTGCGCGTGAGGCGCGTCTTGATGCGGCCTCGCATGTGCCGGCGGCGCTGTCTCTGTTGGGGATTGTGCGTCCTGGTGACCGCCTGGTGGCCTTTGCGGACGACTTTGCCGATGCGTTTGCGCGCGGCTTTGATGCCTGCGACGTTGTGCTCGTGGGGGAGCCGTCGGTTGCGGCGTTTACCGCCGCGTCCGAGGGCTTGGATGCTTCGTTTGATGCCGAGGGTCCGCACCTGTGGTGGTTCGTCAACTCCATCGGCGGGTTTGGTCTGCGCGTGCCCGATCTGCGTGCGCTGGGTCGGGCGGCGCGTGAGGCCCGTGCGCTGCTTGTGGTGGATAACACCGTGGCAAGCGTCTTTGGGTGCGATCCGCTGCGTTTGGGTGCCGTCCTGTCGCTCGAGGCACTCGACCGTGTGTGTGCCGGCGAAGCTCCGCGCAAGCTCGTCGCCGTCTCGGTGGCGCGCTCGCAGCTCAAGCGCCATCGCGTGGATGCCGCCGCAGAGTGCGCACACGCGTTGCTTGCGGACTGCGGTGCGTCTGTGCTTGGCCTGTCTGCCGAGGAGACCGACGTGCTAGAACGCGGGCTGTCCTCGCTCGATGCTCGCATGCAGGCGCACTTCGATCGCGCCCGTGCGCTGGCCGAGTATCTGGCTGCTAACGAGATGGTGTGTAACGTTCGCTATCCTGGGCTGGGTTCGCATCCCGATCATGCGGTTGCAACGGGAATCCTCGAGCACGGCTTTGGCCCGGCGGTTGAGTTTGACCTTATCGAGCGAAGTGCGGGTGAGCTGTTCAACACATTGCCGGGGGAGTTCAGCACGTCGCCCGCCGGCGGCTCAACAACGCGCCTTTCGGCCCCGCGCGGTAAGCGGGGGAGCGCCATCCGCCTCTTCGCCGGTACCGACGATCCCCTGGTTGTAGCGTCCACCCTAGACAACGCCCTTCGCAAGTTAGCTACTCTTTGATGCTGGCGATGAGGTCGTCGGCTTTTGAGGCGATGACGTTGTTGATGTCGGTCTGCAGCTCCTCGTAGACCGCTATGGCTCGCTCGCCGGCGGGGGTGAGCGTGGATCCGCGGGCGCCGTCGCGCTCGATGAGCTTGCAGCCCAGCTGGCCTTCGGCCTCGTTTACGATGCGCCATGCCTTGGAATACGCCATGCCCATGCTTTTGGCGGCGCGGTTGAGCGAGTGCTCCCGGGCAATACCCTGCAGCAGCAAGACGCAGCCATGACCAAACACGCCCGGCAGGTCTTTGACGCACGCTTGAATGACCAACTTTGCCGTCGTCTTGTACTTCATAAGCTCCACGTCTCTCCGCTAAAGTGTTTGCTGGGCAAACGCAAAGCCTGCGTCAAACCCTCGTGTGCTCTTCTTAAATCATGCATTGTAGCAGTCAAAGTGCGTTAAGATACTTCCCCAGTATTGGGCGCCCAAGGTTGGGCTGGGTCCTACGAGGCCTGCAGCCGACCGGTCGCATGGAAAAAGGAGAAACATGGCTACGTTCTTTCCCGGTGAGTCCCACACGTTTTCGGAGTATCTGCTGGTCCCTGGCTATTCGTCCTCGCAGTGCATCCCTAACAACGTCTCTCTTAAGACGCCGCTAACCCGCTTCAAGCGCGGTGAGAAGCCGGCAATCACCCTGAACATCCCCATGGTTTCCGCCATTATGCAGTCCGTCTCGGGCGTCGACATGGGTGTCGCGCTCGCTACCGAGGGTGGCCTGTCCTTCATTTACGGTTCTCAGACCCCTGAGTCCGAGGCTGCTATGGTTAAGGCCGTTAAGGATCACAAGGCTGGTTTCGTTCAGTCCGATTCCACGCTGACCCCCGACATGACCATGGAGCAGGTCATCGAGCTCAAGGAGAAGACCGGCCACTCCACCATGCCGGTCACCGACGATGGCACTCCCAAGGGCAAGCTCCTGGGCATCGTCACCAGCCGTGACTATCGCCCCAGCCGCGATGACCACCAGAAGAAGGTCTCCGAGTTCATGACCCCGCGCGAGCAGCTCATCGTGGGCGACAAGAACATCAGCCTCAAGGTTGCCAACGACGTCATCTGGGACAACAAGCTCAACGCTCTGCCCATTGTCGACGACAACGATCACCTCATGGGCATCGTCTTCCGCAAGGACTACGACAGCCACAAGACCAATCCCAACGAGCTGCTCGATAACGACAAGCGCTATATGGTCGGCGCCGGTATTAACACCCGCGACTATGCCGAGCGCGTGCCGCTGCTCATCGAGGCTGGCGCCGATGTCCTGTGCATCGACTCCTCCGAGGGCTTCAGTGAGTGGCAGAAGCGCACCATCGAGTGGATTCGCGCCAACTACGGCGAGGACGTCAAGGTCGGTGCCGGTAACGTCGTCGACGCCGAGGGCTTCCGCTTCCTGGCCGACTGCGGTGCCGACTTCATCAAGGTCGGTATCGGCGGCGGTTCCATCTGCATTACCCGCGAGACCAAGGGCATCGGCCGTGGCCAGGCTACCGCGCTGATCGACGTTTGCCGCGCTCGCGACGAGTACTACGAGGAGACCGGCGTCTACGTGCCCGTGTGCTCCGACGGCGGTATCGTCTACGACTACCACATGACGCTCGCCCTTGCCATGGGTGCCGACTTTATGATGCTGGGCCGCTACTTCGCTCGCTTCGACGAGAGCCCGACCGAGCGCGTCAACGTCAACGGTCAGTACATGAAGGAGTACTGGGGCGAGGGTTCTGCGCGTGCCCGCAACTGGCAGCGCTACGACCTGGGCGGCGCCGCGAAGCTCAGCTTCGTCGAAGGCGTCGACTCCTACGTCCCGTACGCCGGATCCCTCAAGGACGGCGTGGGCGGCACGCTCTACAAAGTTAAGTCCACGATGTGCAACTGCGGTGCCCTCTCGATTCCCGAGCTCCAGGAAAAGGCACGCCTAACGCTGGTCAGCTCCACCTCCATCGTCGAAGGCGGCGCCCACGACGTAGTCGTGAAGGATTCTCAGCAGAGCGTTTCCTATCGATAAGGTAAGAGCTGCATATCAAAGGTTGATTCTCAGCCACGTTATTTAGATAAAGCGAGATGCCTGCAAGTTGCAGGCATCTCGCTTGTTGTATTTGCTATCATCAGTCAAGTTAACCTTAGGGTCGGTCGGCTTGGCTTTGTTCGCTACAAGTTCCGCACGCAAAGAAGAGCACTTAATGTGCTCTTCGTCTTGCGCAGGACTGTCCGCAGTAGCGAATAAAGCCAAGCCGACCGACCCCAGCTAAGATTAAAGGAGCTGATATGTGCGATTGCACAGATCATAAGGACGAGATCCCTGCCTACGACGCGCAGGCCATTGAGTCCCGGTGGATGAAGGCCTGGGAGGACTCCAACCTCTTTGCCGTCGACACCGACGACAGCAAGCCCAAAAAGTATGTGCTCGAGATGTTCCCGTATCCGTCGGGCGACCTGCACATGGGCCACGCTCGCAACTATACCATCGGCGATGCCATGGCCCGTCAGGCCCGCATGCGCGGCTTTGACGTGCTGCATCCCATCGGCTTTGACGCCTTTGGCCTGCCTGCCGAGAACGCCGCCATCAAGCACAATACGCAGGCTGCCGCCTGGACGTATAAGAACATGGACCAGGCGCTCGCCACGATGAAGCGCATGGGCTTCTCCTACGATCTGGATCGCATGGTCAAGACCTGCAGCCCCGACTACTACCGCTGGGGTCAGTGGATCTTTGAGAAGATGTGGGAAAAGGGCCTGGTCTACCGCAAGAAGAACCCGGTCAACTGGTGTCCCACCTGCAAGACCGTTCTGGCCAACGAGCAGGTCACCGAGGGCAAGTGCTGGCGCTGCGGCACCGAGCCCGAGAAGCGCGACCTGGAGCAGTGGTACTTCAAGATTACCGAGTACTCCCAGGAGCTGCTCGACGATCTGGAGAAGCTCCCCGGCTGGCCCGAGCGCGTCAAGCAGATGCAGGCCAACTGGATCGGCCGCTCCGAGGGCGCCGAGGTCGACTTTACCCTGTGCGACAAGGATGGCGAGCCCATCGAGGGCGACGATGGTAAGATCACCGTCTTCACCACGCGAGCCGACACGCTCTTCGGTGTCTCCTTCTTTGTCCTGGCTCCCGAGTACGCGCGCCTGCACGAGCTCGTCGAGGGCACGGAGTACGAGGAGGCCGTCACCAAGATCGTCGAGGACTCCAAGCACATCTCTGCCGTCGAGCGTGCCCAGGGCACCCTCGAGAAGCATGGTGCCTTTACCGGCCGCTACGTGGTGAATCCCGTCAACGGCGAGAAGGTCCCCGTGTGGGTTGCCGACTATGTCGTTGCCGACTACGGCACCGGCGCCGTCATGGCCGTCCCCTGCGGCGACCAGCGCGACTTTGAGTTCGCTCGCAAGTACGACCTGCCTATTGTGCCGATTATCCTGGACGATGAGGACCGCGCTGCCGTCGAGGCCAGCGGCGAGACCATTGATACCTTCCATGCCGAGACCGTCGACTGGGATTGCGCTCACGCTGCCGAGGGCACGCTCGTCCAGTCCGGCAAGTACACCGGCATGCGCGGCGGCAAGCACTCCGAGGGCGAGGCTGCGATCGTGGCCGATCTTGAGGCCATGGGCTGCGGCCGTCGCAAGGTCGAGTTCCGTCTGCGCGACTGGCTCATCAGCCGCCAGCGCTACTGGGGCAACCCCATCCCGGCCATCCACTGCGAGCACTGCGGCATCGTGCCCGTGCCCGAGGACCAGCTGCCGGTGACGCTGCCCGAGAACCTGGACCTGGGTGCCGGCGAGACCCTCGCCGAGTGCAAGGAGTTCTACGAGACCACCTGCCCGGTCTGCGGTCGCCCGGCCAAGCGTGAGACCGATACCATGGACACCTTCACCTGCTCCAGCTGGTATTACCTGCGCTATACCGATCCGCACAACACCGAGCTGCCCTTCTCCCGCGAGGCCGCCGATCGTTGGATGCCCGTCGATAACTACATCGGTGGCATCGAGCACGCCATTTTGCACCTGCTCTACAGCCGTTTCTTTACCAAGGCGCTGCGCGACCTGGGCCTGCTGAGCGTTGACGAGCCCTTCACCAACCTGCTGTGCCAGGGCATGGTCAAGGACGAGAACGGCGACACCATGTCCAAGTCCAAGGGCAACGTCGTGCCCCCGAGCTCGGTCATCGAGCCCTACGGCGCCGACACCATGCGTCTGGCGATCCTGTTTATCGCCCCGCCCGAGAAGGACTTCGACTGGGATCCCAAGGCCGTCGAGGGCGCTAACCGCTTTATTAAGCGCGCCTGGCGTATCGTGTGGCAGCTCGTCCAGTCCGGCGACGCCAACGTGGCCTTTGACAAGTCCGCGCTCGACGAGGTCGCGATGAAGCTCTATCGCGAGCGCCATCGCACCATTGCCAAGTGCACCGAGGACTTTGACCGCGGCCAGTTCAACACCGCGATCTCGGCCGTCATGGAGCTCGTCAACGCGGCGAGCGCCTACCTCAACGCCACCGAGGGTGCTGACCGCGATAAGGCTCTGTGCTACGGCGTGGCCAAGGACATCGTGAGTGTCCTTGCCCCCATCTGCCCGTTCTGGGCCGACGAGCTGTGGCACGAGGCACTCGGCTGCGAGGGCAACGCCTACACCGCCGCCTGGCCCGAGTTCGACTTGGCCGAGTCCATCGAGGACACGGTGCAGATCGTCGTGCAGGTGCTCGGCAAGGTCCGTGGCCGCATCGACGTCGCCCGCGAAGCCTCCAACGAGGAGATGCAGGCTGCCGCCGAGGAAGCCGTTGCCAAGTGGCTTGAGGGCAAGACGGTCGTCAAGGCCATCTGCGTGCCCGGCAAGCTGGTTAACCTGGTGGTCAAGTAAGCTCTGCGTGCATAGCTGACATGTAAAAGCGAGGGGCGATTCCGCAGGGAGTCACCCCTCTTTTTGGTTATGGATGCTTGCGACAACACCCAATTATCCATTTCTTGTGGAGAACCTGTGCTCACGCTGACCTGCGGGTTTGTGTTGTGGTTGCACGTTTGCGCAGGTATTGGTATAGTTTGCTTGCAAATGAAGTTGTAATTGAAAGAAGTGGGGTTTCGGCCCCGCTTCTTTTTTGTATGGATGGAGGTGCCGCAATGGTCAAGACCAAGACCGAGCAGGCGATCATCGACGCGCTCGAGGCCGTCGCTCCCCAGCACGATATCGACATCGTCGACGTTGAGCTCGTGGGTGCCACCAAGGCCCCCTGCGTGCGCGTGCGTATCGAGGGTGCCGAGGGTCAGAGCCTGTCGCTCAACGATGTCACGGCCAACACCAAATGGGTCGGCGATGTGATTGAGGAGCTCGACCCCATCTCTTCGAGCTATACGCTCGAGGTGTCGAGCCCGGGTATGGCGCGCCCGCTGCGCCGCCCGAGTGACTTTGCCCGCTTTGTGGGCGAGAACTGCGAGCTCACCTCCACCGCCACCGAGGGCCGTCGCAAGTACGCCGGCAAGATTGCCGCCGCCACCGAGACAAACGTGACCCTCGAGCTCGAGGATGGCGAGTCCGTTGCCCTCGATTTCTCTGATGTTAAAAAGTGCAAGTTGAAGCCCACCTATGACTTCAAGCCCGCGAAGGAAGGAAAGTAAGATGGCAGCATCCGACATGATGTCCGCCCTGATGGAGCTTTGCCAGGAGAAGCACATCGACCAGCTCTACCTGATCGACCGCCTGGAGCAGTCGCTCGCCAAGAGCTATGCCGAGATCCTGCATCTTGAGTGGGGCGCCAAGGTGACCATCGACCGCACCACCGGCAAGATCTACGTCTACCGTCTGGAGCCGATCGACGATTCCATGGACGAGGAGGGCAACTTCACCGAGTTCGAGGAGATCGACGTCACCCCCAAGAACACGAGCCGCATCGCCGCCCAGCACGCCAAGGCCGAGATCAACGCCATCGTGCGCAACTCCGCCCGCGAGCAGATCTACGAGGAGTTCTCCGGCCGCATCGGTGACCTCATCAGCGGTACCGTGCTGCAGTCCACGCCCGACTTTACGATCGTCAAGATTCGCGAGGGCGTCGAGGCC
This sequence comes from uncultured Collinsella sp., assembly GCA_902490095.1. GTDB lineage: Bacteria > Actinomycetota > Coriobacteriia > Coriobacteriales > Coriobacteriaceae > Collinsella. The sequence continues at coordinate 13,883 of CABUCQ010000040.1, forward strand.
GAGCTGCCGCACTTCGACCAGCGCCGTTACGAGAACGAGCGCAACGAGCGTCCGATGGGCGAGCGCTACCTGCACAACCAGCACATCAAGGCCGTGATCATCGACGTTCGCGACCCCAACTCCAACCTGCAGCCGGTCCGTGGCGAGCACAGCCGTCCGCCGATTGTCATCTCCCGCACCCACCCCGAGCTCATGCGTCGTCTGTTTGAGCAGGAGGTGCCCGAGATCTATGAGGGCACCGTCCAGATCAAGTCGATCGCCCGCGAGCCCGGCCAGCGCTCCAAGGTCGCCGTCCATTCGCTCGACGATCGCCTGGATCCCGTGGGCGCCTGCGTCGGCCCCAAGGGCAGCCGTGTTCGCGCCGTCGTGGGCGAGCTCCGTGGCGAGCGCGTCGACGTCATCCTGTGGGATGCCGATCCGGCCGTCTACGTCGCCAACGCCCTGTCGCCTGCCAAGGTCACCCGCGTCCTTATCGACGAGGAGAAGGCCTACGCCGGCGTCATCGTGCCCGACGACCAGCTGTCCCTCGCCATCGGCAAGGAGGGCCAGAACGCCCGCCTCGCCGCGCGCCTGACCGGCTGGCACATCGACATTAAGTCCGAGACCCTTGCCGCCGACATCCTCAAGAACGTTCCCGTTCACGAGGAGCCCGCCGCCGACCTGATCGGTGACGAGGAGGACGATGATGTCCGTCGCTGCGAGTTCGTGTCCGAGGACGGCGTCCAGTGCCGCAACCAGGCCCGTCCCGGCTCCCGTTTCTGCGGTGTCCACGACACCGACGCCTTCGATGATGCGGAGGACCTGATCTAGCGCGCGGTCGCGCCGGGCAGGTCCCGGCGCATCTCCCACGCTCGTTCAGTCTCTAGGCACCCAAGGTGCCAGAAAGGGTAGGTGAAGTCATATGGCAAAAGTCCGTGTGTCCACCCTGGCCAAAGAGTTCGGCATGACCTCCAAGGAACTGATGGGTCATCTCGCCGAAATGAAGATTCCCGCTAAGTCCGCTTCCTCCGCCCTGGAGGACGCTTACGTCGCTATGGTCCGCAAGCAGCTCGCCTCGGTGATCGAGGCCCGCGCTCAGGAAGTCGAGGCCGCTAAGCAGGCCGAGGAGCAGGCGGCTGCCGCCGAGGAGGCTGCACGCGCCGCCGAGGCCGAGCGCGAGCGCATCGCCGCCGAGAAGGCACGCGAGGAGGAGCGCCGCCAGTTTGCCGCAGCCCAGGCTGCCGAGGAGGCCGCCCGCGCCGAGGCCGAGGCCAAGAAGAAAGCCGAGCAGGAGCGCCTCGCCCGCGAGAAGGAGGAGGCTGCCCGCGAGGCCCAGCGCCGCGCCGTTCCCGCTTCCGACTCCGGTTCGCGCTTCCGTTCGCTGCTCGACCAGATCGCCGCACAGGAGACCGTGCTCAAGGAGAAGAAGGACGCCGAGGAGAAGGCCAAGGCCGAGCGCGCCGCCGAGCGCGGCAACCGTCGTGGCGGCAACAACGACCGTCGCGGTGGCCGTCGTAACGATCGCAACGCCTCCGACAACAACTCCGAGCGCAACGCCTCCGAGAACCGTTCGCACAGCCATCGCACCAATGCCAGCAACAACGTCGCTGCCGGCATGGACTTCCCCAACCCCGACAAGCAGGGTAAGGGCAAGAAGCGCAAGGGCGGTCACAACAACGAAGAGGACCACTACAGCCGCATGGCTCGCGAGGCCGAGGAGTACAGCCGCGAGAAGGTGCTCGAGGAGGCTCGTGCTGCCGTCGAGGAGGCCTCTCGCGAGTCCACTGGTCGCCGCAAAAAGCGCAAGGAGAAGCGTGAGCGCGAGGCTGCAAAGGCTCAGGAGGAGCGTAAGATTGAAGAGGCGCTGGCCCAGGGCGTGAACCCCGAGGACCTCGACGCCATCAAGGTCTCCCAGGGCGTTACCGTCCAGGAGCTCGCCGAGGCGCTCGACGTTCCGGCCAACGACATCATCAAGCGCCTGTTCCTGCTGGGCACGCCGCTCACGATGACGCAGTCCATGTCCGACGACCTCGTCGAGCTCGTTGCCGACGACCTGGGCCGTCAGATCAAGATCATCACCCCCGAGGAGGAGAACACCTTCTCGTTCTACGACGATCCCGCCGACCTTAAGCCGCGTGCCCCGGTCGTCACCGTCATGGGCCACGTCGACCACGGCAAGACTTCGCTGCTCGACGCCATCCGTCACACCGGCGTCGCTGCCGGCGAGGCGGGCGGCATTACGCAGGCCATCGGCGCTTCGCAGGTCATGATCAACGACCGCAAGATCACCTTCATCGATACCCCCGGTCACGCCACCTTTACGGCCATGCGTGCCCGCGGCGCCAAGGTGACCGACATCGTCATTCTGATCGTGGCTGCCGACGACGGCGTCATGCCCCAGACCATCGAGTCAAT
>CABUCQ010000041.1 GCA_902490095.1 uncultured Collinsella sp.
CCGCCCAGCGAGGTGCCGTGGCCGCCGATGAACTTGGTTGCGGAGTGGACGACGATGTTGGCTCCATGCTCCAGCGGACGGAACAGATACGGGGTGCCGAAGGTGTTGTCGACGACAACCGGCAGACCGTGCTTCTTGGCGATCTCGGAGATGGCGTCGATGTTGGGGATATCGGAGTTGGGGTTGCCGAGCGTCTCGAGATAGATGACCGTAGTGTTGTCCTTGATGGCACCCTCAACCTCGTCCAGGTTATGGGCATCGACAAACGTGGTCTCGACGCCAAACTGGGAGAGCGTATGCTCCAGCAGGTTGTAGGAGCCACCGTAGATGGTCTTCTGAGCCACCACGTGGTCACCGGCCTGGGCAAGAGCCTGCAGGGTATAGGTGATGGCAGCAGCGCCGGAGGCGACGGCAAGACCTGCCACGCCACCCTCGAGGGCGGCGATACGGTCCTCAAAGACGCCCTGGGTGGAGTTGGTCAGACGGCCGTAGATGTTACCGGCGTCGGCAAGACCAAAGCGGTCGGCGGCGTGCTGGGAGTTGCGGAACACATAGCTCGTGGTCTGGTAGATAGGCACAGCACGGGAGTCGGATGCAGGATCGGCGCTCTCCTGGCCAACGTGCAGCTGCAGGGTATCGAAACCAAAGGTGTGCTCGGGGTTGTTGATAAACTGGCTCATGATGATCTCCTTGATCGAACAAAAGTAATAAGAGTAAGAGAAGTAAGTCGCTGTCTCCTGATCACGCCGACGGGCGCAAACAGGAGCCCGGCATTCGTCTTGGTAAGCAATTCATATGCGGGCCTCCTTTCGCATCCCGGTTCCGTGGTCGGCTTAATTACCTACCGCCTTTGTGTGTTTTGAATAGTACGAGCATTGTTTCCCTCGGTCAATCACTTAAAAGCGCTAATCTGTTATCTGTTATATAGATAGCAATCGAGAGGATGGCGTCGATGACCCTTCAGCAGCTTCGTTTTCTGATTGCCGTGGCAGAGTCCGGCTCAATCAACGCTGCAGCCCAGCGCCTCTATACCGCTCAGTCCAACATCTCAAACGCCGTCAAAAGCCTGGAACAGGAGCTCCATCTGGAGATCTTTACGCGCTCCAGCCGCGGCGTCACGCTCACCAACGACGGCACCGAGCTTTTGGGCTATGCGCGCCAGGTCGTAGAGCAGGCCGACATGCTCGAGGCACGCTACGAGGACGGCGGCACACCCCAGGCGCGCCTTGCCATCTCGGCCCAGCACTACGCCTTTTCGGTCGAGGCCTTTGTCAACGTCGTCGAGCGCTGCCGCGACAGTAAGTTCGAGTTCATCATGCGCGAGACCACCACCTCGCAGATCATCGACGACGTCCGCGCATTTCGCAGCGATATCGGCATCCTCTATCTGGACGACTTTAATACCCGTGTCTTGCAGAAGGCCTTCGCCGATGCCCGCGCAAGCTTCCATCCCCTCTTCGACGCGACGGTCCACGTCTTCGTTAGCGAGCGCCACCCGCTCGCACGCCGCCCCCAGCTGTCCCTTGCCGACCTCACACCCTATACGCGCTACAGCTTTGAGCAGGGAACCTCAAACTCCTTCTATTACGCCGAGGAACCTTTTAGTTATATCCCCTGCGACTGCAACATACGAATCTCGGACCGCGGGACGCTCACTAACTTACTTATCACGTCGAACGGTTACACCCTATCGACCGGTGTCCTCTCCAATGAAATGCAATGGGGTATGGCATCGATCCCGCTAGCAGACGCCCCAACGATGCACGTAGGCTATATCATGCACGACGAGCGCAAGCCCTCTCCCCTCTTGCAACAATACCTCGACGAGCTCAACCGCATCATCCATGCCAACTAACTGTCGGAAGACGGGGTAGAAATCGTAGATAGCTAGCCCCCGGCGGGCATGGCGCTACAATGGTCACTCACATGAAACACACTCAACGAAAGGAAGCCCGTGAAGGTCATCATCTATACCGACGGCTCGGCCCGATCAAATCCGGGACGCGGCGGCTACGGCGCCGTGCTCAAATACACCAACCCCGCCGGCAAGACCTTTACCTCCGAGCTTTCGCGCGGCTACGCCAAGACCACCAACAACCGCATGGAGCTCATGGCCGTTATCGTGGCGCTCGAGGCACTCAACCGCCCCTGCGAGGTCGAAGTCCATTCCGATTCGCAGTACGTCGTCAACGCCTTTAACAAGCACTGGATCGACGGCTGGAAAAAGCGCGGATGGAAAACCGCCAACAAGCAGCCCGTCAAAAACCGCGACCTATGGGAGCGCCTGCTTGCCGCAAAGAGTAAGCATAAGGTGGAATTCATCTGGGTTAAGGGGCATGCCGGCCACGAGCTCAATGAGCGCTGCGACGAACTCGCCACCACCGCGGCCGACGGAGCCAATCTCGATATCGACACCGGCTTTAGCGAAAGCGACCTGTAGCGGCGTTTTCGCACGCTATTTCCTGCCCCCTCGCGCTACACTCATCCTGTAAACCGAACGGCACGAGGGGGACACATGCTGCGTATAGCGACCATCGGCACATCCATGATTACCGACGACTTTATCCAGGTCGTCAACGCCAACGACCAGACTACATTCGTAGGCACGCTCTCGCGCGATGCAGATCGCGGCGCCGCCTTTACCGCCGAACACAGCGGCGAACGCAACTTCACCGCGCTTGACTAGCTTGCGTCCGCCGACGACGTCGACGCCGTCTATATCGGCAGCCCCAATGCGCTCCACTACGAGCAGGCGCTCGCCTGCATCGCCGGCGGCAAGCACGTTATCGTCGAGAAGCCCTTCTGCGCCACCGAGGCGCAGGCACTCGAGGTCTTTCGCGCTGCCGAGGCAGCAGGCGTCGTGGCTCTCGAGGCCATGCGCCCGCTCCATGACCCCGCTTTCCACGTCGTTGAGGACGCTCTGGGCGAAATTGCGCCCATTCGCCGCGCCTCGCTGCGCTTTGGCAAGTATTCCTCACGCTACAACGAAATCCTCGCTGGACGCGCCACCAATATCTTCGACTGCCACATGGCCTCGGGTTCCCTCATGGACATCGGCGTCTATACCGTCGAGCCCATGGTCGAGATCTTCGGCATGCCCTCCGGTCTCACCAGCATGGCCACGCTGCTCGACCCCTCAACGCAAGAGCTCACCCATGGCCCCATCGACGGTTGCGGTTCCATTCTCGCCAGCTATGGCGGTGGCCGTATCTCCGTCGAGCTCGCGCACTCCAAAATTACGAATGACCTGCTGCCCTCGCAGATCGAAGGCGAGCGTGGCACTATCCAGATCGACCATCTGTCCACGCCCCGCAACGTCCGCATCGACTATCGCGGCGACGTCGTACGCGGCTCGGCGACCGAGGCGCCGCGCGAACAGGACGACAACGGCCGCGCGCTCGACCTTCCCAAGTCAAGCAACACCATGGAATACGAACTCGCAGACTTTATCACCGCCATCGGAGGCATCGATAACGTTAAGGAAGAGATCTGGGAGACCCCGGCGGGACGCCATGATCTCGGCCACTACCGCGATGTCACGCTCGTCTCGCTGCGCATCATGGATGCCGTGCGTCAGCAGGCCGGCATTACCTTCCCCGCCGATTCAGTCAAGCAGGCATAGCGATGGGCCTCTTCGATACGTTCTTCTCCAGCGTCACCGGCGGCAGTCGAGAGCCTCAAAAACCATCAAACGTCGAGTTCGAGCTGCGCCGCAGGCTTACCGTACTCGCAAGCGACGAGGCCACTCAAGACACTCCCCTGCGCTATTTCCTGCGCTGGGCGGGGCAAGTCCAAGGCGTTGGTTTTCGCTTTACCAACACCAACCTCGCGCAGGCACGCGCACTCACCGGCTGGGTGCGTAACATGGAAGACGGCTCAGTCGAGATGGAGATACAGGGAGCTCCGGCAAACATCCTATCTCATCTCGAGGCGCTTCATGCCTCCTACGAGCGCATGGGAACGCGTTTTCGCCTCGTAGACGCCCAGGTCCGAGCCCCACTTACCAATGAAGACGGCTTCAGTCCTCATTATTAGTATTGTGTGCTAAATAAGGTATCATTTACCTACGACCGTTAATAGAAAAGAGGCGAGGCGCATGGCGGTGCAAAGAAGGAATACCAGGCAGCGAAAGCTGGTTCTTGACGCCGTGCGCCAAAGCTATAACCATCCCACCGCTGACGAAATCTACAACGTCGTGCGCGCGCAGGATGACAAAATCAGCCGCGGTACGGTCTACCGCAACCTCAATCTCTTGGCCGACGCCGGCGAGATCCTCTCAATCAAGACGCCGGGCGGCAGCCGCTTCGATCGCACGATCGAGCCGCATGCGCATATCATCTGCACCTCGTGCAGCCGCGTCATCGATGTGCCGCTCCCCTTCGACGCCCAGCTCGACGCAAAGGCGTCCGAGCAAATCGGCTGGAACGTCACGTCGCACTACACCATCTTCGAGGGCCTCTGCCCCAACTGTAGGTAGATTTTGGGACATGCCTACTCAGCAAGTAGACGACGCAGCTCTTCTTCGACCGTGCGCACGTAGCGGACACGGTCATTGACACCGCGCATGCTGGGATTGCAGCTCTCCATCAGATAGGGATGGCCCACCACGTTAAGCATGTCGCGATCGTTTTCGTTATCGCCAAACGCCATCATCTCATCGGGCGAAATACCCAGGGCACGACCGTAATCGGCAAGCGCGGAGCCCTTGCCCGAACCGAAACCGATAAAGTCCGTCCATTCGGTTCCCGACGTCATCACGTCAACACGGTCGCTAAAGAGGCGCTCGAAATACTCCAGGGCCGCCAGCTGATCCACCTCGGGCGTCTGGAAGGCAATCTTAATGACGTCCTCGTCGATGTCCTCGGGGCGGTCGACCACCGCCACATCGCAGTGGACCTCATAGCGCAAATGATCGACGAACGCATCGTTGCCGCTCATGGTGTAGAGGCGCCCCTCACACGAAAGGGTTACGTCGGCATGGGGATAGGCGACCACGGCATTCGCGATATCCATAGCAAGGCTACGCTCCATGGAACGCTTGACAACGGCATGCCCCTCGCTCATCACCAGGGCTCCGTTTTCGCATACATAGGCGAGCTCATCGGCCACCGGGGCAAACAGATAGCGCAAGCTCGCATATTGACGGCCGCTCGCCGGCATAAACACAATACCGCGACGATGCAGCTCATTAATGAGCTCAAAGGCCGCGGGACGCGGCTCGCGCTCCCCCGGATGCAGCAACGTGCCATCCAAATCGCAGGCGATCAGCTTGATTCCCTCAAGACCCATATGCTTCCCCCAAAGCCTCTCATCAACAGCAAGACGGACTTTGAATGGCAATCCCTCAAAGCCCGTCTTGCGCATACGCGCGCTTAGCCGCGCGTCTTTTTTACGATCGTAAAGTCTGAAGCCATGCTCACAACAACATCCGCCGCGCTCGATGCAAAGCGTCGACTGGCATCGAGCTCGCGTGCGACCACCGAGAGCCGAACGCCCCCAATGCCCCGGAGCATACGACCCAAAACCGGTTGCACCGGCGTATACATGCGCACGGTATGCTCGTCCGAGTCACCCCGGAAGAGCGGCGCATGCATGTTGCCGATCTCCCAGCACGCATGTGCGAGCACAATCGGATCCATGCGGTCGACTTCGACCAAATAGACCTCGGCGCTGCGCAGGCGTACGACAACCGCTACGGGCACCGTGCCCGTGCGGTCGACAGCGAGCACGTCACCGTCGGCAAGACGCTCGCCATCAGTGGCATCCAGCCGGGCATTCACCGTGCGCCCCAGCTCCGTCACGCCCACAAACAGGCGCGCATCAGCCTGGTCCCAATCGAGTAGTAGCTCGTCAACCTCAAAGACGCCACCCAGCTCCCGACGAAGCAGGAGTTCATAGGACGGGTCGTTGAGATTTCCCAAGCGCTCCGTAGCTACCAGGTCCACGGACATCAACTAGTCCTCGACCTCAACGAGCTCGATATCAAAGTTGAGATCCTTGCCGGCAAGCTCGTGGTTGGCATCGAGCGTCACGGCCTCGGACGTCACATCGATGACGACAGCGGGGACAGGCATGCCGCTCGGCGTGGACAGGAAGAGCTTCATGCCCTTCTCGATCTGCTCGATGTTGGGAACCTGCTCGGCCGGGAAGGTCAGGACCATCTCGGGGTTGTGCTCGCCGTAGGCATCGGCAGCAGGAATGTGCACGGACTTCTTCTCGCCCACCTGCATATCGATAACGGCGGCGTCGAAGCCCTTGATCATCTGACCGGCACCGCAGGTGAACTCCAGCGGCTCACCGCGATCGTAGGAGCTATCGAACTGCGTGCCGTCATCGAGCGTGCCACGATAATGGGTCTTGACCTTCTTGCCCTGGTTGGACATGGTAACCTCCGTGATAAGGGCGGCGCACAACGCGGGCCGCCGTGAACATATGGCGCTAACTATACCCTAGTCATACAATTCATTGACAGTTTGCAAAGAAACGCTGCAACCGGAGGAACCATGGCATATCCCGTATTTGACCTACACTGCGACACCGCCGACCGTATCGGCTGGGCCACACTCGATCTTGACCTGCGCTTTACCGCCGGCACCGACGGTTATTTCCCCGGCGACGAAACGCATCCGCAGGATTTCGACCTTATCGAGGGCAACGCCTGCGCCATCTCGCTCGCAAAGATCGGCAACACGCCGTGGGCGCAGTGCTTCGCTACGTTTGTCCCCGACGAGATTCCCACCGCCCACGCCGCGCGCTTCCAGGCGCAGATCATGGCGCATATGAGCGGCCAGGCAATGCTCAACCACGACCGCATGGTCAACGTGCGCAGCGCCGCTGATATTCGCCCTGCGCTCAAAGACGGCAAGGTCGCCTGCATCCACACCATCGAAAACGCCACGTTCTTTGCCGAGGACCCCGCGCTGATCGAGGTGCTCAAGAGCTTGGGCGTGCTTATGTCGTCACTCAGCTGGAACGCGCAGGGACCGCTCGCGAGCGGCCACGACACCCACGCCGGCCTCACCGCCGCCGGCATCGAGGCACTTACGCAGATGGAGCACGCCGGCATGATACTCGACGTCTCCCACCTCAACGATGAGTGCTTTGACGAGGTTGTCGCCCACGCCACGCGCCCCTTCGTCGCCAGCCACTCCAACTCCCGTGCGGTTTGCGGCGTCAAGCGCAACCTCACCGACGACCAGTTCCGCACCATTCGCGACATGGGCGGCATCGTCGGCCTCAACTACTGCAGCGAGTTCCTATCCAACGATGCGACCGACAAGACCACCGCAGACGTCACCTTCGACCAGCTAGCGGCACATATCGAGCACTGGCTCGACCTGGGCGGCGAAGATGTCATCGCACTCGGCGGCGACTGGGACGGCGCCAAGGTGCCCGCTTTCCTCTCCGATGCCAGCAAGATGCCCGAGTTCCAGAACATGCTCTCCAAGCACTTTGGCAAGACCGTGATGCAGAAGCTCTGCAGCGATAACGCCCTTGCCTTCTTCGAGCGTTATTAATTTCACATCCCTTGAGCGGGCCGGCATACCGAACGGTCGAAATGCCGGCCCGTCCCCAATCTGAAGGACCGCTTTTGACGCAGCAATTTACGATTTCCATATCCCGACCGGATGGGACGCCCATCTCCGTCGTCGTTACCAAAAAGCGCGTCAAAAACTTCAACCTACGCGTCACATCAAGCGGTGAGGTCCACGCCAGCGCACCGCTCGGCGCCAGCCGCGAGCGCATCGAGGCATTTGTGAAGCGCAACAGCACCTGGATTGTCAGCCGACTTGCCAAGCGCGAGCAACATCAGGCGACGGCGCGAGAGCCGCTCAGCACCTCGTCCGTCATTGCACTTTGGGGCAAGCCCATCACGGTACAGGATGCACTCGATCACAACTTTGCATCACCCGCGCCGCGGCCCAAGCAGGCCACCTTCGCAAGCTTTATGGGTACCGACGAATCGGACGAAGGCCCACAGGCCAAGCGGCGCGCAATCCTCGACGGCCTAACGTCCGACGAGCTCCAAGCCCACATCAGCCAGCTTTATACGACTGAGGTCACCGCAGCGCTACGCGACATCGTGCACGCATACGAAATCACAATGAGTGTCGCCGTTTCCCGCGTCTCCGTGCGCAGCATGAAAACGCGCTGGGGATCATGCACGCCCAAGACCGGAGCCATTCGCATCGCACGCGAACTTGCCGCTTATCCCATCGAGTGTCTCAACATGGTTGTCGCCCACGAGCTCGTCCACTTGCTCGAGCCAAGCCACAATCAGCGGTTTCACGCCCTGCTCGACAGGTACTGCCCCAACAATAGAGCGCTGTCGCAGCGGCTCAAGCAGCCACCCATAGAGACGTATTAGAACCGGTTAGCGCACGCGCTCGATCTCGACGCCGCAGCTTGCCAGGGGAAGACCGACGGGCGCCCAAGGCTTATCGAGCTTAACACGCACGCCAAGCAGCAAGGGATAACGACGTAGCAGCATCTGGGCCACACCCTCGGCTGCAGCCTCGATGAGCTTAAACGTATGCTCGCGCAGATAGCCATCGACATCGTGGCACACCGAGCCGTAATCAATAGAGGCATCCAGGTTATCGTGCTCCCCCGCCGCGCGCAGATCGGCATAGAGCACCAAGGACACGACAAACTTCTGCCCCAGGGCGTTTTCCTCGGGATACACGCCGTGGTTGGCAAAGACCTCGAGACCATCGATAGTAATGCGGTCGGCATGGCGCAGGTCGTCATAGCTCACATGGGGCACCGCCGTTGCGGCGGAAATCTCGCCCCTGCCACGACGGGCAAGCTCGGCACCCTCGGTCTTGGTTGCATTCTCGGGCAGCTTTTTGTTAGTCATCGCGATCGTCTCCTTCGTTCAGAACCCCGACCGCGCATACCGACTACACGCGAATCGACAGGTTCTTTTTATCATCGCTCCAGTTGCAGGCATTGCGCGCAGGGCATGCAAAGCAGGCGCGCGACGCTTTGTCGGCTGCATAGAGCAGACGCTCAAGCGGCTGGCTGTTCACGCGCAGCTTTCGATGGCCCAGAATGGCCGTCTTAATGGCTGCGGCATCTGCCGGCTCAAACGCCACGTCTTCGGGCATGCCGCCGAGAATCGCATCGGCGACGCGTTCGCTTGCAACATCATGGGATATACCCGATTCATACTGTTCATCTTTGCCGATATCGTGAAGAAGTGCCGTGGCATAGATGACCTCGCGGTCAAATTTGAGCTCTTCCTCGAGATTCTTGATCCACATAATACGGGCGACATCCAGCAGATGGTCGATACCGTGGCGGCAAAAGATGCGCCCCGATTCCAACTGCGCAATGTTTCCCAGATGCCGCCGGAACAGTCCGTTGGCACAGATGTAATCAATGCGAGGCATGGCACCAAAGGGAGTCAGGCCCGAAGCCATAAAGCCGCGACGCGACGTTCCTTCATCGGTCTTCGATGCAAAGTCGTTGACGACTCTCATGGTTAGCGGCCCAGCATCCTAAAGAATCGCTCCTCGAGCGACGGATCGGTCTCAAAGACACCGCGACGAGCAAGCGTTACGGTCTTGGTACCGGGCTTTTGCACGCCGCGCATGGTCATGCACATATGCTCGGCTTCCATCAGCACGATTGCCCCTTGGGGGGCAAGATATTCCATGAGGGCATCGGCAACCTGTGTACACAGCTGCTCCTGCAGCTGCAGACGACGGGCATAGACCTCAACCGTGCGAGCAAGCTTAGACAGACCCGCCACGCGGCCGTTAGGGATATAGCCGATCGCAGCCTTGCCATAAAACGGCAGCAGATGGTGCTCGCACAGCGAGTAAAACGTGATGTCGCGCTCGATAACTAAATCGTTCGAAGCGACGGCAAAAGTTTTGGACAGGTGCTCCTCAGCGCTCTGGTCCATGCCGCCGGCAATCTCGCCATACATACGGGCGACGCGTGCCGGCGTCTCCAGCAGGCCCTCACGAGTTGGGTCCTCGCCTATGCCCTCAAGCAACAGCTTTATGGCGGTCTCAACTTTTTCCTGATCGACCATCTAGGCCTCACTCTTCCGATTTTGCGTTCGCGCTATGGTACCACGCCCTCCGGCATCGGCCACAAGCTACATAGTATGGGTCGAATAGACCGGATCGTCCCGCCAAAGCTCCACAGCGTCGCAAAGCGAAACGCCCTCGCGCGCGGCACGAGTGCGCGTGGCGTTCATGTCGATCACCCGCTGATTACTCGAACCCCTAAAACGCAAGGAGATATCGTACAGGTCTTGAACGAACGGGCCGTCCACCAACATATCGAGGCAGGCAAGGATACGGTCCGTCACCTCGGTATGATGACGGCCGCCCGGCATAAGTTCCTCGAGCACGTCGCCGGTAAAGCACCAAATGGTCTTCCCCGACTCCACAGGATAGGCCGCACGCACGCGTTCGATAAAGTCAACGAGACCCGCCTGATTCTCGGGTTCCATGGGCTCGCCACCCAGAATCGTCAGGCCATCAATAAAGGGATGGTCAAGACTGTCGATAATCTTGTCCTCGACGGCACGGTCGAACGGTTCACCCGCGGCAAAGTCCCACGCGACGGAGTTAAAGCAATTCTTGCACCCACGACGGCACCCACTCACAAACAGAGAAGTACGAACACCTTCCCCATCAGCAATGTCGAAATACTTAATGTTCGCGTAGTTCATAGGTAACTCTCCCGGGAGGCCGGGGCATATCATCCCGTCCTCAAACATTCTCGGCCTGCGGCCTGCGAAACTGCGGGCGGGACGATATGCCCCGGCCTCATGCAAAGGGTAACTCAATGAACGAAGCGAACATCGAGTATAGGGTTCGAGGTCCAATAAAAACTTTGTTGCAGCCCAACCGCCATCGCAAGCAAAACGTTGTTGCAAGTCAACTCATTTCCGCTAAGAACTTCGAGAAGTGAGCAGACCGCATGCTGCATCTCAACTACGTCAACTTGGCTGAACCGAGAGGGCCGCTTGGGCTTTTGCTCGATATGAGTTCCGCACGCAAAGAAGGCCACTTAATGTGGCCTTCGTCTTGCGCAGGACTGTCCGAAATAGCGAGCAAATGCCCAAGCGGCCCTCTCGGTTCAGCCCCGGAGCGGTATTAGAGATGCAGCACGCGGTCGCGGATCTCCTCGGTTCGACCCTGGTTCCAGAATTGAGTACCGATGTAGCCGCACGTACGACGGGCGACATTCATCTTCTCCTGATCGCGGTTGCCGCAGTTGGGGCACTCCCACACCAGCTTGCCGTCATCCTCGACAATCTTGATCTCGCCATCGTAGCCGCACACCTGGCAGTAATCGCTCTTGGTGTTGAGCTCGGCATACATGATGTTGTCGTAGATGTACTGCATCACGCGAATGACAGCCTTAAGGTTGTCCTGCATGTTAGGAACCTCGACGTAGGAGATGGCACCGCCCGGCGAAAGCTGCTGGAACATGCCCTCAAACTTGAGCTTATCGAAAGCATCAATCTCCTCGGACACATGGACGTGGTAGCTGTTGGTAATGTAGCCCTTGTCCGTCACACCCGGAATAATGCCAAAACGACGCTGCAGGCACTTGGCGAACTTGTAGGTCGTCGACTCAAGCGGGGTGCCGTACAGTGAGAAGTCGATATCGCTTTCGGCCTTCCACTCGGCGCATTTGTCGTTCATGTGCTGCATGACGGCCATGGCAAACGGCGTGCCTTCCTTCTCGGTGTGGCTGTGGCCCGTCATGTACTTGACGCACTCATACAGACCGGCATACCCCAGGCTAATGGTGGAATAACCGCCCACGAGCAGCTTGTCGATCGTCTCGCCCTTCTTAAGGCGCGCCAGGGCGCCGTACTGCCAAAGAATCGGCGCGGCATCCGAAAGCGTGCCCATCAGGCGCTCGTGACGGCACAGCAGGGCACGGTGGCACAGCTCAAGGCGCTCGTCGAAGATCTTCCAGAACTTGTCCATGTCCTGATGCGAGCTCAGCGCGACATCGGGCAGGTTAATGGTCACAACACCCTGGTTAAAGCGGCCATAGTACTTGGGCTTGCTCGGGTCATAGTTGAACGCGTTGGCAACGTTGTTAAAACCGTTGCCCGAGCGATCGGGCGTCAGGAAACTGCGGCAACCCATGCAGGTGTAGCAATCGCCGTTGCCCGCAGTCTCGCCCTTCGACAGCTTAAGCTCACGCATCTTTTTCTCGGAGATGTAGTCGGGCACCATGCGCTTGGCGGTGCACTTCGCAGCCAGCTGAGTCAGGTAGAAGTACGGGGAATCCTCGTAAACGTTATCGTCCTCGAGCACATAGATAAGCTTGGGGAACGCCGGAGTGATCCACACGCCAGCCTCGTTCTTAACGCCCTCATAGCGCTGACGAAGCGTCTCCTCCACAATCATGGCAAGGTCGTGCTTCTCCTGGGGCGTACGGGCCTCATTGAGATACATAAAGACCGTCACGAACGGCGCCTGGCCATTCGTGGTCATAAGGGTCACGACCTGATACTGAATCGTCTGGACGCCGCGACGGATCTCGTCACGCAGACGATCCTCAACGACCTCACGGACCTTCTCGGCAGACGCAGAGACGCCAAGCTCCTCGAGCTCGCGGGCAACCTCGCCGCGAATCTTCTGACGGCTCACCTCGACAAACGGAGCCAGGTGGGTCAGCGAAATCGACTGACCGCCATACTGGGAAGAGGCGACCTGCGCGATGATCTGCGTCGCGATATTGCAAGCAGTCGAAAAGCTGTGCGGCTTCTCGATCAGCGTGCCCGAGATAACGGTGCCATTCTGGAGCATATCCTCCAGGTTCACCAGGTCACAGTTATGCATGTGCTGGGCGAAGTAGTCCGAATCGTGGAAGTGAATCAGGCCCTCGTTGTGGGCATCCACGATCTCCTGGGGCAGCAGCACGCGCTGCGTCAGGTCCTTGGAAATCTCGCCGGCCATGTAGTCGCGCTGAACGGAGTTGACAGTCGGGTTCTTGTTGGAGTTCTCCTGCTTGACCTCTTCGTTATTGCACTCAATCAGCGACAGAATCTTGTCATCGGTCGTGTTCTTTTGGCGCTTCAGGCTCTGAACATAGCGGTAGATGATGTAGTGGCGAGCGACCTCGTAGCAGTCGAGACGCATAATCTCGTCCTCGACCAGATCCTGGATCTCCTCGACCGATACGGTGTGGCCGGCCTTCTCACATGCCTCGGCGACGTTTTGTGCCGCATAGATCACCTGGCGGTCGGTAAGGCGAGAGCCTTCCTCGACCTCCAAGTTTGCGGCGCGGATCGCATTGACGATCTTATCGATGTCAAAGGTAACCTCGGTGCCGCTGCGCTTGATGATCTTCATCCTCTTGCCTCTTTCGCATCGTAGCCTCATTGCGCTTCAGAGCCAAACGATGCCCGGCAGGGCTTACCCTGTCTTGCGGCGCCGTCGCGCAATCTGTGTTTTCGATAACCATAGGCCCTCATGCGGACAATCCTCGCAGCCAATCAAGGGGCTCAAAGATCCATCCAAATAATGGGGCGAATAAGGTTCTCGTTCTCTGTCCGCCATCTATCATACGACAAAGAGGCATCTATATCCTGTATTCTTTTTTTAGGTCAAACACAACATATAGTGTTTCAGCAGGTCAAAGCAATTAGTCATTTTGCAGACGCATTAATTATGAGGGGTTCTTGGCAAGTCGGTAAAACGTTACCAACACGGCTACCTGCATGGCAGTTATAAAACCCCCTTAGTCAAGCCGCCGACAAATCCTACCAAAACCAAGCCGCTCACGCCAAAAGAATCCAAAAGATTATGCTTGACCAACATGTTGCGGTCACGGTCGGCCAGAACGTATGCAATCTGCCGGCACCTCTACGGGGACCTTGGATCAATATTTGATGACTTATTTGGCGGCGCGCTTGGTGGCAAAAAACAAAACAGCCCAGAGGACATAGCCTCTGAGCTGCGAACATTTGGTGGGCGTTAGAAGATTTGAACTTCTGACCTCTTCCGTGTCAGGGAAGCGCTCTCCCCCTGAGCTAAACGCCCAAATGGAGCGGACAACGGGGCTCGAACCCGCGACCCCAACCTTGGCAAGGTTGTGCTCTACCAACTGAGCCATGTCCGCTTACGAGGATTAATCTTACGTGATGCCCGCATCCTATGCAAGAACTTTTTTTGAAAAGTTTTGCGACGCCCTCGCGAACCTCGCGAAGACATCAGCCACCACGGAAGGCGCAGGCAAACGCAAACTCGCCGCAAGAGGCCCTTACATCTCACCGAGCATGATCCAGGCAGAGCTGTCCTGCGCGAGTCTGCCGTCTGCAAGCGCTGATGAGGTGAGCAGGACCCTGCCCGCCGGCAGCTCCACGGGTGCTGCACCGAAGTTCGTCACACACGCCCAGCCGTTATCGCGGCGATAGGCGATGACGCCGCCCTCAGCGCCCTCGGCACCATCCGCAAGACCGGTGCGCCCGTCAAGATCGAGCCACGCAAGATCGTTGGCGCACCCGCGCAGCTTGCGCCGCAGCCAGAGGGCGTCACGATAGAGCGCAAGCATCGATGTCGGGTCCGTTTCTTCCCTATCGGCAGCATAATCGGAAAACCATGCAGGCTGCGGCAGATGGGGCGCCGCATCAGCGTCCGCCGGCGAAAACCCAAACGATCCGCCCTGCGCGGGATCGTCCGCCGCTACCCACGGCAGGGGCACACGACAGCCGTCGCGCCCCTTCTCGCGCTTCGGTCCGCGCGTATTGGTTGCACTGGGATCTTCGAGTGCAGTCCACGGGATATCAGCCACCTCAAAAAGGCCGAGCTCCTCACCCTGATACACGTATGCCGAGCCCGGAAGCGCCAGTTCAAGCAAAAGGGCCGCCCGCGCGCGGCGCTCGCCGAGTTCACGGTCCTCGTCATAAGACGACCCGTCGCGTAAGAGCCAGTCGAGCGCAATCTGGTGGTAGCGCGTCGCCTTGATTTGCGGCAGGGCATAGCGTGTCGCCACGCGCGGCACGTCGTGGTTGGAGAGTACCCAGGTCGAGGCGGAATCGGATTCGACGGCTGCCTTCAAGCCCTTCTCGATTGCAGTGTGCATGTCATCATAGGTCCAAGTGGCCTTGGCAAACTCAAAGTTGAATGTCTGGCCAAGCTCGCTGGGACGCGCATAGAGATACTGGCGCTCGGGCAGCACCCACGCCTCGGCAACGGCACTGCGCGGCGGATTATAGCGGTCGAACACGCGGCGCCACTCGCGATAGATCTCGTGGACCTCATTGCGGTCCCACAGCGGATGGGCGCCGTCGTCAACCATGTCATCGCCCTCGGCGAGATGCCACCGGTCGAGGTCATCGCGGTCGAGATCCTTGGCGAGACCGTGCGCCACATCGATGCGAAAGCCATCGACGCCTCGATCGCTCCAAAACGCCAGGACGTCGCAAAAGAACGCGTGAACCTCGGGGCATGACCAGTCAAAGTCCGGCTGCTCGGGCGTAAACATGTGCAGATACCATTGACCGTCCGCAACACGCGTCCATGCGGGGCCGCCAAAGTTGGCATTCCAATTGGTGGGAGGCAGCTCGCCATGCTCGCCGCGACCATCGCGGAAGATATAACGGGCGCGCTCGGGCGATCCGGGGCCGGCGGCAAGAGCGGCTTTGAACCAGGGGTGCTGGTTGGATGAATGGTTGGGCACGATATCGACGATGACCTTGATGCCGCGCGCGTGAGCCGCAGCGATCATGTCATCGAAGTCGTCAAGCGAGCCGAGACGTGGGTCGACATCGCAGTAGTCCGCCACATCATAGCCGCCATCGACAAGAGGCGAAGGGTAAAACGGGCTCAGCCAGATGGCCTCGATGCCCAGCCGCTCAAGATAGTCCATCTGCTGGGTAATGCCCGCGATATCGCCCAGACCCGAACCGGTCGAATCCTTAAACGAACGCGGGTAGATCTGATAGATCGCGGCATCGGACATCCATGAGCGCGAAGAGGACTTTTCTGCAGCCATGGGGTGAGCCTCCCTTGCAACGAGGTTTTGCGAGATGCCCACGATGATACGCCCAAAGCTGTCATTCGAGGCAAACAACGCCACAGCCACACCCCAAAACGCTCGCTCCCTCTCGGGCTCGAGCCTCCTGGGACGAATCGATCGATTAGTGAAAAGAACGGAAGACTCACTCCCCCGGCCACAACAGCGAGCGGGCTCCGGGTGCCCCAGGTTGCCGCGAAAGAGGAGGGAAGCGTACTTTATGTACGCGACCGACGATTGAGGGGGCAAGATG
>CABUCQ010000042.1 GCA_902490095.1 uncultured Collinsella sp.
CGGGCTATTGGACGGGTCTGGGCAAGTCGTGGGGCAAGTACTGCTGGCTGCATTCCGGCCACGGCACCATGACGCTGCAGTCGGGTATCGCCAACTCGTGCGACCCCGTCTTCTATGACATGGGCAAGGCATTCTTTTATGACGAGCAACATCCCGAGGGCCTGCAGGAGGTCTTTCGTCGCTGGGGCCTAGGCAAGACCTGCGGTATCGATCTGCCGAGTGAGGGCGCGGGCCGTATTCCCGATGCCGAGTGGAAAGAGTCGTACTTCACCGACGCCTCTGCCGAGGACCGCAAGTGGAATGCCGGCGATATGACCAACATTGCTATCGGTCAGGGTGACATCCTGGTGACGCCCCTGCAGATGGCGTGTGCCTATATGGGTCTTGCCAACGGCGGCAAACAGTACGTGCCTCACGTGTTTTTGTCTGCCGTGTCGCGCGATGGCGACGGCGATGCCTATAAGTACAACGGCAAGGGCAAGAAGAAGCGCTTGGTGGCCAAGATCAACAGCGATTCGGATTTGGCTCTTGTTCGCAACGGCATGCACGACGTGATTTACACGGCATCGACGTCCCTGGCGGCGCACTTTGGCACCCTGACGCCGCAGGTATACGGCAAGTCGGGCACGGGCGAGAAAAGCGGCGAGGACGAATACGCGTGGTTCTGCGCCTATGCACCGGCCGATGACCCCAAGTATGTCATCGCTACTGTCCTGGAGCAGGGCGGCGGCGGCTCAGATACCGCGATGCATGTCGTGCGCGACGTGCTCGGCGTGATTTATGACGAGCCCGATACCTCTTCGGCTTCGGGCGATTCTTCGGTTCGATAGGAGGTTGCGATGGATTTTTCTCCGGCGGATCTGTTCCGTTCAACCAAGACCGGCTCTCGCAGCAGCCTGGACCGTGTCAACAAGCAACTTTCGGCCTCGCGCGGCACGTTTCGCCAAAAGGTGCATATCGGTGTGCTCGTGGCTACTGTGGCGCTCGTCGCCTACGGTGCCATCATTATCTGGTCGGCTTCGCAGTTTAAGGCCGATGCTTCGTTCTCGCGCCATTTGCTGGGAATTGGTATCGGCACGGTGCTGGCGGTGCTGGTCTGGCGCTCCGACCTGCGCGGTATTTCCAATTTCTCGACGGCGTTGCTCGTCATCGACCTGATCGTGATCCTCTCGCCCAAGATTCCGGGTCTGTCCTATACGGGCGGTCTGGGCATGACGGGCTGGATCAAGATTCCCGGTATCGGCTTGACATTCCAGCCCGTTGAGCTTGCCAAGCTCATCACCATCTTCTTTATTGCTACGCTTGGCTCGCAGTATAACGGCCGCATCGATACCGTTCGCGACTACGTCAAGCTTTGCGGCATGCTGTCCATTCCGTTTTTGGCCGTCGTTGCCATGGGCGACCTGGGCTCGGGCCTGGTCGTGCTGGTTTCGGGCGCCATCGTCATTTGTATGAGCGGTGCACGCCGCGAATGGGTGCTGTCGACCCTGGCCCTGCTCGTGGGCCTGGTGGCCCTCGTCCTGGCGCTCGATTCGGTCTTTGATTCGCTGCTCGGCCACGATGTGCTCATCAAGCAGTATCAGATGAACCGTCTGACGGTCTTTATCGACCCCGATAATGCCGATTCGGACGATGCCTACAACCTGCAGCAGTCGCTTATCGCCGTTGGCTCGGGCGGCTTCTTTGGTAAGGGTTTGGGCCATGCGACGCAGTCGGCCGGCGGCTTTCTGCCTGAGTTCCATACCGACTTCGTCTTCGCCTTTTTGTCCGAGACCTTTGGCTTCTGCGGCTCCTTTTTGCTGCTGTGCTTGTACGTGCTGCTCATCTTCTCGACGATCCGCGTTGCCTTTAAGTGCGAGTCTCTGTTTTTGCGTCTTTCGTGTGTTGGCATCGTTGGCATGTGGGCGTTCCAGACCTTCGAAAACATCGGCATGTGCATCGGCATGATGCCGATTACCGGTATTCCGCTACCGTTTATTAGCTTCGGTTCGTCTTCGATGATGATTCAGCTGCTGACGGTGGGTATCGTACAATCCATATGGCGGCATCGTTCGGGCGCCGCGTAACCGCTGGAGGGGTTTGCTATGAAAATTCCCGTAGATAAGCTGACCCGCGCTTTTAAGATGGGCGCGTCCGTTAAGAAGGATTCCGATACGCCGGTGCGCGTCTCGGTCTATCTGGATTCGTCCGCCTCGCGCTTTCTAGCCGAGGCGGTGCGTGACGCCTTTGTGCCGCAGACGACCTCGGGCATTGTGCGCGTCGAGCGTCTGGGGGAGGAGCGAATTGCTCCAAAGACCGATACCGATGTGGTGCTGGTGCTCTCGTGTGGTTCCGACCGCTTGGAGAGTGCCGTGCAGGAGCTCGTGATCGCCGGCGCGCCCGTGTGCGTGCTTGCCGAGTCTGCTGTGGAGGTGCCGTTTATCGAGGAGTCCACGCCCATGCTCGGCGTGGTAGCGGCAACCGATAAGACGTATCTGCTCGAGACGCTTGCCCGCTGGATTCTCGATCGCACCGACAAGGAAACGGCTTTTGCGGCGAACTTTGCCTTCATGCGCATCGCGGCGGCCAATCGTATCATCACCTCGTGCGCGCTCACCAATATGGCGACCGGTGCGCTGGTGTTTTTGCCGGGCGCCGATTATCCCGTTATGGCGCTGGCGCAGGTGGGCATGCTCTTTGAGCTCGCTGCCGTCTTTGGACGCGGCATTAAGCCCGAGCGCGGCTACGAGGTCGCGGGCGTGCTTGCCGGCGGTCTTGTGATCCGCGCGGTCACCCGCGCGCTCGTCAAGCAGACGCCGCATATTGGGTTTGCCGTCAAGGCGCTCACTGCTGCCGCGGGCACCTATGGCATGGGCCGTGCGCTCGTTTCGCTCTACGAGCGCGATGTCGACTACAGCCGTGCCAACGAGGTGGTCACTGCCACGTTCTCCCGCGTTCGCGATCTGGTGACCACGGTCGCGGGCGCTACCCGTCCTATGGCGTCCTATCAGGACGCATCAGATCTCGCTGCTTAGGGGTTTTCCGTTGCGCGTTGCATACCAAGATTGTTTTCATTTAATTGAGCCGTTGCTCGCCAAGGTCGAGAAGCCGAGTCGCTATATCGATCACGAGTGGGGTACGCTTTCCAAGGCCGATGCCGACTACCGTTGCTGCCTGATCTATCCGGATGTGTACGAGGTCGGTCTGCCCAACCAGGGTATCGCCATCCTCTACAACATCCTTAACCAGGCCGAGGGCATCTCCTGCGAGCGTGGCTATGTGCCGTGGCCCGATATGGGTGACGCCATGCGCGAGGCGGGCATTCCGCTGCTCTCGCTCGAGGGTGCAGCGCCGGTCGCTTCGTTTGATATCGTCGGTCTGCATGTGCCGCACGAGATGGCGGTGACGAACTTTCTCGAGGCACTCGACCTCGCTGGCATTCCACTGTTGGCGGCCGACCGAGGCGAAGACGACCCCATCATCATCGCCGGCGGCCCCTCGGTGTACAACCCCGAGCCGTATGCGGCCTTCTTCGATGTTATCCTCATCGGCGAGGGCGAGGAGTCGCTGCTCGAGACCTGCCAGCTGCATCGCCGCCTGCGTGACGAAGGAGTCCCGCGCGCGCAGATTGTCGAGCAGCTTGCATCCATTGCCGGCAACTACGTGCCGTCGCTCTATGAGGTTCGTCACGACGAGCCCTGCTCGCCGCATGGCTACACCGTGCCGCGTGAGGGCAAGGATGCGCCGACCGTGGTCTACAAGCGCGTCGTCGAGGATTTCGGCGCCACGAATCCGCTGTCGCAGTCGTGCGTGCCCTATGCGCAGCTTGTCCACGACCGCCTGTCTATCGAGATCCTGCGCGGCTGCGCCCGCGGCTGTCGTTTTTGCCAGGCTGGCATGACGTATCGTCCGGTGCGCGAGCGCTCGGCCGACCAGATCGTCTCGTCGGTGATTCAGGGTCTGGAAAAGACCGGCTATGACGAGGTGTCGCTGACCTCGCTCTCCACGACCGACCACTCCTGCATTCGCGACGTGCTCGGCAGGCTCAACCGTCGCCTGGAGGATACGGGTATTCGCGTGTCTATTCCGTCGCAGCGCCTGGATTCGTTTGGCGTGGATATGGCCGAGTCGGTCGCCGGCGAGAAGAAG
Organism: uncultured Collinsella sp.; assembly: GCA_902490095.1. Classification (GTDB taxonomy): domain Bacteria; phylum Actinomycetota; class Coriobacteriia; order Coriobacteriales; family Coriobacteriaceae; genus Collinsella. The sequence goes on from CABUCQ010000042.1 coordinate 4,129, forward strand.
GGCGGCCTGACGTTCGCGCCCGAGGCCGGCAGCCAGCGCATGCGCGACATCATTAACAAGAACGTGACCGAGGAGGACCTGGACCGTGCGGCCAAGGCGGCCTTCGAGGCCGGCTGGAACCGCATGAAGCTCTACTTTATGATGGGCCTTCCCGGCGAGCGCGATGAGGACATCGTGGCCATCGCCAATCTGGCCGATCACGTGCTCGAGCTCGGCCGCTCCGTGGTTCCCAAGGCGCGCCGCGGCTCCATCTCGGTATCCATCTCGGTGTCGGTGTTTATCCCCAAGGCCGCCACGCCGTTCCAATGGTGCCCGCAGCTCGATTACGACGACGTCAAGCGTCGCCAAAAGCTGCTCATCACGAGCGTGCGCAACCGCGCCGTACGCGTGCACTACCACGATGCCGAGACCTCGCTCGTCGAGGCCGCACTGTCCCGCGCCGGTCGCGACATGACGCCGGTCATCATCGACGCCTGGCGTGCGGGCTCGCGTTTTGACGCCTGGGTGGAGCATTTTTCGCTCGACAACTGGAAGTCGGCCGCGGCCAAAAACGGCATCGACCTCAACGAGCTCGTGCACCTGCCCTACGAACTGGACTGGCGCCTGCCCTGGGAGCACGTGAGCCCCGGCTGCTCGCGCGGCTTCCTCGAGCGCGAATACCGCCGCTCGTTGGAGGGCGTCACGACCCCCGACTGCACCCGCACGTCGTGCACCGGCTGCGGAATCTGCCCCACGCTCCATGCCAAGAACGTATTGGTGGGTGATCGCGCATGAGTGAGCGCCTGACCGACAACCCCACGCTCTTTAGACTTCGTGTTCGCTATGGCAAGCGCGATCGCCTTAAGTACCTGGGCCATCTCGAAGTGATCCATACCATTGAGCGCATCGTGCGCCGTGCGGGACTTCCCTATGCCGTCACGCAGGGCTTCTCTCCGCACATGCGCGTGGGCTTCTCTTCGGCGCTACCGGTTGGTACGTCGTCGACCTGCGAGTGGTATGACCTGTTTATGACCGAGTTCGTGGCGCTCGACGAGGCGTTTGAGCGCCTGGCTGCGGCGTCTCCGGCCGATCTGGCGCCCATCGAGGCGGCGTACATCGACGTGCGCACGCCGGCATTGACGGCGCAGCTCACGCGCCTGTCGTATCGCATCGATTTACACCTGGATCCCGAGGCGCCCGTAAGCGCCGACGAGGTGCGTCGTGCGATCGACACGCTGCGCGCGGATCATGGCATCGACTACGCGCGCGGCAAAAAGAGCAAGCGCTTGGATTTGGATCACACGCTCGTTGGCTATGAGCTCACGGCGGGGGAGCGCCCGGACCATTTGGTTCTCATGCTCGACACCCATGCCGACAACGAGGGCTCTATGCGTCCGGAAATTATGCTTTCTGCTGCTGATGTTTTGTTGCAGGGCTTGACCCCGGGCGTGGATGCACCTATTGTTTCCACCGGTATGCAAGACCTCGTGACCATCTGCTCCTACGATGTCGAGCGTCAGAATCAAGCATGCGAGGACGACGAGGGCCGACTCGTCAGCCCCATACCTGTGCGAACTTGTGGATTTGCTCCACATACTCGTTGACGGGGGTATTTTCGCCTGCTACTATATTCGGCTGTTGCACTAACTGATGCATGAAGGGCAAGTAAACATGTACGCAATCGTTAACACGGGCGGCAAGCAGTACAAGGTCGCCACCGACGATGTCATCACCGTCGAGAAGATCGAGGGCAATGAGGGCGACAAGGTCACCCTGCCGGTTATCTTCCTCAACGATGGTAAGAAGATCGTCACCGATCCCGACAAGCTGGCCAAGGCCAAGGTTACCGCTCAGATCGTTGAGCAGTTCAAGGGCGAGAAGCAGCTGGTCTTCAAGTTCCACAAGCGTAAGCGCTATCGTCGTCTGAAGGGTCACCGTCAGCAGCTCACCAAGCTGAAGATCGTGAAGGTTCAGGCTACCTCCCGCGCCAAGAAGGCTGTCAAGGCAGAGGCTGAGGCTGTTGCCGAGGCTCCCGTCGCCGAGTAGATTACACTCGTAACGAAAGAGTAGGTATACACAATGGCACACAAAAAAGGACTCGGTTCCTCCCGTAATGGCCGTGACTCCCGCGGTCAGCGCCTTGGCACGAAGCGCTATGCCGGCCAGACGGTAACCACGGGCACGATTCTCGTCCGTCAGCACGGCACGCACATCCACCCGGGTGAGAACGTTGGCCGTGGTAAGGACGACACGCTGTTCGCGCTGGTCGACGGTACCGTTGAGTTCCACAAGGGTATCAAGCACAGGGTCAGCGTACGCCCGCTCGCGAACGCGTAATTCACCCTTCATAGAGCACATATGTGGGAGGCACTTGAGTTTTAGGATTCAAGGGTCTCCCTCTTTTTTGTAGGAGGCGATTCTGTTGTCACAGTTCACCGATATCAGCCGCATTAACGTGTGCGGCGGCGACGGCGGAGCCGGATGCATGTCGTTTAGGCGCGAGGCATTTGTCCCCAAGGGCGGCCCCGATGGCGGCGACGGCGGTCGTGGCGGCAATGTCGTCATCCAGGCCGATGCTCAGCTGTCTTCGCTGATCGATTACCGCTTTAAGCATCACTTCCGCGCCGAGCGCGGCACGCACGGGCAGGGTGCCCGTCGTAACGGTAAGAGCGGCGAGGACCTGATTCTCAAGGTCCCTATGGGTACCGTGGTGCGCGAGCTCGATCCCGAGACGCAGACCCCGATGTTCGAGATTGCCGACCTGGTGCACGACGGCGAGCGCGTCGTCGTGGCGCCCGGCGGTGCCGGCGGTCTGGGCAACACACACTTTGTGACGTCGGTGCGTCGCGCTCCGGCCTTTGCCCAGCTCGGCGAGCCTGCCGAGGAACACTGGATCGAGCTCGAGATGAAGCTTATGGCCGATGCCGCGCTTGTGGGCTTTCCCTCGGTGGGTAAGTCATCGCTCATTGCGCGCATGAGTGCCGCCCGCCCCAAGATTGCTGACTACCCGTTTACCACGCTCGTGCCGAACCTCGGCATGGTGCGTGCCGGCGAATATTCTTACGTCGTTGCCGACGTCCCCGGTCTCATCGAGGGCGCGAGCGAGGGCAAGGGCCTGGGTCACCAGTTCCTGCGCCACATTGAGCGTACGGCACTCATCATGCACGTCGTCGATATGACGGGTGGTTTTGAGGATCGCGATCCGGTCGAGGACTATCGCATCATCAACCGCGAGCTCGAGCAGTATGGCGCCGAGCTTTCGGAGCGTCCGCAGATCGTCGTTGCCAACAAGTGTGATGCGCCGGGCACGGCCGACAAGATTGCCGACCTTAAGCGTGCGGCGCTCGACGATGGCCATATGTTCTTTGCCGTGTCTGCTGTTACGGGCGCCGGCCTCAACACGCTGATGCTTGCCGTGGGCGAGCAGGTGGCTAAGCTTCGCGCCGAGCTGGCGGTCTCTGATGAGCCGGTCGATCTGCGCGACGAGGAGTGGGAGCGTCGCCGCCTGCAGCGCGAGAAGCGTTTCCGCATTGTCCAGGAAGAGCCCGGTGCCTTCCGCGTGGTCGGTCGTGCCATCGAGCGCATGGTCATCCAGACCGACTGGGAAAACGAGGAAGCCGTCATTTACCTGCAGCATAAGTTTGCGCGTATGGGTGTTGACGACGCGCTCGAGAAGGCCGGTTGCCGTGCGGGCGACGAGGTCCGCATTTGCCAGCGCGCTTTTGACTTTGAGGGCGCCGAGGACTTCTCGGAGTACGAAGAGCTCGAGGATGCTGGCGAGGACGTTGCCGTCGAGGCCATTGACGTGGCCGATGCTGCGGATGAGGGCGTCGAGGTTGTCGATGCGGCGGATGCCGAGGACGATGCCGAGACCTCGGAGGGCGAGTAAGCCATGTCGCTGCGCGGTGGAATCGGTCTGCCCGAGCTTCCTCTAGAGGACGGGCAGGAGTTTAGGCTCGGCATTATGGGTGGCACCTTTGATCCCATCCATTACGGGCACCTGGTGACCGCCGAGCAGGCGCGCGAGTCGCTCGACTTGGACGCTGTGCTCTTTATGCCGGCGGGCTCTCCTGCCTTTAAGCTTGACAAGCCGGTGACGCCTGCCGAGGACCGTTATGCCATGACGGTCCTCGCCACCGCCGCGAACCCGGCCTTTTTGGCGAGCCGGTTCGAGATCGACCGCCCGGGCGTAACCTATACGGCTGATACGCTTCATGCCCTTCGCGACTTTTACCCGCCGCAGGTAAAGCTCTACTTTATTACGGGCGCCGATGCGATTATCGATATCGTGACCTGGCATGATGCCGAACGAATCGCTGAGCTTGCTACCTTTATTGCGGCGACACGACCGGGCTTTGATATCGATACAGCGCGTGCCCGAATCAAAGAGTCGGGGCTGCCGTTCGACGTGCGCTATATTCAGATTCCGGCGCTGGCGATCAGCTCGACGAACATTCGTAAGCGAGTTGCCCGCGGCATGAGCGTGCGCTATCTTACGAGCGAGTCCGTGCTCGGCTACATTCGCAAACGCAGGCTATATGCCGATTTGGGCCAAGAAGATTTTGAGTGATGGGGGTCTACGTTGTCGGTAGAGGATCAGTTTGAGGGCGATGAGCGCGCACTGCTCAAGCGCATTCAAGAGCTGCTCGATGTTCGCATGAAGGATAAGCGCAAGCGCTATGTGCATTCGCTGGGTGTTGCCGAGACCGCACTTCATCTGGCCGAGGTCTACGGCGTTGACCGCTTTGATGCCGCTGCTGCCGGTCTGATCCACGACTGGGACAAAGTGCTCTCCGACGACGAGCTGGTTACGCGCGCTCTGCATTACGGCATTAAGATTGCCGGTTCTCCTTCCGCCGCGACGCCGCTTTTGCATGGTCCTGTTGCCGCCTATGAGCTTCCGCAGCTTTTCCCCGAGTTGTCGCCGGCCGTTTTCCAGGCTGTCGACCGTCATACCGTGGGCGCTTGCGACATGACGCCGCTCGATATGGTGGTCTTTGTGGCCGATGCCATCGAGCCCAACCGCCACGGCGACTATGCGCATGCGCTGCGCAAGATGGTGGGGGAGTCGTCGCTCGACGAGTTGTTCTTCTCCTGTTTTGCGCAGGGTTTGGTCTATGTGATCCAGTCCGGGCGCTATCTTTATCCCACGGCTATTTCGATTTACAACCATTACGCCCAGCTGCGCTAGCTCGGGCTGTCTAGAAAGAGGTATTCCATGGCCGACGAGACCATGACCGACGAGCAGATTCTTGAAGGTGTGGAGCACAAGAGCTTCGTCGCCACGTCCGACCGCACTGCCGCCTCGCTGTCTGCGAGCGGTGTCGCCGCCGAGGATGTCGCCCGCGCCGCCGCGCAGGCCGCCTACGACAAGAAGGGCGAGGACGTTCAGGTGCTCGACCTGACCGAGCTTTCCGACGTATGCGACTACTTTGTGCTTGCCACCGGTACCAACAACCGCCAGGTCGATTCTATCGTCGACGAGATCGAGGAGAAGGTCGCCGAGGCTTGCGGCGAGCACCCGTTCTCCATCGAGGGTCGCGAGCAGAAGACCTGGATGCTCATGGACTACGGTTCGGTTGTCGTCCACGTCTTCACTCCCGAAGCCCGCGACTTCTACCGCCTCGAGAAACTCTGGGGAGACGCCCCCCAGCTCCCCCTCAACCTCCTCTAGTAGCTCATTTGAGACGGGGTTTAGCTACCCTCACGCATATCGCCGGGCAGTTGCGGTTTTCCGCAGCTACCCGGCTTTCTTTTTGCCTCAGGGACTAATCGTTGAAGCGGGATTGGCGGCCGAAGGATAGGGCGGTGTCGCCGAATTTGTCTCGGACGGCGTCGATGGCGACGGAGAGGTCGCGGCGGTCGCTCGATTGGGCTCCGCGGTCATCGATCTCGCAGAACAGGTCAGTCTGGATGCCGCCTTGGTGGTCGAAGTCGCTCATGCCGATGCCGGCTAAGCGAACATGCATGCCTTCTTGCCAGATGTTGTCGAGCAGTTCGAGTGCAACCGCCACGAAGATGTTCTCATCGTCGGTTGGATGAGGCAGCCGGCGCTGTGCCGTACGCCCGCTTCCATACGAATACTTGAGCTTGAGCGTTACCGTGGCACCCGTCAGCCCCTGACGGCGCAGACGGCGTCCCACCGACTCACCCAGCAGCGCAATCGCCGCCTCAATATCCCCACGCTCAGTCAAATCTTTCGCAAAGGTGCGTTCATTACTGACCGACTTGACCTCACGCTCCTCATCGAGACTCGTGACTTCGGAGATTTCGAGTCCCAGCGCACGCTGGCGCATGCGTTCGCCGTTGACGCCAAAAATAGAGGCCAAGGTGGATTCCGGTGCACGTGATAGCTCGCCGAGGGTGTAGATGCGCATGCGGCGCAGTCGCTCCTCGGCCGAGCGCCCGATGCCGCTCATGGCAGATACCGGCAGCGCGGCCAAAAAGCGCTGCTCGGTTCCGGGGCGCACGATGGTCAGCCCAAACGGCTTATCCCGCTCGCTTGCGATCTTTGCGACCGTCTTGTTGCAGCCCACGCCAATGGAGCAGGTCACTCCCAGCGCTGCCACGCGGTCGCTTATACGCCGCGCAACCAGCAGCGGGTCTTCGGGCGCAAAGCGACCCGGTGTGATATCGATAAAGGCCTCGTCGATGGACACACGCTCCACGCGCGGTGTCTCATCGGCAAGGATCGCCATGACCTGCGCGCTCACCTCGCGGTAGCGATCAAAGTGTCCGTGCGTCCAAATGGCCTGCGGGCACAGGCGCCGCGCCTCGGCCGAGGCCATGGCAGAATGCACGCCAAAGCGACGCGCCTCGTACGAACACGTGGACACGACGCCGCGCGACTCGGCGTCTCCGCCCACGATGAGCGGCTTTCCGCGCCATTCGGGATGATCGAGCATCTCCACGCTCGCAAAAAATGCATCGAGGTCCATCAGGCCCACCGCCGGACCCGTCCAGGGCGGCGGCGTAACGCCCATGGCATCCTCATAACCGTATGTATGTTCGCGTCTTTCCATGTCATGAGTATACCGCGCAGCTCATGTGGGGTGCGTGGATGCGCTTGCAAATCGCGAATTCTTGTCTAAGATATGGATTTGCCCTCGACTACACCGAAGAAGTTGGTCTCACGGACTTCACCTGCCCGCGTCGATGGCGTATTATGTTCAACTGTTTGTTTGTAGTTGCAGCCTAAAGCTGCTTGGTTGGAGGAGTTTCCTTTGGCAGTCAAGATTCGCCTTGCTCGTCACGGCGCTAAGAAGCGTCCGTACTACCGTGTCGTCGTCGCCGATTCCCGCGCCCCGCGTGACGGTCGTATCATCGAGGAGGTTGGCCGCTACAACCCGATGACCGCCCCCAAGACCATCAACCTCGACCTCGAGAAGATCGCTGACTGGCAGTCCAAGGGCGCTCAGCTCACCGACGCCGTCGCCGCTCTGGTCAAGGCCGCCAACGAGGGCGAGAAGACCGAGACCGTCGTCAAGAAGTCCAAGAAGCAGCTCGCCAAAGAGGCCGAGGCCGCTAAGGCTGCCGCTGAGGCCGCTGAGGGCGCCGAGGAGTAAATCGTGCCTGAGGTTGACGCTGCACAGCTCGAGGGTGAGGCAATGCTCTCAGATCGCATCGCCGATCTCGTCGAATATCTCGTTGTTCAGATCGTCGACGACCCGGATTCCGTGAGCCTTGAGGTCATCGATGGTGACGACGCCTCTACGATTGAGGTTTCGGTCGCCGAGGATGACGTCGCTAAGGTCATCGGCCGTCGTGGCCGTACCATCAAGGCCATTCGCACGCTCGCCCGTGCACTGGCCGCTCGCCTCGACACTGCTGTCGAGGTAGAGGTTCTGGGCTAGGACCTTGAGGTCCCAGTACAAAAACATCGCCCGTGTGGTCAAGCCGCACGGAAGGAAGGGGGAGGTCCTCGCGCAGCCGCTGCGGGGGCTTCCTTCTGTATTAGAGCCGGGTATGCGCGTCGCCCTGACGCCGCCGGCGCTCAAGCGCGACCGCTTTTGCACGGTCGTGTCCGTCACCGATACGGGCGATGGCGATCTGGTCTCGTTTGAGGGCATTGACGACTTGACGGCCGCCGAGGGCATCACGGGATGCTATGTGCTGGCAAATCGTGACGACTTTGAGCTCGATTCGCTCGACGCTGCCTATACCGACCTGATGGGTCGCGAGGTGGTCGACGAGCGCTTCGGTTCGCTCGGCACGATCGTCGAGATTATGTCGACGCCTGCTAACGATGTTTGGGTTGTCGAGGGCGATCGGTACGGCGAGGTGCTGATTCCCGTGATCGAGCAGGTTGTGCTCGATCTTCCCGACACAGGAACAATTTCCGTCCACGTTATGGACGGCCTGATCGATATGGACAAGTAGGGAGGACAACATGCTGATCGAGACCCTTTCGGTCTTTCCCGAGATGTTTGAGCCCGTCATGTCCACGTCGATTTTGGGCCGCGCCCGCAAGGCCGGCCTTTTTGATTTTAAGGCGTATAACCTGCGCGACTGGACGCACGACCGCCATCGTACCGTCGATGACGAGCCGTACGGCGGCGGGCAGGGCATGCTCATGAAGGTCGGGCCTATCGCAGAGGCCATCGAGGCCATTAGCGCAGAGGGTCCCAAGCCTACTGTGGTGTTCTTTACCCCCTGTGGCGAGCCCTTTACGCAGCATGTGGCCGAGCGCCTGCTCAAAAGTGAGCGCCTGTTGTTTGTGTGCAGTCGCTACGAGGGCGTCGACGAGCGTGCGTATGCGTATGCCGATGAGCGTCTGTCGATCGGCGACTACGTGCTTACGGGCGGCGAGCTGCCTGCCATGGTCGTTGCCGATGCCGTCGTACGCCTCATCCCCGGCGCCTTGGGCGACGAGATGAGCAACGTGGACGAGTCGTTCTCGACCGCCGAGGACGGAGGCCTGCTCGAGTACGCGCAGTACACTCGTCCTGCCGAGTTCAACGGCGAGGGCGTGCCGCCGGTGCTCGTGAGCGGTGACCATGCCAAGGTTGACGCCTGGCGCCGTAAGAACGCCATCGAGCGCACCTGTCGTTGGCGTCCCGATCTGATTGAGACAGCGCGGCTCACGCCCGAGGAGCGTGCTTACGCGCAGGAGATTCTGGACGCTTCGTATTCGCAGAGCGAGGAGTGAGAATGGTTCCATCGCAGCATTCCGCGTTGAGGGGCGCTTTTGAGTGGATCGCGGTCATCGCGATCGCACTGGTCGCCACCTTCTTGATTCGCTCGTTTGTGGTCGAGCCCTTTGTGGTGCCCACCGGCTCCATGGAGTCCACGATCGAGATTGGCGACCAGATCCTGGCACAAAAGGTGAGCCTCGAGCTCGGTCAGCCCGTCAAGCAGGGCGATATCGTGGTGTTTCACAACCCCGATGGCACCTCCGAGCATGATGTTCTTGTCAAGCGTGTTATTGCCACGGCCGGCCAGACGGTCGACCTGCAGGATGGCAAGGTGGTCGTTGACGGCCAAGCGCTCGACGAGGACTATACGACGGGCATGAGCTGGCCACTTTCGGTCCAAGCGCCCGGTGCTCAGGTAAGCTATCCCTACACCGTTCCCGACGGGTGCGTGTGGGTGATGGGCGACAACCGCGAAAACTCTGCCGACTCACGCTACTTTGGTCCCGTCGATCGCTCTGATTTGATCGCTGTGGCGCTTGTGCGCTACTGGCCGCTCAACCGCATCGGCGCTATCGACTAAAAACCGCTATAGTACAGTACCTAACCGTGTAATCGTTTCGACGAGGGGATATTAGAGGCATGAACGCTTCATCGCTTTCCTTCCAAGACATCATCCTGCGCCTCCAGCAGTACTGGGGCGAGCAGGGCTGCGTCATTATGCAGCCCTATGACTCCGAGGTCGGTGCCGGTACCTTCCATACCGCGACCACGCTGCGCTCGCTCGGTCCCGCCGAGTGGCGCACCTGCTATGCGCAGCCCTGCCGCCGTCCCGCCGACGGCCGCTACGGCGAGAACCCCAACCGCATGCAGCACTACTATCAGTTCCAGGTGCTCATCAAGCCTTCTCCGGTTAACGCCCAGGAGCTCTACCTGGGGTCTCTTGCCGCTATCGGTCTGGATCCCAACGACCATGACGTCCGCTTTGTCGAGGATGACTGGGAGAGCCCGACCCTTGGCGCCTGGGGCCTTGGCTGGGAGGTCTGGCTCAATGGCATGGAGGTCACGCAGTTTACGTACTTCCAGCAGGTGGGAGGCATCGAGGTCGACCCCGTGCCCGTTGAGATTACCTACGGCCTGGAGCGTATCGCCATGTACGCCCAGGGCGTCAACTCGGTCTACGACCTGGTGTGGAGCTACCTGCCCGACGGCACGCCCATGACCTATGGCGACGTGTTCCTCGAGAACGAGCGCGAGTTCAGTGCCTATAACTTTGAGGTCGCCAACGTCGAGATGATGCGTCAGAAGTTTGACGACTACGAGGCCGAGTGCCACTCCTGTCTGGAGCGCAAGCTGCCGCTGCCGGCGTACGACTGCGTCATGAAGTGCAGCCACGCCTTCAACCTGCTCGATGCCCGTGGCGCGCTGTCCGCGGTCGAGCGTGCCAACTACATCCTGCGCGTCCGCGCCGTCGCCAAGGCGTGCTGCGAGGCCTACATGGCCGAGGTCGCCGGAGTCAACGAGAATGCCGACCAGGAAGGCGAGGTGGCGTAAGCCATGGCAGACGCTAAGGATTTCCTGTTTGAGATCGGTACGGAGGAGATGCCCTCCGCGCCGCTGAACAATGCCGTCAAGCAGCTTGGCTCCATGATTGCCAAGGGTCTCGACGAGGCCGGTCTGGCCCACGGCGAGGTCCGTGTGATCTCGAGCCCGCGCCGCCTGGCTGCGCTCGTGGCTAACGTCGCCACCGCGACCGATGAAGTCCATGAGGTCAAGCGTGGCCCCGCGGCCAACATTGCCTTCGACGCTGACGGTAACGCCACCAAGGCCGCCCAGGGCTTTGCCCGCAAGTGCGGTGTGGCTGCCGAGGACCTGGTCCGTCGCGAGGATACCGACGGTCGCGAGTATGTCTTTGCCGAGAAGAACATTCCCTCCGCACCGGCAACCCCGATCCTGACGGCCCTGTGCGAGAAGACCATTGCCGGCCTGCAGTGGCCCAACTACCGCTCCCAGCGCTGGGGCCACGAGCACGCGACGTTCGTGCGTCCGGTCCGCTGGATTTGCTGCCTTCTGGGCGAGGATGTTGTGCCCGTGTCGTTTGCCGACGTGACGAGCGGCAACACCACGCGCGGTCATCGCGTACTTGGCCCTGGCGACCATGTTGTTGCCAGCCCCGCTGTTTATGAGCAGGTGCTCGAGGACGCCGGCGTGCTTTCTGCCGAGCGTCGTCGCGAGGCCATCCTTGCCGGCATCGCCGAGGTCGAGGCCGCTCGCCCCGGCTGTCATGTCGACACGCCCAAGAAGGTCTTCGAGGAGGTCATTAACCTCTGCGAGTGGCCGACGGTGCTCGTCGGTACCTTCGATGAGGAGTTCCTCAAGGTCCCGCACGAGATCATCTGCGAGTCCATGCTCACCAACCAGCGTTACTTCCCGATCTATGACGGCGAGGGCAAGCTCACGCGTGAGTTCGTGGTCGTCTCCAACAGCAAGCCCGAGAACGCCGAGCGCGTGATCGACGGCAACGAGCGCGTCGTGCGCGCCCGTCTGGACGACGCAAAGTTCTTCTACGAGGAGGACCTGAAGATCTCCCTCGACGAGTTCCGTGAGCGTCTGGCCAAGGTTGCCTTCCAGGAGAAGCTCGGTAGCGTGCTCGCCAAGTCCGAGCGCATTGAGCAACTCGCGCTTGCCATCGCTCGCGAGGCCCATCTGGGCGCCCACCTGGCCGCCGATGCCGCTCGCGCCGCGCACCTGTGCAAGGCCGACTTGGTATCCAACGCCGTCGTCGAGTTCACGAGCCAGCAGGGCGTGATGGGCGGTTACTACGCCACCGCGATGGGGGAGAACGACGAGGTTGCCCACGCCATTCGCGATCATTATCGTCCCCGCTTTGCCGGTGACGAGCTGCCCGAGGGCACCGCTGGCTGCATCGTGGCCTGCGCCGACAAGCTCGATACCATCGCCGGTATCTTTGCCATTGGCGAGCCCCCGACTGGCTCCTCCGACCCCTACGCGCTG
>CABUCQ010000043.1 GCA_902490095.1 uncultured Collinsella sp.
CAGTCGCCGGAGAAGATCCATCCCAAAAATCAGAGCGCGCTAGAACGTTCCGCCGCCGCCTCCGCCGACGCCGCCGCCTCCGCCGCCAGAGAAGCCGCCGCCTCCGCCGCCGCCCGAGCTGTCGGAGCTCGACGCCAGCTCACGGATGCTCTCGTGATACACGTCATCGAACGAATCGAGCGGAGACTCGATACCGTAATGATGGTAGTACCACCAGTAGCAGGGATAATTGTCATAGAAGCCGTCGGCCTCGCGCACCTCGGGCGGCACGGCCTCGGCAAGCTGACGCAGCACTTCCTTGGAAACACCCAGCGCCACGCCCATCACCAGCAGCTTGTTCCACAGCACCAGATCGCCCGGGACGGCTTCCTTTAGACGAGTGAAGTCCTCGAGCCAATGCTTAAGTGCCTTGCAGCGAGCCGCCACCTCGGCGCCCTCCGGCGTAAAGCGGCGAAACGTAAGGCCCACGCCGATACCCACCAGCACAATCGGCACCGAGATAACCGCGGCGGTAATGTTCGCCTGTGCGCCATCGGTAAAGAAAATGGATCCCACGGGAACAAAGGCAATCAGGATACCAAGAACCAGGCAAAACACCATTGCAACAATGCCGTCCGAGGCAACGTACTCGCTATCGGCCAGCTTGCCCTTAACGGTGTTCTGATAGTCCTCGAGCTTATCACCCACGGGTGTAGCGTGCTGCTTGACGTAGTGCTGCAGCTCGTCGAACGTGCGCGAACGGTCACCGTTCTCGTCAGGCTTAGCACCGGCAAAGAAGACCTTGAGCACCATGTGGTCAATGCCCTTGGCCGACTTCCAGCCCGCATCGCTCACCGTCACACGATACGTCTGCTCTTCTTTTTCACGCCCCAACAGACCCTTCTTGGCCTTGGTCGCGGTCGCCTGCTCCAGCTTAATCACACGGTCGTCAGTGAGCTTCATGAGCGTGGCGATATATGCCTGATCGGGCACCTCGTTCCAACTCATGAGGGCCGAAAGCACGGCGGGATGGTCGGCCGAGGGCGCGTCGCGGAAATATTCGTCCTGGAAAAGCGGATTGGGCTTGCGGTGGCGCAGCTTGAGCACAACGATTATGCCGGTAAAGGCCACCGCTGCGACAACACTTAGCACGCCAAGCGCATTGGCAATCATGCGAGCATGAGCGCGGCGGGCGTTAGCTTCGTCAGCCCATTCTTTCTCTTCGCTCAGGATCGTTGACATGCGCTCTTCGCCCGAGGCGGCAAGCTGCGGCACCCAGTCGCTGGGGAAGGCGATGCGCGCCTCGGCGAATTCGCCCTGATGCACGCAGGGAATGGTATAGGTGACCATGGGCTCGTCCTCATCGAGTGACACGTCGCCCGTCAGCGGGCCGTGGCCCCATGCGCGGAAGTTATCGCCCTTGACGGCCGCCGTCCCGGCAGCGGCATTTGCGAAGCGCACTTCCATCTCGACATCGTCGGAATCCGCAGACCAGCCGTCACCCACGAACTTCCAATAGAGCTCGGCGGTATCGGCCCAGTTCATGACCGCACCGGTCATGGTGTAGCTCACGTAATAGGTCGCGCTGTCGCCGCTCTCGTGAGGGCTGAATACCTTAATCTTTACGCCGTCACCGCTCTGCTCAACCGTATAGACGCCAGAGTCACCCTTGTTCGCGCTATCCACTTTGTTAAACGCGGTGTCCTCTTCCTCGACACTCAGCACGTCGACGCCCGCCGAGCCACCCTGCTGGTTGGAGCCCGTATTGATCTCCCAAAACACGCCGTTGATGTCGTCATCGAAATCAAACTGGCGTCCCTCGACAACGGTCAGCGATCCATCGGCCTCGACCGTGGCACTGATATAGGTTTGGGTCATGGAGTAGCCGTCGGCGTGCGCGGCGACAGGCAGCAGCAACAACGCAAGCGCGACGAGCACGCAGACGGAAGCGAATCGCGCAAACAGGTGGCGCTGCCGACTGACTTTGGCGACGAGGGTGTTCATAGGCACATCCTTTATCTGTGGTACCGACAGCGTTATTGTCCCACGTTTGCGAGCGTACGACACGACCGTCTAGGCAAGCGGAACGTCAAATGGGACAAAAGTCCCACCCTCGACCGGCACCTAGAAAATGATCTATTGGGGACGGAGGAAAACGGATCATTGGGTTGAACCGACGGACTGCAACAAATTTGTCGTTTGGGACGCTCTTTGGCCGAGTCCTGCGCCAGCAATAGATACCACTTCACAGCTCCGTCACAGGTGTAGCGGCTTTGTGTGGGCGCGGCATGCGCTGATTGAGCCACCAGTCAAGGGGCATAAAGCAGTTGAGCGAAAACGGTTTGCCCCTTTCCCGTTCGCTCGAGGATCATGTCCCCCTTTTCCGCGGAAACCCCGGCAGTTGCGAAGAGCTGCCGGGGTTTCTGTTGTCTAAGGTGCCATGTTGATAGACAGGAATCAAAGCACCGAGCCTGCGGCCCACCATACGCAATGCGGGGCCTCGACAACTTGCGGACCACAGTGACGCCTCCCCATCGCGCCCCGCGCTATACTCGTCCGCATGGATATCAACGCACGCAACATAGCAACGCCCGCCGCGGACGCGCCAACGACGGCTCCCTCCCCCGCACCTGTCGTGGGCCGTTTTGCCCCGTCGCCCTCGGGCCGCATGCACCTGGGCAACGTGTTCAGCTGCCTGTGCTCGTGGCTTTCGGCCCGCAGCCAGGGCGGCAGCATCGTGTTGCGCATCGAGGACCTGGACGATCGCTGTAAGCGCCCGGAACTTGCCGCTCAGCTCATCGACGACCTAGCCTGGTTGGGGCTCGAGTGGGACGAAGGCCCCTACTACCAGCACGATCGCCTAGACCTGTACGAGAGCGCCCTGCGCCAGCTGCAAGACGCCGGCCTCACCTATCCCTGTTTTTGCACGCGTGCCGAACTCCACGCCGCGAGCGCACCGCACGCCAGCGACGGCACGCCCATCTACCGCGGCGCCTGCAGAGGTCTTTCTGCTGAAGAAATCACCCGCCGCAGTGCCCTGCGTGCTCCGGCCACGCGCCTGCGCGTGCCCACCGTCGACGACCTCGCCAGCGACGTGATCGAATTCGTGGACCGCACGTACGGAGCCCAATGCGAAGCACTCGCCACCGAGTGCGGTGACTTTTTGGTGCGCCGCAGCGACGGCGTTTTTGCCTATCAGCTGGCCGTGGTGGTCGACGACGCTGCCATGGGCGTCACCGAGATCGTACGCGGATGCGACCTGCTTGGTTCCACGCCGCGCCAGATCTATCTGCAACATCTGCTGGGACTGCCCACACCGCGCTACGCGCACATTCCGCTGCTCATGTCGCCGGACGGCCGCCGCCTTTCCAAGCGCGATCGCGATCTGGACCTGGGCGAACTCCGCGCTCGCTTTGGCACGCCCGAGGCGCTGCTGGGCTGGCTCGCCGGGCAAACAGGCATCGCGCCGGACACCACGCCGCGTACCGCCGAGCAGCTGGTCGAGCACTTTAGCTGGGACGTCATCCGCGCGCATCGGGAAAACATCACTGTAACGGTCGAGTAGCCAGCCACCCCGCCTCTACGCAACATCCCAGGGCTGGAGTTCGTCGCCCAAGCGAACGATGCAGTCGTAGAGCACGGTGTGACGCTCGGCCGGGTTGGTATCCCGATGAAAATGCCCGTAGTACCAGCGCTTGTAGTCCAAGCGGTCTTCCAGCTCATCGAAAAATGCCGTAAGCCGATCAACGGCGGGGCAATTCCAGCCGGGCGCCGGATAGAGCGTGGGCGAGAGCATGCGCGTAGCGCAGGTGTGGGTGATCACGTAGTCGACCTTCCAGCCCATGCTCTCGAGCTTTGCCCGCGCCTCCTCAAAGTTGCGCTCGTCCGGCAGCTCCTGCGGCCACCAGCTGGAATACGGAATGCGGTATTCCTTATCCACGCTCGTGGCGCCGCCCATGGTAAAGATCGTTGAGCCGTCGAGCTTGAGCCGTCGAGCTCAAAAACCTCGCCGCGCGTCAGGCGTCGGATGGGCGAGGTGTCCGACAGGCGCTGCGTCAGGCCGCCGTGCCACAGTTCCATGGGACGCTCCGCCCAGTGATCGAAACGTTCGTGGTTGCCGTCGACGAACAGCAACGTATAGGGGCGCGACTCCAGCCAAGCGATATCGGCGCATTCCTCGGCAGAGAAATCCCACGGAAAGCCAAAGTCGCCCGCGACAATCAGATAGTCGTCGCTCGTCAGACTATCCCCAAGCTCCCAGTCGCGCAGCTTTTGCATGTCGACCCCACCGTGAATGTCGCCCGTCACATAGACCGTCATCGGATTACCACTTCCCTGCAAGTCGCTAGCCCACATTCTGCACGATCACTAAGCCAACCGTTCCAGCCCTTCCATCCTTTAGGACCTACCCCTCGTTCTTCCATCCAAACGGGTCGAGCACCCAAAAAATCAGATCGAACACGCCGCCGGTCATCATGGCGCCGGCAAGGGCCATGCAAACGTGCAGAGAGCTAACACTTCGGAGCACGTCGAATGGCCCCAGAACAGCCAGCAGCGCGACCGCTGCGCCGGCTACGCACAGCGCGAGGCACGGCCCCGCGTCCTTAACGCACTTCTTTGCGAGATGCTTTGCGTTGTCACTCATCGGTATCGAACTCCTTAGAGGGTCGTTATTCAGACGCATGCCGCCGCGGCAGAGCGGGGCGGCAGGGTAAGTGTCACATGCTGTGCGGACATCAATGGAGAAACCGCCTGCTCGACCAACCTTTGACGCCGTTTTGCACCGGCACCACATCCCCCGCTATCGAGGTCTAATACTTTTCCCACCGCTACTCAAAAACTCATCCAACATTAATCTTGGCTCAAGAATCGCTTAATCTATAACCTGCACTATAGAGTTCGACCAAGGGCGGGGCGGCGTCACGCAGGCCGCCGAACGCAACGCTCGCGCCCGGGCAAATCGCCCGGCGTCGCGCCCATCGAACGAAAGGATAGGTCATGGACGACCTCGAAAAAGTTGAAACCATCCGCACCAAGTGCAACGTGAGCTACACCGATGCCAAAGCCGCGCTCGACGCCGCCGACGGCAACGTTCTGGATGCCATCATTTGGCTCGAGTCGCAGGGCAAGACACAGACCACGTCGGCGCACGCCGCCACCGAGTCCGCGCCAGCCGATGAGCCCTCGGCCGAGATGGTCGCCGCGCAGGCCGCCTACGAAAAGTCGAGCGAAAAGACCGACTTCTCCAAGAAGATGGACAGCGTGTGGGAGTACCTCAAAAAGCTCTTCCGCCTGAGTCTGGACACCAAGTTTATCGCCACGCGCCGCGATGCGATCATCCTCAACATTCCCATCCTGATTCCCATCGTCGCGCTGTTTGCTTGGGGCGCCACGATATGGCTGATGCTCATCGTCGCGCTGTTTGCCTGGGGCGCCACGATATGGCTGATGCTGATTGGCCTGTTCTTTGGCATGCGTTACCGCATCGATAGCGACGGCGACGTACCCGGCAGCATCAACAACCTTATGAATCACGCTGCCGATGCCGCGGACGACATCAAGCAAAATCTCAACGACGACAAGTAATCGCAGACGGGGGCACGCATGGCACGGATCCTGATCGTAGAGGACGAGGAGAAAATCGCCCGCTTTGTGACGCTCGAGCTGGAGCACGAGGGCTACCAGGTGGAGCACGCCGCCGACGGCCGCACCGCCGTGGACCTGGCGCTGGAGCGCAACTACGATCTGATTCTGCTCGATGTGCTGTTGCCGCAGCTCAACGGCATGGAGGTGCTGCGACGCGTCCGCAAGCACAAGGATGTACCGGTAATCATGGTCACCGCGCGCGATGCCGTGATGGACAAGGTGGCCGGGCTCGATGCCGGCGCCGACGATTACCTGACCAAGCCGTTTGCGATTGAGGAGCTGTTCGCACGGATCCGCGTGGCGTTGAAGCGCTCGGAGGCCGTGCGGGCGGCTTCGGGCGTTGGCGGCGTTGGAGCCGGGACGGGCGCGGCAGGCGGCACGGGTGTCGGCGCCACTGCGATGCCCCCGGTCAGTGACTCGACCCAGGTTTCCGCCTCGCTCTCCCCCGCCACGCTCGCCGTGGGCTCGGTTGCGCTCGACCCCGACCGCCGCGAAGTCACGGTCGGCGGCTCGCCCATTGCGCTCACGGCCCGCGAGTTCGATGTCCTCGCCCTGCTTATGGCGCATGCCGAGACCGTGCTCACGCGCGAACGCATCGCGCACGAAGCGCTGGGCTACGAATACATGGGCGACACCAACAACGTCGACGTGCACATCGCGCATCTACGCGCCAAGATCGAGGACGCCGGCGGCGCCCGCATCATCCAGACCGTGCGCGGGGTGGGCTATGTCTGCCGCGCGTAACGCCGAGGCCAAGCGCGTCACCTCCATCGCCCGCGCCATCAACTGGAGCTATATGTGGCGCCGCCTGATGAGCTACGTTTGGCTCGACCTGCTGCTAGTAGTGATTGTGGCGGCGATCCTCGTCTATGGATACAACCAGACGCTGCCCAACGGCGCGTTTACCGCAGGATGGATCCCCAGCGCCACCGTTCGCGGCATGACGCTGACGCCCGCGCGCGGCTGGGACCTGACAACGCTCACCTATACCGTCGAGCTCGCGCGTACCACCAAGAGCTTTCCCCTCGCGCAGGACCTCGTCGCACTGTGGCCTCTCTACCTAGTCGTTGCAGGTTGGCAGGTCATCGGCGTGCTCAACATGCTCGGCGGCGCCCGACGCGTGCGCCGTACCATGGCACCGCTCAACGATCTGGCACTGCGCGTGGATGAGCTCGGCCGCATGCAACTCGCCGACGGCAAAATGGAAACGCTGGAGCAGGCCATCGAGCGCGCAAGTGTCGACTCGCCGAGCGTCACCACCGGCGACGCCGATCTGGCGAGTATCGAGGTCGCGCTCAACCGCCTGCTGCGCCAGATGCAAGAGGCCAAGCTGCAGCAGATGCGCTTTGTCAACGATGCGAGCCACGAGCTGCGCACGCCCATCGCGGTGATTCAGGGCTACGTGAACATGCTCGACCGCTGGGGTAAGGACGACCCGGACGTGCTGGCGGAATCCATCGCGTCCCTTAAAGCCGAAAGCGAGCACATGCAAGAGCTTGTGGAGCAGCTGCTGTTTTTGGCACGCGGCGATGCCGGACGCACCGTACTGCGGCGCGCGAATACCAACCTGGCCGCGCTGGTCGGCGAGGTTTGCGAGGAATCGCAGATGATCGATGCCGCGCACACGTATCGGCTGGCGTTTGACGCCGCGCTCGCCAGCGACCCGCGCTGCGACGCGCCTGTCGACGTGGCACTCGTAAAGCAGGCCCTGCGCGTGATCGTGCAGAACGCCGCCAAGTATTCGGACGCGGGCACATCCATCTCGTTTGACATGACGCCGGATGCGGGCGCGGGCACGATCGACATAAGCGTTGAGGACGAGGGCATCGGCATGAATCAGGAATCCGCAGCTCACGCGTTCGAGCGGTTCTACCGTGCCGACAACGCGCGCGATGCCGGCACGCAGGGTTCGGGCCTGGGGCTCGCCATTGCCAAGTGGATCGTCGATAGCCATGGTGGTGTCATTGGCGTGACCTCAGTCGAGGGCGTCGGCAGCCGCTTTACGATTCGCCTGCCGCGGTAGGAAGCCCCTCGGCGTAAAAAAGGGATAAGGCCATGCGGCCCTATCCCTTTTTGCTAGCTATAGCAGCCTGTGCGCTACTCGCGGCACAGATGCACGGCAAAGCCGGCGAACTCGCGCTTAAAGTACACGAGCTTGGTGCCGCCGTCGGGCAGCAGCACGCGCGACTCCTCGTTGACCTCGAGCCCGCGCTCGGCAAACCACTTCTCAGCTGCATCGATGTCGTTAACGGCAAAGCCGATGTGGCCTTTGGTGCCACGACCGTTCTGCTTCATGATCTCGACCAGCGAATCGTTGAAGTACGAAACCGGGGTCTCGATGACGGGCAGGCCCATCATCGTCGAGAACAGCTCCGCGATCTCCAGGGCGTCTGCCGGGTCGGTGGCGTTAATGCCCACATGGGCAACGCGCATGCCAAAGAGCTCGACCGGATTGGCGTTCTGCTCACTCATACAGTCAGCGCCTACTGAGCCATGACGTCAAGAACGGCCTTCTCGGCAGCGACGCGGTTCATGCCGGTCATGAAGGGCACGCCGCTCACGTACGGGCAGGTAAGGCCCTCGGGGGCAACGGTGGTGGCGATCAGCAGATCGGCGCCCTCGTCGCAAACGTCCTTGGCCTCGGAGATGGCGCACTGCACGATCTCGTACTTGTCGGCGTAACCGTTGGCGTCGAGCATGGTGGCGACCTTCTGGGCAACGAGCGTGGAAGTAGCAGCGCCAGCACCGCAAGCCAAAACAATCTTCTTCATAGGTAATGTCTCCCTTCATGGTTTACTTTAGGTAAGTGTACCGCAGCGAGCGATGGCGCTCGGCCTCGATGCGCTTTTATGCCAGTTTGCTTGCACGCCGCGTATAATACATCTAGCACGTGTTGTCATACCGCTCGCTTTACGAGCGACTAAGGACTCTAAAATGCCCGATTCCCGCACCCTCTGGACCGCCGTCGTCATTATTTGTATCGCCATATCGGTGTTCTTTAGCGTAAAAAAACGCACCACGTTTAAGCGCCTGCAACAGCTTATGGCTGCCAAGCAGTGGGACGAGTTCGATCGTTTGCTCGATGGCAAACTCACCAGCATGCTGTACCCGCGCTATAACCGCGACTACCTGCGCCTGAACTCCTATCTGCTGCGCGAGGACCACAAGCGCGCCGACGAGATGTTCGATTTGCTGCTGGGACTCAATCTGCCCAAGATGCAGCGCGTCGACCTGGTGATTAAGGCCTTTAACTACTACGTTGGCCAGGAGGACCGCAAAAAGTCCAAGGAGCTGCTGCACGAGATCAAAGGCTTTGAGGGCGGCCAGGCCGAGGCAGTCGCACACGAATGCCAACTGATGTACGACACGATGATCCTCAAGCGCCACAACGACATTCCCGAGCTGGAGCGCATGCTCAAGGAGGCCGGTGACGACAAGGTCAAGAGCTGCCGCTTGGAGTATCTGTTGGCTCTGCAGTACAAGAACAAGGGCGACGAAGCCAAGTTCCAGGAGTTCCTGGAGAAGTCGGGGCAACACTCGATGGCCGTCAACGCGTAACGGACGGCTTGTGCTAGACTTCTAGTCTCACGGGGGCGTGGCGGAATTGGCATACGCAGGAGACTTAAAATCTCTCGCCGCAAGGATTGTGGGTTCGAGTCCCACCGCCCCTACCATATGGAGCTTTCGAGCCCGTGTCCCCAAGGGATGCGGGCTCACTTCTTTTAGATGCCGGTGGGACTCGAACCCGCGAGGGGGGCGAGCGTCAAGCGGACGCGCAGCGTCCGCAGCGAGCCGGCGAGGGCGCCAGCAGGCGTCCGAAGCCGGTGCGGATTTGCGCAGCAAATACGCAGACGTCCCACCGCCCCGCGCTTCAGAAAGCCAACTAATTTCGGACGGGCTAAAAAGACAGCTTCGGTCCCTTAGAAGTTGCGGTGGAATAGATCCTGTTTATACCGTTTACCAGCTTATTTAGGAACTATTTCACCGCAACTTATTTAGAGGGTGCTGAGCTCTGGGGTCCAGGAGATGGTGGGGGTCGCACCGTCGAGAGCCTCGTTGATGGTGGCGGCCATGCCGGCGAGTAAGCTGTTCTCGCTTACAGTGAGCGTCTTGTAGCCGCCGGCTCGCATAAGCTCGCGGATTACCACGGCACCAGCCAAGATCACGCCCGCGCGTTTGGGCTGTACACCCGGTAGAGCGGCGATGCCGTCCGCATCCAACGCAGACATGCGCTCGATAGCGGCCGAAACCTGATCCAGCGAAAGCTCGCGCAGGTGCACAAAGCTCGAATCGTACGGTTCCAGCTCATGAACGAGCGCCACGAGTGTGGTGACGGTGCCACCCACTGCGACCAAGCGTTCGGCGCGCTCAAAATTGCTCGGCAGGCCCTCAAAATAGGCAGCGAACTGCTCGCCCGCCCACGCGGCAGCGGCAGTAAGCTCGCCGCGTGCGGGCGGCAGTGCCGAGAAAAATCGCTCCGTCACACGGCGACAACCGATGTCCAGCGAACGCGTGCCCTCCAGCGCAAAGACCCCACGCTCCGGCGCATAGACGCCCGTCGCGAGCTCCGTGGATCCGCCGCCCGAATCGGCAACAATGATGCGCTCGCCAGCAAAGTCGTGCGCCACGCCAAAAAACGTCAGGCGCGCCTCGACCTCGCCCGGAATCACCTGCGGTTCGAGCCCCAGCTCACGCAGACCGTCCAGCAGCAGTGCGGCATTGGATGCATCGCGCGCGGCGCTCGTGCATGTGGTGCAAATGCACGCGGCCCCAAAGGCACGCGCCTCGTCCACAAACATCCGGCACGCAGCGAGCACGCGCTCGACAGCCGCCTCGCAAAAGCGACCTGTCGCGTCGACGCCCTCGCCCAGATCGGTAATCTCGGTATGCTTGGACGATTCCACGATCGCCCCGCCCTCGACCTGGGCCAACACCAGTCGCGACGACACCGTTCCCAGGTCGATCGCGGCTACCTTATAGCGTTTGCAATCTGCCATTGCAGGCTCCCCTCCGGGCGCTATTTGCCGTTGGACACGACCGTCTGGCCCTCGACACCGTTAAACCCAAACAGCATGTCGAGCGCCTGGATGTACCACGGGGCGTCCTTACCGACTTCTTCGATTTCCTTGGCAACTTCGCTGGCCTTCTTGGCGTTCGACGACTTCTTGCTCGAAGACGAATCCGAATCGTCGTCCAGGCCCTGCACTTCAATCCTCTTCTCGCCGGGCATCACCAGGCCCAAGTCCTCGGATGCCGCATCCTTGATGCCCTCCTCCGAGAGCAGCTTGTCGACGCTTTTTTGCAGCTCATCATTGTATTGCTGACGAATCTCGACCTGCTTGGCCAAGATATCGCTCGAACGCTTTGCCACGTACAGATCGCGCACGGGGAAATACAGGCTCACGAGCACCAGGGCGACGACAATGCCGATGAATAGCCCTCGCTGAGGACCGTGGGTAAAGTCGTAAATCGCCTTGACCGCTGCGTTGTCGTTGGCGTAGTGCATAAAGTCCGAGCCGGAAAGACGACTTGAGGGCCTGGTCGACTTTTCGTGCGTTTGAGCCGAGGGGCGCTGCGTACGCGAAGCATGCGTCGGGCGCGCCGAACGTGACGGGCGGTCCGTCGACATATTCATTTGAGCATGGGAGTCCGAATTGCCTGCCGTGCGATGCGTGGGACGGGCAGCGCCCGTATAATCGGGCCCGCCAAGCTGCACCGAATGCGCACGACGAGACGACGGCTCACGCGAACCGGCGGAATAGTACCTGTTGTCGTAAATCTGATCCATGTGCGCCTTGTGCGGTTGAGGTTTGTTTGCGCTAAGTCCTTTAGTTATAGCACGAGCGCCCGCACCGCCTTCGCCAGCCTTTGCTCGACATAAAAAAGGCGCTGAGCCACACGGCCCAGCGCCAATAGTGCTTTGCGGCATCCGGCCAAGGCGGGGCGGAACCGAGTCCACCCCCTCCCCGCCAGGCTCATCTGTCTAGCGGATGTTGTAGAACGCAGACTTGCCGGCGTAGCGCGCGCTGCCCTCGAGCTCGTCCTCGATGCGGATGAGCTGGTTGTACTTGGCAATACGGTCGCTACGGCACGGGGCGCCCGACTTGATCTGGCCAGCATTGACGGCCACGACCAGGTCGGCGATCGTGGAATCCTCGGTCTCGCCGGAACGGTGGCTCACGATGCAAGCGTAGCCGGCCTCCTTGGCGGTTTCGATGGCCTCGAGCGACTCGGTGAGCGTGCCGATCTGGTTGACCTTGACCAGGATCGCGTTGGCGGCGCCCAGCTCGATGCCCTTCTTGAGGCGCTCGGTGTTGGTGACGAACAGGTCGTCGCCTACGAGCTGCACCTTGTTGCCAATGCGGCGGGTGAGCTCGACCCAGCCGTCCCAGTCCTCCTCCGCCATGCCGTCCTCGATGGAGATGATGGGATAGGTGTCGACAAGCTTCTCCCAGTAATCGACCATCTGAGCGCTCGTGTACTCCACGCCCTCGCCCTTGAGCTCATACATACCGGTCTCGGCGTTGTAGAACTCGGTGGACGCCGGATCCATGGCGTACATGAAGTCGACGCCGGGCTTAAAGCCGGCCTTCTCGACGGCCTTGGTAATGTACTCGAACGGCTCGGCATTGGTCTTGAGGCTGGGCGCGAAGCCGCCCTCGTCGCCCACGCCGCCGCCCAGGCCGGCCTCGTGCAGCACGCCCTTGAGGGTGTGGTAGACCTCGGCGCACCAGCGCAGACCCTCGGCAAAGCTCGGGGCGCCCACCGGCATGATCATGAACTCCTGGAAGTCAACGTTGTTGTCGGCATGCACGCCGCCGTTGAGGATGTTCATCATGGGCGTGGGCAGCAGGTGAGCGTTGACGCCGCCCAGGTACTGGTACAGCGACAGGCCCGCCGACTCTGCCGCAGCGCGGGCAACGGCCAGCGACACGCCCAGAATCGCGTTGGCGCCGAGCTTGGTCTTGTTGGGCGTACCGTCCGCAGCGATCAACGCGGCATCGACAGCGCGCTGGTCGAAGGCGTCGAGGCCCACGACGGCGTTGGCACACTCGTTGTTGACGTGCTCGACGGCCTGCGAGACGCCCTTGCCCAGGTAGCGACCCTTGTCGCCGTCGCGCAGCTCGCACGCCTCAAAGGCGCCAGTCGAAGCGCCCGAAGGCACCATCGCGCGACCGAAGCTGCCATCCTCGAGCACGACCTCGACCTCGACAGTGGGATTGCCGCGGCTGTCGAACACCTCGCGACCGTAGACATCCAAAATATCGCTCATGTTGTCTCCCTCTCACTTGGAAACGTAGTGGTTGCAAGCGACCGGCTGACCGTGCACCATCGGTGCGCCTCCGTAAGTTAGCCATGTCGCACTTTTTGCATTATGCCCTAAGTTAGCCGAGGGATACAATTGTTTTTCGAAAAATTTAGCGGGAACGATGAGGCATGTCAGCCCGTCGTTCCCGCAGTCTTACTCCTCTGCCTTTGCGGCATCCCAGAGGTCGTTGAGGCCGTGGGTCGAAAGCTCAGTCAGATCTACATGAGCGTTGGCCGCCATCTGCTCCATCGCGGCCCAACGGCGGCGGAACTTTGCCGTGCTGGCACGAAGGGCACTCTCGGCGTCGATTCCCTCCTTGCGCGCAACGTTGACCAGGGCAAAGAGCAGGTCGCCAAACTCCATCTCGCGCTCGGGCGAGCCGGGAGCCTCGGCCTCAAACTCGGCACGCTCCTCGGCGACCTCGTCCCACACGTCCTGGACCGTCTCCCACTCAAAGCCCACGGCCGCTGCCTTGCGCGACACCTTCTGGGCCTGCATCAGCGCCGGCAGATGCGTGGGCACACCGTCGAGCAGGCCCTCGGGCGCAGCCTCGCCTGCCGCCACGGCTTTGTCCTTGGCGGCCTTCTCGGCAAGCTTGACCTCGTCCCAGATCTTGAGTACCTCGTCGGAGTTATCGGCATCCGCATCGCCAAACACGTGCGGATGGCGTCGGATGAGTTTGGCGTCGATATCGCGTGCCACATCGGCCAGCGTAAACTCACCGGCGTCCGCCGCAATCTGCGCATGCAGCACTACCTGCATGAGCACGTCGCCGAGCTCCTCGCGCAGGTGCGCCGCGTCGTCCGCCTCAATGCAATCGAGCGCCTCGTAGGCCTCCTCGATCATGTTCTTGCCGATGCTCTGGTGCGTCTGTTCGCGGTCCCACGGGCAGCCATCGGGCTGACGCAGACGCCAGATGGTCTGCACCAGATGCTGCAGCTCGGCCGACGCGTCGACCAGCGTGGACAGATCGCGCGAGCCCTCGGCATTTTGCTGAGCCATGGTTAGTCCTCCTCCAGGATCACATGACGGAACGCGCCGCCCTCGTAGATGCCGTAACTGTGCGTACCGTCCTTGGGAATGCTCACGCTGCCGGGATTGAAGAGCCACAGGCCCGGGTGTGCCTCGCTTGCCTCGTTAACCTTGATGTGCGTGTGGCCGTAGACGAGCGCGGAGCCCTCGGGCAGCGCGGGCGCGTGGTCGACGCTGTTGTGCATGCCGGCGCCAAAGACGTGGCCGTGCGTCAGGAACAGCTCGCGGTCGGCCTCGTCAAACAGCGTGGCGTAGTCGGCCATAACGGGAAAGTCGAGCACCATCTGGTCGACCTCGGCGTCACAGTTGCCGCGCACCGCGATGATGCGGTCGGCCAGGGCATTGAGCAGCGGAATCACACGCTTGGGAGCGTAATCGCGCGGCAGGTCGTTACGCGGACCGTGATAGAGCAGGTCGCCCAGCAGGACGATGCGGTCGGGCTGCTCGGACTCGATGGCGGCGACCAGGCGCTCGGTCCAGTATGCCGAGCCGTGGATGTCGGAGGCGATGAGGTATTTCATGGTGGTCCTTTCGGGTGGGGTTGATGGAGCTGGGCGTGGCGTGCCGCCAGCCGCGTTACTCAAATCGCAGCGCCGCGGCTTGTGCCGTATGCATCACGCGCTGGAGCGGTACGTTATGCTCGCGGGCGAGACGGGCGCAGTCCTCGTACTCGGGCGCTGCACGCTCGCTGCCGTCGGGCAGAGTCGCCACCTTAACGGATACCTCGCCCCAAGGCGTTGTTACGCGCTCAAAGCGGCGTGGCAGGCAAACGCGTTCCATCACCTGGCGACGAATGCCGTTGGTCGTGGTTTCCAAAAAGATGATCATCTGCAGACGGTCAATGTCCTCGCGGGCGCAAATTACCTGCAGCTGCCAGCCGGGACGACCTTTTTTGCAGTAGAGAGGCAGCCAGTGCACTTCGCGGGCGCCCGCCTCGCGCAAGCGGTCGGCGGCATAGGCGAGCACCTCGGGCGACGCATCGTCGATGTCGCACTCCAGCTTGACGATGGTTTCGGGCGCATCGGTCTCGCGGGACAGCGGAGATGTACTTCCACGTTGCATACGGTCCGGATCCTTTCCGCACGGGCTCGTTTTATTCATCCAAACGCTAGCACATCGGACGTGGCACAGGCGTGACTTTCGTCCGTCGCCGCCCTCGCCCCTATCCAAACATGTACATCAGCCTCCAAACATGTCATTTTTTGTCGGTTTTGGAGGCTGACGTACATGTTTTGAGAGCAAGCGAGGTCGCACCGCGCACCCTTTCCAGTCGATTTCGGCACCCCGCGCGCACGACGCGCCGAAGCTGCGCCATTACAATGGAGCGGATTCGCCAAATGCAAAGGAGTCGCCATGCCCGCATGCCCGCTGGTCGATTGCCATACCCACACCTCGTTCTCGGACGGACACGCCTCGT
>CABUCQ010000044.1 GCA_902490095.1 uncultured Collinsella sp.
ACAGGAGGAAACATGCCCTGTATCAATCTTGCGGATCTTACCGAGCAGTCCTTTGGAACTTCGCTCGAGCAACTCGATGACCGCCGCATTTACAAACTGCTGGTCAAACTCGTGCAGGAGCGCTCTGCCGCCTGCCCGCTCAACAATGGCAAGAAAAAGCTCTATTACATCTCTGCTGAGTTTTTGATTGGCAAACTGCTGATCAACAACATGATCGACCTTGGCATCTATGCCGAGGTTAAAGACCAGCTCACCGCTGCCGGCCACGACCTCAACAAGATTGAGGAGTTTGAGGTCGAGCCCTCGCTGGGCAACGGCGGCCTGGGCCGTCTGGCCGCGTGCTTCCTGGATTCCATTGCCACGCTGGGCCTTACCGGTGACGGTGTGGGCCTCAATTACCATTACGGTCTGTTCCGTCAGCGCTTTGCCGACAACCAGCAAAAGGCCGTCCCCGACGAGTGGCTTAGCGAGCAGGACATCCTGATCGATGACGACCGCTCCTACACCGTCGAGTTTGGCGATTTTGCCGTCACCTCCAAGCTCGTCAACATCGATGTGCCCGGTTACGGCCAGCCCACCAAGAACCGCCTGCGTCTGTTCGACCTGGCGAGTGTCGACGACGGCCTGGTCCCCGGCAGCTCCATCGACTTCGACAAGACGAAGATCGCCAAGAACCTCACCTTGTTCCTCTATCCGGATGATTCCGATGAGCAGGGCCGCCTGCTTCGCATCTACCAGGAGTACTTCATGGTGAGCAACGCCGCCCAGCTCCTGATCGACGAGGCCGTCGAGCGCGGCAGCAACCTGCACGATCTGGCCGACTATGCCGTGGTCCAAATTAACGACACGCACCCCACCATGGTCATCCCCGAGCTCATTCGCTTGCTCACCACCGAGCATGGCATCGAGTTTGACGAGGCCGTGACCATCGTACGCTCCATGGTCGCCTACACTAACCACACGATTCTTGCCGAGGCGCTCGAGAAGTGGCCGCTCGCCAGCCTGCAGAAGGTCTCCCCTGCCATCGCCGACATTATCGTCAAGCTCGATGAGATCGCGAAGGCCGAGCACGATGACCCGCGCGTCGCCATCATCGACGAACACGATACCGTCCACATGGCCCACATGGACATCCACTTTGGCTTCTCCATCAACGGCGTAGCCGCCCTCCACACCAAGATCCTGGAGGACACCGAGCTTCATCCGTTCTACGAGATCTATCCCGAGAAGTTCTCCAACAAGACCAACGGCATCACCTTCCGTCGTTGGATCCATGGCGCCAACCCCGCGCTCGCCAACCTGCTCGACGATGTGATCGGCACCGATTGGCGCAGCACCGGCGACCTGAGCAAGCTCGCCGAATTCGCTAACGACAAGGATGTTCTTGAGCGCCTGGCCGCCACCAAGGCCGAAGCCAAGACCATCATGCGCCAGTTCATGGCGCTCGAGCAGGGCGTGACCATTCCCTCCAACGCCATCATCGACGTCCAGGTCAAGCGCATCCACGAGTACAAGCGCCAGCAGATGCTCGCGCTCTACATCATCTGGAAGTACCTCGATATCAAGAACGGCAACAGACCTAAGCACCCCGTCACCATCATCTTTGGCGGCAAGGCGGCGCCTGCCTACACTATCGCGCAGGACATCATCCATCTGATCTTGACGCTGTCGCAGTGGATTGCAAACGACCCCGACGTAGCTCCCTACCTGCAGGTTGTCATGATCGAGAACTACAACGTCACCGCCGCCGAGCGCGTGATCCCCGCCGCTGATATCTCCGAGCAGATCAGCCTGGCCTCCAAGGAGGCGAGCGGCACATCCAACATGAAGTTCATGCTCAACGGCGCCCTAACCCTGTGCACGCTCGACGGCGCCAACGTGGAGATTGCCGAGCTCGTGGGCGACGAGAACATCTATACCTTTGGTGCCTCGTCCAAACAGGTCGAGCAGCTCTATGCCGACGGCACCTATGACGCCGGTGTGCTCTACCGCAAGCCCGGTATCAAGCTGCTGGTGGACTTTATCACCAACCCCGCCTTTATGGCGACCGGCAACGCCGAGCGCCTGCAGCGCCTGCACGACGACATTAAGGGCAAGGACTGGTTTATGGCCCTGCTCGACATCGAGGAGTACATCCAGACCAAGGAGCGCGTGCTGGCCGACTATGAGGACCAGGACACCTGGATGCGCAAGACGCTCATCAATATTGCCAACGCCGGCACCTTCTCGTCCGACCGCACCATTTCCCAGTACAACGACGAGATTTGGCACCTGAGCTAATTTCGTTTCCTTTACCCATCCTCTTGAAAGCGGAGTCGTGGCAACACGGCTCCGTTTTTTGTGCCCGCACGTTACCCTGTGACCCGACTCGGCCAAACAATCTCGATCTGTAACAACTACTCGGTAAAAACGGTCCCAGCTGTTACAGATTGAGACATACCGGCCCCTCCCCTTGGGTTTATCTCGATCTGTAACATCTAGCAGCTGAAATTCACCTTTGGTGTTACAGATTTAGATGAAATGGTTAGCTCAGCGGAACCGTCTCGATCTGTAACATCTAACGTCCGAAATCAGCCTCACCCGTTACAGATCGAGACAAACGACCGGTCAGACAGCCCCAACACAAAGAAAGGCTCCCCTCTCGCCCAGTGGACGGGAGGGGAGCCTTATATGTGACCGCGGCAAAAGGATGGCAATACCGCAGTCGCCCAAAGGGAGGGCCTGGATGCACCGGGCCTAGATAAGGTTCTTGCCAGAGACCTTATCGAAGAGGTGGGTCGCGTTCTTCTCGAACTTGAACCAGATGGTGTCGCCAACCTTGAGCGCGCCCTTGGCCTCGAGGTCGACGACGGGGATAATCAGGACAAACTGGCCGTCGGGAGCGGTCACGTGGACATGCTCGGTCGAGCCCATGAGCTCGGTCACCTCGACGGTACCCTGGAGCGCGCCCTCCTCGCCCTTGTCGGCAAGCAGGATCTGCTCGGGACGCACGCCGGCCGTAATCTCCTTCACGTCGCCGCCGTCCCAGTTGAGGGCAAGCTGAGCGCAAGTCTCGGGGGCGAGCGCCACGTTCATATCCTCGGTCTTGACGGTAAAGCCGTTGCCCGAGCGCGCCAGCTGGGCATCGAAGAAGTTCATCTGCGGCACGCCGATAAAGCCGGCGACGAAGATGTTCGCGGGATGGTTGAAGACCTCCTGCGGGGTGGCGATCTGCTGGACGACGCCGTCCTTCATGACCACGATACGGTCACCGAGGGTCATAGCCTCGGTCTGGTCGTGAGTAACATAAATGAACGTGCCCTTGATCTCGTGGCGCAGCTTAATGAGCTCGGCACGCATCTGGTTACGAAGCTTGGCGTCCAGGTTGGACAGCGGCTCGTCCATCAGGAAGACCTTGGGGTCACGCACGATGGCGCGGCCGATAGCGACACGCTGGCGCTGGCCGCCGGAGAGCGCCTTGGGCTTACGGTCGAGGTACTCGGTAATGCCCAGAATCTCGGCAGCAGAGCGAACTTTGCGGTCGATCTCGTCCTTGGGGACCTTCTTGAGCTCGAGCGTAAACGCCATGTTCTCGTACACCGTCATATTGGGGTACAGAGCATAGCTCTGGAACACCATGGCGATGTCGCGGTCCTTGGGCGCCACGTCGTTGACGCGCTTGCCGTCGATGAGCACATCGCCCGAGGTAATGTCCTCCAGGCCGGCGACCATGCGCATCGTCGTGGACTTACCGCAGCCAGAGGGGCCAACGAGGACGACGAACTCCTGGTCGTGAACGGTGAGGTTGAAGTCCTCTACAGCGAGCACACCGTCCTCGGTAACCTTGAGGTTGTGCTTCTTCTCCTCGGTCTTCTTCTTTTTGCCAAAGAAGCCCTTCTTTTTGGACTCGGTGTTGGGATACACCTTCTGAACATGCTTGAGAACGATCTCGGCCATGTCTTTACCTTTCGATATGCGGCACCATGTTGAGGGCGCCGCAGAAACTTGCAAAACAGTTACGGCATCAGCCCTTGACGGCACCTGCCACCACGCCGTCGATGATGTACTTCTGGCAGAGGATGTACATGATGACGATGGGGATAACGACCATCATGATGCAGGCCATCATGGGGCCGAGCTCGACGTGGCCGTAGCCGCCGCGGAAGTACTGGATCAAGATAGGAATGGTCTTGTACTTGGTGGAGTCGAGAGTGAGGTAGGGCAGCAGATAGTCGTTCCAGACCCACATGGTCTCGAGGATGCCGACCGAAAGATAGGTGGGCTTCATGATGGGAAGGACGATCTTAAAGAACACCTGGACCGGGTTGCAGCCATCAATCATGGCCGCCTCCTCGATCTCGAGCGGGATGTTCTTTACAAAGCCGGCGAACATAAAGACCGCCAGGCCCGCGCCAAAGCCGAGGTAGATAAAGCAGATGTTGAACGGCGTGTTGAAGCCGATGCGGTCCGCCAAATTGGACAGCGTGAACATGAGCATCTGGAAGGGCACGACCATCGAGAAGACGAACAGGTAATAGAAGAAGTTCGAGATCTTGCTGTTGACGCGCACTACGTACCAAGCACACATGGAGCAGCACACCAGAATCAGCACGACCGACGTGACCGTGATGATGAGCGAGTACATAAATGCCGAGGCAAAGCCCTGCTCGTTAAGGGCATGCATGTAGTTTGCGAGGCCGTTGAACGTCTCGGGCGTGAGCAGATCGAATGCCGTGGTGGTGCTGATTGCAGTTGCCTTTTTAAAGGAATTGAGCGCGATCATAAACACGGGGTAGATCCACGCGAGCGACAGAATCGTAAAGAAAATCGAGAGCGCGCGGTTGATAACCTTATCGCGTTTCATTACTGCTGCACCTCCTTGGACCTCGTGGCCTTAAGCTGGATCATAGAAATAGCGACAACCAGGATGCAGAAGATAACTGCCTTGGCCTGACCGATGCCCTGCCATGCGATGCCAGCACGCGAATAGAACGTGTTGTAGATGTTCAGGGCGAGCATCTCGGTGGAGTGCGCCGGGGCGCCACCGGTAAGGGCGAGGTTCTGGTCGAACAGCTTAAAGCCGTTGGTGATGGACAGGAACAGGCAGATGGTGATGGTCGGCATCAGGTTGGGGATCTTAACCTTCCAAAACGTCTGCCATGCCGTAGCGCCATCGACCTTGGCGGCCTCGATGTAGTCAGACGGGATGGACTGCAGACCGGCGATGTAGATGATCATCATGTAGCCGACCTGTTGCCACAGGGTCAGGATGATAAGGCCCCAGAAGCCAGCGGCGGAGTTGAGGGCGATAAGCTGGGCACCCACGTTGGAGAGCAGGCAGTTGATCAGAATCTGCCAAATGTAACCCAGCACAATGCCGCCGATCAGGTTAGGCATAAAGAAAATCGTACGGAAGATGTTGGTGCCCTTGAGCGCCTTGCGGGTGAGCGCCTGCGCAATGGCCAGCGCGATCACGTTGATGAGCACCGTCGACAGGAAGGCAAACGCCACGGTAAAGAAGAACGACGTGGAGAACTGCGGGTCGGTCAGTGCGCGCACGTAGTTCTCGATACCGACAAAGTGCGCGTTATTGATGGTAATAAACTGGCAGAACGAGAGATAGAAACCCTGGATAAAGGGAATCACGAACCCGATCATAAACGCCAGGCACGTGGGCAGCATAAAGAGCGGCCACCAGCGCTTGAGTGCTTTGCCCATAGAAGGGTCCTTTCAATATGCAGGGGGCGGGCAAACCTACGTCTGCCCGCCCCCTGTCGCTAATCAGATAGCTTGGGCAGCAACTGCTTACTCGGAAGCAGCCTTCTCGGTCTTCCAGCCATCGACGAAGGCATTCTTGACGCCGTCCCACTTGGTGTTGTCGGCAGCATAAGCGATGAGAGCCTGCTTGAGGTTCTTCTTCCACTCCTCAGAGGGGATGTAAACGAAGTCCCAAGCAACGGTCTTCTTGCCATCCTTGGCCATAGCAACGGCCTGCTGCGAGAAGACGTTGGTGGTCTCCTTAGCGCTCTTGAACGGGGCGGTCAGACCCATCTTGTCAGCGATGATGCTGGTGGCGGTGTCAGAAGTGACGCACCAATACATGAAGTCCTCGGTGGCCTTCTGGGCATCCTCGGAAGCCTGGGAGCTGACGCACCAGTAGTTCTCGCCGCCGGAGCACAGGCCCTGGTTCTCCTCGCCGTCGACGCCGATGTAAATCGGCAGCATGCCGAGCTGGTCGTCGGTCATACCGGCCTTGGTGAGGTCGGCGTAGGCCCAAGAGCCGTTCTGGTAGAAGACGGCCTTGCCGGTTGCGAACTCGTTAGTGGCGTCGTCACCGGTCTTGGAGGCGAGCTGCGAAGGATCGCAGGTGGAGTCGGTGATGTACAGGTCGAAGATCTGCTTAAAGTTGTCGAGATACTCGCCCTTGATCTCGTCGTCCTCCTGATTGTGCTCCTTCTCGAACTCGTAGTAGAGCGGGAGGTTGGCGAGGTGCGTGGTGTAGCGCCAGCTGGAGGAGTCATCCATACCGGCGGAAGTGAAGGCACCGTCAACGCCGAGCTCGTCCTTGCGGGCCTGGATGTCATCGGCGCAAGCCTTCAGCTTGTCGAAGGAGTTGATGTCCTCGGCCTTGTAGCCGGCCTTCTCGAGGAGCTCCTTGTTGTAGATGATGCCGTAGCTCTCCTGAACCCAGTCGATACCCAGATCTTTGCCGTCGGACTGCAGCGCCAGGGAGTCGTCGATGAGCTCGCCGCGGAGCTTGGTGTCGGAAAGATCGGCGCAGTAGTCCTTCCAGTTCTTAAGGCCGGTGGGGCCGTTGACCTGGAACAGCGTCGGAGCGGAGCTCTTGGACATCTCGGACTTGAGCTTCTCCTCGTAGGTGTTGGAGGCGGCGGTCACGATCTTGACCTCGACGCCCTTCTCTTTCTTGTACGCCTTGGCGATCTCCTTCCACTCCTTGTCGACCTCGGGCTTGAACTGGAGGAAGTAGACCTCGGCAGCGTCACCAGAAGCAGAGGAGCCGGAGCCGGCAGAACCACCGCAGCCCACGAGACCCAGACCAAGAACCGCAGCCGCGGAACCAGCAAAGCCCAGGAACTGCCTTCTGCTCATTTCGTTCTTCATTACAATCCACCCTTTCACACCGTGGCGGCACCCTTTGCCGCCGCCTTCGGAGATTGGCTCGGGGACTTTGCCCCTTTTGCTGATTTGTACGATACGCTATTTGGCTAGTTGTTTGAACAAGTATTACTAGAGCGGTAGAAAAACTTCGGTGAACGGTAATTTCAACTTGATACTTGACAAGTTTTGTATAAACAATTATTTGTTATCGAATGCAGAGAAAACGCCCGGTCAAGCCGATGCATCGTCGGTTTGACCGGGCGTTTTCTCTTTGAGGGCATGAGTCTCGTCAGGCTGCGAGCTAGCCGGCTATCGCTTGGAGTTGACGCGGTAGTGGAAGATCTCGGGATGCGTGCGGGCATGCGTGACCTCGAACAAGATGCCGTCCGAGGTGTACGACTGGCTCTCCATGACGGCAACGCAGTTGTATTTGCCAAGGTCAAGATAGCTGCAGTCCTCATCGTTGGCAAGCTCGACGCTCACCGTACGGCGACTCGCCATCACTTTGACGCCGCGTTTGTGCTCCAGATAGTCGTAAATTGACTTTGCAGCGATCTCGGGCGTCAGGCCTTTGGCGATCGACTCCAGAAAATAGCCGTGGTCCACCTGGCGAGCGCTACCGTTAAGGCTACGGACACGCACCACGCGAATCAACTCCTCGCCCACCTTAAAGCCCAGGTGACGAGAGAGTTGCTCGGTGCAGACCAGATGTTCAAAAGACTTAACGTCCGTCGATGCAACGGCATTGTTGCGCTTTGCAAACTCGCCAAACGACTCAACCTCTTCGAGTGCGCCCAACATGTCGGTTTCGCCCTTAAGCCAAATAACGCGCACGCCCTTGCCGTGTATGGGCTGCACAAACATCCCGTCGGCCAGCATACTCAAGGCGCGACGGACGGTATTGCGAGTGCATCCGAACTCCGCGGTCAGCTCGGCTTCGGTTGGCAGCATCTCCTGAAACGCATAGGTCCCATTAATGATGCGCGAGCGTATTTCTCGGTAGATTCCTTCATAAATCGCTTTTGGCATTGTTTCACCTCTAATGAATATGTATGGCTAGGCACGATAGCATTTCTTTGGGTTGTTTAAACCGATTATCGGTAAAGCACGGATTATTTACCGTCGACGGTTCCCCCGAAACCCAAATCGGACCGAATCAAAACCGTCAATGCGGCAAGCAGCCAGTCCTCTACAATGAGTTCATTGTTTAAACGTTCTTGCTCGCACAGCATGTTGCATCCGAAAGGCATATTATGCTGCAGAAAATCCAACGTTTTGGCGGAGCCATGTTCGCGCCCGCCATGCTGTTTTCTATATCAGGCCTCATGGTCGGCATCTCCGCTCTCGCAACGACTGCGGACATCGTCGGCGATCTCGCCGTATACGGAACCCCTTGGTACGTTTTCTGGACCATCATCCAGCGCGGCTCGTGGACGGTCTTTAAACGTCTCCCGCTCCTTTTTGCCGTAGCGCTGCCTATCGGTCTTGCCCAAAAGCAACCGGCACGCTGCTGCCTCGAGGCACTCGTGGCTTATTTTGCCTATTGCTTCTTTTTGAGCGAGATCATTAAGCTGAGCGGCGACAACCTTGGACTTAAGTACCCATCATCTTTGACCCCCGCCAGCGGCATCACCGTCATCGACGGCATCAAGACGCTCGACACCGGCATTATCGGCCCGCTGGCGGTATCGGCAACCGTCGTCGCCATCCATGATCGCTTCTACGATGCCAAGGTTCCCGATTGGCTCGGCACCTTCTCGGGTTCCTCACTGGTCTACCTCATCAGCTTTTTTGCCGTGTTTGCCCTTGCCGCCATCTCGGCCGCCATCGTACCCTTCGCATACGCTGTGACCGAAACGCTGCGCCACGCACTTGCAGGCGTCGGCCCCTTCGGCGTGGGCATCTTTGTGTTTTTGGAGCGAGCACTCGAGCCCATGGGGCTGCACCACCTGCTCTATATGCCCATCTATTACGACAATCTGGTCATTCACGACGGTATTTACGCCACGTGGACCAACCTGCTCCCCATTCTCTCCCATAGCACGCGCCCTTTAAATGAACTTGCACCCTGGGCAGGTTTTACCGCCACCGGCTGGGGCAAGCTCTTTGGCCTTCCCGCCATCGCGGCAGCATTCTATTTCACCGCCAAACCCGAACGCCGCGCCGGCCTTAAGGTCATCCTTTTGCCCGCCATCGTCGCCTCGGTGGTCTGCGGCGTCACCGAACCGCTCGAGTTTCTCTTTATGTTCACCTATCCCGGACTCTTTTTGCTCTACGCCGTCCTATCCTCCTGCCTTGCCATGACCATGAACTTCTTTGGCATCGTCGGCATCTTCTCGGGCGGTCTCATGGAAATGACGGCCTTCAACTTCATCCCACTCATGCGAATGCATGCCGGCTCCTACCTTTTGGCGCTCGGCATCGGCCTTGCCTTTAGCCTCATCTTCTTTGTTAGTTTTCGAGCACTCATCTTGGTCTATGACCTTAAGACGCCGGGCCGCGAGAATCATGTCGCCAATCGCACGACAATCGATCGTTTAACGGGAAGCGACTTTGCCAAAGAGCAATCTCCCAATGACGAAGTCAATAGTCGATCCGATCAAGATCACGTCCTCGCTGAGCGGGTAATTCAGCTCTTAGGTGGCGTTGGCAATATCGTGGGCGCAACCAACTGCGCCACGCGCCTGCGCGTCGAGGTCGCAGACCCTTCCATCGTTGCAGATAACGCGTCGTTTGTCGCGGTGGGCGCCAAGGGCCTCATCATTACGGGCAAGACCGCCCAGGTGATCATCGGCATCTCCGTTCCCCGCGTTAAAGAGCATTTTGACCAGATCATGGGCCTCGAGCCGGAATTTGTGCCCACCACCTCGGCCTCCCCTGCCGCCAGCGCAGCCCATAAGCGCGGCGATATCTGCTTCTTCGATATCGACGGAACGCTCGCCTGGCAAGACCCCAGGCTCGCCCAAGACCTTCCCGAAGACGAGCGTGACCTGTCCCCTTATCCCAACGAGGCGGTCTCGCAGGCCATCCGCGATTTCGTTGCAAACGGCAACATGGCCTTTATCTGCACAGGACGCACCCTCAGCTGCATCCACCCCAAACTTCTTGAGCTGCCCTGGACCGGCATCGTCTGTCTTGCGGGCGGTTACGCCGAGATCAACGGACACGCAATTCGCGATCTGTCGATGACGCCCAGTATGCTGCAGCGTCTTGCCCCCTACCTTGAGCAATCGGGCGAGGTCATCCGCTTTGAGGGCCTCAACGGCGTCGTGCGCATGAGTGCCGATGCCCCCGATGCTCCCGGATACGCGCGCACCCTGGGCGACGCAGTCACGCAGCTGCAACATTACAGTGTCTACAAGATCTTGATGTCTACATCGCTCGCCAACCACATCGCTCAAGATAAGGCACTTGAGCCGCTGCTGTGCTTTAACGAGCTCGAACTCGAGGTAACCGAAATCTCGCCCCGCGAATGCACGAAGCGCGGGGGCATCCAGTCTGTACTCGACGCCCTCGATCCCCACCACGGAACCGTATACGGCATCGGCGACGCCAGCAATGACGTCTCGCTGATGAACGCCGTCGATGTCGGTATCGCCATGGGCAATGCGCCGAATTATCTCAAAAAGCGCGCCGACTACATCACCGACTCGGTCGACAAAGATGGCGTCGTCAAGGCGCTCGAGCACTTTAGGCTTATATAAGCAGCCGGCACGCGCACGCGTCCCGTTTCTCCAAATCGCCAAAACAGACGCGCCGGCAACTCCAATGTGGCAATATGGTATCTGCACACCGCAACGATGTAACCCAAGAAAGAATGCGAGAACCCGTGTCCAGTCCGTTTACCAGCTTTTTAGCCCAGCACTTTGACCAGATTAACGACTATCTGGCCACGTTCTTTGACGGACAGGCGACCTCTGCCGATATCGAGCGCTACCTGTACGCGCCGCTCTCGGCTTTTACGGCCAACGCCGGCAAGCGCCACCGCCCGCTTATCTGTATGCTCGCCGCAACCGCAGTGGGCGGTAGCTTTGAGAGCGCCCGCAGCGCCGCGGCAGCTATCGAGCATTTCCAGTCGGGCGCACTGATCCACGACGACATCGCCGACAACGGACAGCTTCGTCGAGGCAAGCCCTGTATGCACCTTACCGAGGGCACGGGCCTTGCCATCAATTGTGGCGACCTGGCGCTCACCATGGTCACCAAGACGGTTCTCGACGACCCCACGCTGGAGTCCGACGTGAAGCTGCGTGTGCTCCACGAGCTTACCGAGATGATCGTCCGCACCATCGAGGGTCAAGCGCTCGACCTGGGTTGGGTCCGTGACGGGCGCTTTGATATCTCGGTTGATGACTACCTGGACATGGCGACGCACAAGACCGCGTTTTACAGCGGAGCCACGCCGCTTGCCGCCGGAGCCATTATCGGCGGCGGCAGCGATGAGCAAATCGAAGCGCTGCGCGCCTTTGGCCTGCATACGGGCCTTGCCTTTCAGATTCAGGACGACCTGCTCAACCTTGTCGGCACTAAGGAAGCCGCCAACAAGGACTTCCGCACCGACATCACCGAGGGCAAGCGCACGCTTGTCGCCGTACACGCCCTCTCTGATGAGCGCCACCACGACGAGGTCGAGGCGATTCTTTCCTCGGGCACCGATGATCCCGCGCAGCTCGCACGCGCCGTGGAGATCTTCCAGGAGACCGGCTCCATCGATTACGCCCACACTTACGCGCTCGACCTGACCGCTAAGGCCAAAGCGGCCATCGAGAACGTTGAGCTTGATCCGCACGCACGCGAGCTGTTCCTCTCCATGGCAGATTTCTTTGTGGAGCGCCTTAACTAACGGGGGTTATAAAACCTGTCAGCAGCGTATTTAGGCACAACTTGCTACACTGTTGAGTGCATGTTTATGCATCCCTTTGCGTTGTCTATCCGACAGACGCTCAAATAGTACGAATGGTACGCCGAAAGGGGTTCGTTCATGGAACCTATTACAACGGGCATGCAAGGAGCAGCCGTCGAGGACGTGCAGTCTCGTCTCCTGCAGCTCGGCTACACGATTGATGCCGCCGAAGTCACCGACAAGTACTTTGGAGCCACCACTGAGCAGGCCGTCAGCACCTTCAGGCTCGACAGCGGCCTTGCTGCCGGTCATGCCGTCGATATCCCCTGCTGGAGCGCCCTTGTAGACACTTCGTATAAGCTGGGCGACCGCACTCTCTATCTGCGCATGCCCAATTTCCATGGCGCCGATGTGCAGGCCCTGCAGCGCGCTCTCAACGTTTTGGGCTTTGCCTGTGGCGAAGACGACGGCTACTTTGGTCCGCATACCGAGGCCGCCCTGCAGCAGTTCCAGGAAAATGTCGGCCTGTTTGCCGACGGCATGGCCTTCCAGGACACCTACGCCTACATCAACCGCCTGCACCATGTGTGGGAGGGCAAGCCCTCGGTCACCGAAGCCGAGTCCCGCATCGGTTTTGCTCGCGCCGCTAACGTGCTCGAGCGCTTCCAGATTGCCGTCATCGGCGAGGACCCTATCGCGCGCAGCGTAGCATCGCGCATGTGGAACATCGCCACGGCGACGACCGACAACAGCGGCATGATGCTTTGCGACTCCGAGGTTCCGACCGACGTTGACCTGGTGCTCGAGATCGCAAGCGACGAGCTGCCCGCCGACGCCGCTCCGCGCGCCACGATTGCCCTCGCCGAGTGCCACAACCTGGCCCAGCGCATCCGCACCGCCAATGTCGCCGCACAGCAAAAGCCCGCGCGCATCCGCATTGAGCTCACGGGCATGACGCGCTACAACGGCACCTTCACTGCTAGCGACGCCCAGACGCTCGCGGTACGCCTGCTCGATGGCGTTTGCGATGCCCTCGCAGATTAGGTAAACTAGACGAGTTGCTTTTGGCAACACCCATACTGGGACGTAGTTCAACGGTAGAACTCCGGTTTTTGGTGCCGGCTGTTGGGGGTTCGAATCCCTCCGTCCCAGCCCCTAAGAACATAGCGCTCCAGGCCCATATGGACCTGGAGCGCTTTTTCGTAGGCGAACGGAGGGATTCGAACCCGCAAGGGTGCGAAGTTGAAGAAACGCGAAGCGTTTTCCAGCGCAGCACGCAAGGAGCGAAGCGACGCAGCGGCACGCGGCCGCCGAAAAGGCGAACGCGAAATCCCTCCGTCCCCACATCGACTATGGGCTCCCTATCATTTAGAAACCATCAGCCCAGTTCCGAATAGAGAGCCGCTATCTACAAAGTGCCGTGCGGTCCCGTCGGGCGGGGGCACCGGCTTAGGTTTATCGCGAGTTCTGCACGAACAGGAGGCCACTTAATGTGGCCTCCGTCGTGAGCAGGACTGTAGAGCAGGAAACCTAAACCGGTGCCCCCGCCCGACGGGACCGCACGCCCTACTTCAGACCAAGCGACCATTTCCATGCGGGAATGACTTCGATAATGCCGTGCTCCGTTTCGATCTGGGTCGCCTCGCGCAGCGTGATGATTTTTGCGTCTTTGATCCCAGTTTTTGACATCGCCATCTCAAGGGAGCCGACTTCACGCCGGCGTGTTTTCTCCGCCGTCATATCGACCGTCGCCTGGAAGAGAGCATAGGGATCTGATGCCAAGGCATCTCCAACCAGAAAATCGACCTTTTCTCGCGTCTGCGTCGGGGCCGTATATGAAGTCACCGTTTCCATGCGACCGTTTGCCGTTCGACGCATGAGCTCGGCATATATCGCAGTCTCCAGACGCTTTCCGATATCCTGCTGATTGGCGCGCGACGTCGCATACGCCATCCCCTGATCGACGGCATAGACTTTATCCATTGTCGTTGTCTTCGGCGATAGCGCCGTCGAATACTCCGGGAGCAAACCAATGAGATGAGCCTGCTGGAACAGGCGCACGAGCTCACTGATCTTTTCCCATGACGCTCGATATCCGACAGACTTTAAAGCATCCAGCAAACGGTTAACCGAGAGGTCGCACCCCGTGTTCCTCAGGCAGAAGAGCCCCACTTGGTTGGCGAGCGCGATATCTGTACGCCCACTTCGCTCAAGAATATCTCTAGCAACAACATCTCGTAGATAAGCCTGAAGCATCTGAATGCGCGAACCGGCATCAAGCTCCTGAACCCCAGGGAAGCCACCCTCTACGAGGTAACGGTCGTATGCCGATTCCAAATCAGTCCGTTGCTGCGGAGAAACAGCTGGAGCTCCAGCATCAGTAGGCATATCCGGCGTTTCAATGTGATGAAACGCACAATACTCGCGAAACGAGAGCGGATGCATGGCATGCTCCTGCGAACGACCGCGGAACTGCGTCGCGATTTCATCAGCCGAGAGCTTCGAAGAAGATCCAGTAATAACAAGCGTCACATTCTCATGCTCAGCCAACCGTTGACACACGCCCTGCCATCCATCAGTCTCCTGCACCTCATCCAAAAAGAGATAACAGCCCTTTGACCGCGCAGAGGGAACTTGCCGCCAATATTCTTCCAATATGTCGCTCATAAGCGTGTCCGGCGCAGGCCGAAGACGATCGTCGGCAAAATTGAAATAAAAGATACGCTCGGGATCGATACCGCGATCGATAAGGCGACGAACCCACTGAAACGCATAGAACGTTTTACCGCAGCGCCTGATGCCCGTGATGATATGGACAAGATTGAACGGCTTTGGCTCAGGAAGATCACCGATGACATCGTCTCGATGCACGACATGAGGAATCTCAAAGGAACGGGCCTCGGCAACAATCTCCGCAATACTCAACGCTGTAGGTGCCATGATGCTCTCCTTTCAACATCTTGAGTATATAACTTCTCGTGTAGGACGAGAAGTTATGACCGAAACTTCTCGTCCTACACGAGAAGTAGAAGGTAGATTTTCAGGCATGTCCCAAAAATCGACCTATACAAGACAGGCGCCCCAGGCCCATAACGGCCAAGAGCGCCTTACATCTAGAAATAATCAGCCCAGTTCCGAAAAGCGAGCCGCATGCGACAACCACGTAGCCACAGGCCCCGGGAGAGCGGGGACACCGGCTTAGGTTTATCGCAAGTTCCGCACGAACAGGAGGCCACTTAATGTGGCCTCCGTCGTGAGCAGGACTGT
>CABUCQ010000045.1 GCA_902490095.1 uncultured Collinsella sp.
GGTTAGCCTTGGTCCAGTTGCGCTCGGCCATGGCGGCAAGTCCGCCGGTCTGCTCAACCCAACGGAACACCTTGCCGCACACGTAGATGCCAAAGGTGTTGGGCGTGTTGAGCATGGAGCCCTTGGCGGCCTGGGTCTTAAGGTCCATGTACTGCGGCGCCCGCGCAAAGGCGGGGCCGTCGGCGATGAGGTCGTCGCGCACGATAACCACGGTCACGCCCGCGGCGCCGGCGTTTTTCTGCGCGCCGGCGTAGATGAGCCCGTAGCGCTCAACATCGAGCGGCTGCGACAGAAAGCAGCTCGAGACATCTGCGACCAGCGGTACGTCGCCGCAAGCGGGCAGCTCGTGGTACATGGTGCCAAAGATGGTGTTGTTCTGGCAGATGTAAACGTAGTCGAGCCCGTCGCTCGCGGCCTCGGCGGCAATGCGCGCGTTGATGTCGGCCATGTCGGGGATGCGGTCGAAGTTGGTGTCCTCGGAGCTCGCGAGCAGCACGGCCTCGCCGTACTTGGCGGCCTCCTTGTATGCCTTGTTGGCAAAGTTGCCGGTCACGATGTAGCCGGCGCGGCCGCGGCGCATGAGGTTCATGGGGATGCCCGCAAACTGCAGCGTGGCGCCGCCCTGCAAAAACAGGACACGGTAGTTGTCGGGGATGCTCAGCAGGCGACGCAGGGTTGCCTCGGCGTCGTCGATGATCTGCTGGTACATGCTAGATCGATGGCTCATCTCGAGCACGGACATGCCGCAACCGCGGTAGTCCATCATCTCGTCGGCGATCTCGGCGAGCACGCTTGTGGGCAGCGCTGCCGG
Source organism: uncultured Collinsella sp. (assembly GCA_902490095.1). Classification (GTDB taxonomy): domain Bacteria; phylum Actinomycetota; class Coriobacteriia; order Coriobacteriales; family Coriobacteriaceae; genus Collinsella. The sequence goes on from CABUCQ010000045.1 coordinate 812, forward strand.
GCCAGCTGAGAAGTTGTGCACACGTGCCATCTTCTAGTTCCCCCTTGTAGTCGTTTGGACGTTCGGGTTACTTTAGCACAGTGGAGCGCCAGGCGCGACCGCATCACGGTAAAACTCGAGTGCGTCGCTATGATTTACAGGATGGTTACATGGGGGAGGGGTTTATCTCGAGGCTAGCATCCGATCCGCCTCGGCCTTCGCTTGTTTCCAGGGGCGCACACGACCGTTGGTGAGGTCGTCGTAACCATGAGCGATGGAGCGCTGAATGCGATCTTCGCGCTCCTGAATGGCGGTTAGTGCGCGGGTCTGCTCGTCATAGGCCTCGGCATCCATGACGACAAGCGATGCCGACCCGTTTTTGGTTAGGTAGACGGGCTCTTTGGTTTGGTGGCAGCTATCTGCTATGGAACCAAAGTTGCGTTGCAGATCTGAAATAGGCTTTACGACAGGCATATGAAACTCCTTACATAGAATCATATGTATAACTCTATGTTGAGTGTAGCGGAGGGTGGCGTTGGGCGCGTGCGTGCCTGCATTCGTAAGCGCGGTTGTCTGGCAAGTGTGATTTGGGGCGACCTCGTTAAAGTTTCTAAGCTGCGAAAATGACCGTTAACCGGATTAAATTTTGTTGCTCAACATTTGACACTCTGGGCGTGGTAACTTTTTTACCAACAGGTATGATTATTGTCATGTGCGCCGCGCCTGCCTGCCGGGTTGCGGCGCACTTGTGACAGCCTTTGACACCCTTGGAGCGTGTACTGTGGATGTAACCACAAAAAGCGTTCGGGGGGGGGGGTGCTCACCCGCGAGCAATTCCTCCCGCATGAGATGCGCATCGTCGCTGCCCTTCGTATGCAGGGCGCAAGCGACGAGCAGGTCATTGTACGCGTAAAGAGTGAGAACCTCTTTCAATATCCCACGGAGCGCATGGTCGCCAACCGCGCAACCGTGTGCCTTCGCCGCCTTGACGCCATGGTGCCCACGGACGCCGTATGCGCCGCGCGCGGCATCGACCCCAAAACCGCCGTCGAGGCTGCGTCATCCCTAACCAGGCTCATGGCATCCGGCACTCCCACGCAGGCGGACCAGGCCATCTTCTACAGCATGATCTGCCGCTACGATATCGTGCGCGAGCTCGTGCTCGTCGAGGTAGGGGAGCGCCTACAAAACTTCGATTATGCCTTTACGGCGGTTGACATCAACGCCTTTATGACACGTTTTACCACGGAGTATCCGGACGCGGCCCGCTGGACTGAGGCCACGGTCAAGCGCATTAAGGGCTCGCTCCGCCAGACGCTCCGCCATGCCGGCCTTATCGGCGAGGGCCAGGGCCCGGAGTCCGAGCGCCTGTCTGCGCTCTTCCTTGACCCCGATATTGAGCATGCCCTTCTGCAGCTTGGCGAACAGTCGCTTGTCGTTGCCCTTACAGGAAGGGCGGTAATCTAGCATGGCGCACATCAGCACCGCCGACGGTCCCGCGATAACTCCGGCGACCGACATCACCGCCAACATCGGTATCCGCTCCCGCGACCGCGTCGTGGCAGCCCATTCCCATGCCAAACGCGCCCGCCAGGAGTTCGAGCGGCGCTCTCAGCTCCTCCGCGCATGTCTGAGCAACGAGGATTTTCTCTCCAACAAAGGCATCGGCAACGAGATTGGATTTCATACCTTCTGCTACGACCCGGCGCTCGAGTTTGAGGCCCGCGCGTTATTTGACACCCTGGCGCATGACTCCGCGGCTGGCAAGCTCCCCTGTGCGCTCAAGGTCGTAAACCTCTATGACGTTGTGCTGGCGATTCTTGATGACCTCGATGTTCTTGAAGCCATGCAAGAGCAAGAAACTGATTTTGGCTCAAAGGCAGTGCTCGATGACGTGGTTGATTATTGCCAGCCTGAGGTTGTCTCCGATGTGGTTTTGGACCTGACGCAACCACATGTACCGGGCGATGCGATTTTGCTCGTTGGGGTTGGTGAAGTTTACCCCTTTTTGAGAGTCCATAACCTGTTCGATTCAATGCAGTCTGACTTTTCTGATGTCCCCGTTATTGCGGCTTACCCCGGCACCTTTAACGGTTCATCTGTCACCTTGTTTAACAGGCTTGCAGCAGAGAATTACTATCGCGCAATTGATATCTCTTAAGTGCGACTTTCCGCCCGCTTTGTTGACTGCCGTTCTCCAGCTTTAAGGAGTTTACAATGGATAACACAACTGTTCGCAATCTCTTCGCGAAGGACATCAACCGTTCCATTAATGGTGTTGTTGTCGCTGACGATGAGAAAGACGAGTCAATTAGGCAAGAGCTTAGCGAGTATGTGGTGACGCGCGAGCTGCAAGGTCACTTCGCAACTTTATTTAAAGCCTACGGCGATTCTCTGTATAACCCTACCAACAAAATGGGCGTATGGGTCAGTGGTTTTTATGGGTCCGGTAAGTCACACTTTCTTAAAATCTTGAGCTATTTGCTTGGGAATTTCAATGTTGATGGGAAGCGCGCTATCTCTTTTTTTGATGGCAAGATTGCCGATCCGTTGGTGTTTGCTTCCATGGAGCACGCCTGTTCCGTTCCTACGCAAACCTTACTGTTCAATATCGACACCAAGGCGGGGTCGTGGAAGGGCGATAAGGCATCTGTTGCTGTTCTCTATGGATTCCAGCGCGTGTTTTATGAGGCGCGAGGGTTTTACGGCGTTAAGCCCAAGCTTGCTCAGCTTGAGGAGTACATCGATGAGATAGGTAAAACTCAAGAGTTTCGCGACGAATTTGAGCGTCTAACAGGAAAAACATGGCTCGAAAATCGCAAGACCTATAGGTATAACAAGGCTTTTCGTAAGCTTCTTAAATCTGTTCTGGGCATGAGCGACGATGAAATTAGTGCATGGGTCTCTGCTCCTGATGACGAGCTTCTTCAGCCTGATGAATTTGCTCAAAAGGTTAAGGAGTACATTGACGCTCAGGCGGCTGCCAATGGTGGCGATTTTCGCTTGGTCTTCATGGTTGATGAGGTTGGCCAGTTTATTGCTAACGGCGGCAATTCGGATCGTCTGTTGAGTCTCCAGACGGTAGTCGAGGAACTCGGATCAGTTTGTGGTGGCCGTGTTTGGGTGATGGTTTCGAGTCAAGAAGACATCTACAATCTCGGTTTACCGGGCGGGCTGGATACGAGCATGTTCTCTAAGATCTTGGGTCGATTTGATACTCGCCTTTCGCTTTCCAGCTCCAGCGCTGACGAGGTCATTCAGCGCCGTATTTTGGAGAAGACCGCACCGGCGGCCGATGCGCTTGCCCAACTCTATAAGCAGGACTCCGCCGTCCTCAAAAACAACTTCACATTTGAAGGCTCGCGCGCCGATCTTGCGGGCTATGCCAACACCAAGGAGTTTGTCGCCAGCTACCCGTTTGTAGGCTATCAGTTCAAGCTGCTGCCCGACGTCATGACCGAGGTACGCAAGCACGGTGTCAAGGCCAAACACATGTCCACGGGCGAGCGCTCCATGCTGAGCGCTTTCCAGGAGAGTGCTCAGGCTATCCAGCATGAGCAGACCGGCGCTCTCGTGCCCTTCTGGCGCTTCTTCGACACAATCTCTAAAGACCTGGAGCACGGCATCATTCAGGTCGTCGTCTGCGCGGAGCGCGCAGCTGAAAACGCAGAAGGTCTTGAGAGCTACGATGTTCGGGTGCTTAAGCTCCTGTACTTGATCCGCTACATCGGCTACGTTAAGGCCTCGGTCGAGAACATCTCCATCTTCATGATTGATAGCCTTGACGTGGACAAGCGCGCCCTTAAGGACCGCGTCAAGGAATCCCTCGCCCGCTTGGAGCACGAGAACTACGTTGCGCGCCAGGGTGATACCTACAGCTTCCTTACCGATGAGGAGCAGGAAATTGCACAGGAGATCGCGCAAACCCCGATCGACAACGCAAAGGTGATCGAGTCTATCAAGAAGCGCCTGTTCGAGAGCATCTACACTGCGCGCAAGCTCACCCGCGAGGCCAACGACTTCCCCTTTGACCGCTACGTGGATGGCTCGATTCATGGATCCAGCATGGGCGGTATGGAACTTTCCGTGGTGACCATGGCCAGTGACTTGGGCTGCGCCGACGATGCCGAGTTAGCATTGAAATCTGTGGATAAAGCCATCGTGGCCTTGAGCGACGAGGTGGATTATTGGACCCCACTCGTCAACGCCGCCAAGATTTGCATGTACGCCCAGACGCGCAACCTGCAGGAGTTACCGCCGAGCACCCGCCAGATTGTCGAGGCCAAAATGCGTGAGAAGGACTCTAACGAGAAAGAGGCTGACACCCTTTTGACCGAGGCGGTGCTTCATGCACGATGCGCCGTCAACGGGCGCATGGTTGAGGTCCGTGCCACCAAGCCTGCGCAGGTCTTCGACCAGGTGCTCGCGCAGTTGTGCGACGTAATCTTTGGTAAGGCTGGCTATATCGGCGCGCCGGTCGAGGGCGATTCCGATATCCGCTCCACGCTGGCGGGCAATATTCAAGCTGGGCTTGATGGCATGGACGCTGGGAATGCGCGTGCCCTCAAGGATGTCGAGGATTACCTCAGAGTGCAGCATCAGCGTCATTTGGATACCGCTATGGGTGATATTCAGCGCAAGTACCAGCAAAAGCCCTATGGCTGGCGCGAGGTCAATATCGCAAATGTGGTGGCGCAGCTTGTGGTTGAGCAACGCGCGCAAGTGCTGTTTGGCGGTCAGACGATCCAAGCCAACGACAATCGAATGGTGGCGTTCTTGCGCAAGGATGCCGATAAGGTGCAGGTGCGTCTACGCGTGCGTATGAGTGACCGTTTGCTGCGCGATACGGGCGATCTTATGCGTGACCTGTTTGACCTTGATACCGTGCCCTCCGATGAGGATAAGCTCGTGGCCGAGCTTAAAGAGCGCCTTGAGAGCCTTCGTCAAGCCTGCCTCGATATGGCGCACGGCTTCTATACGGGCATCAAACCGCTCTATCCGTATCCTGGCGAGAGTGAGTGCGATAAGATGCGCTCTGAGGTCGTCGACGTCCTTAAGGACCAGAACGAGTCCGAGGCGTTCTTGACCACGTTCACCAAGCATGAGGAGCGCTTGCTCGATGCCAAGGAAGACTTTGACAAGGTGGTTGAGTTTTTCGAGTCCAACCAACGAACAGCGTTTGACCACGCCAAGGATTTCTTGAGCCGCACCGAGGGTATCGAGTATGCCTCCGATGACATTCCCAGCGCGGTTGAGAATGTGGCAAAGGTGCGTGAGGTTCTCAAGGATCCCAAGCCCTACGGCCGCATTAAAGACCTGCAGCCGCTTATGGATCCCGTCGAGGACGACATGAAAAAGCTGCTGGGCATCCGCCGCAATGAGTTTTTGTGCCGAATCGAGAGCGATCTGCAAGACCTGCAGGCACAGGCTGAGAGTCAAAAGGGCTTTGTCAATCAAGCCAAGGATGCCATAGCAGACGCCGGCGCCAAATACGAGTCGTTCAAAAACCGTGCCCACAGCGCTCAAAGCCTCAACGAGCTGAGTGTTGCCGCGACTAACTGGGCCAACTGGCTCAGCGCAGCAACCAACGGGATGTACGACGCTGTGGATGCGGCCCGCATCCGTATGGACAACGAGCGCCGCACCACCGAGGTCACGAGTACGGGTGAGGTGGTCAAGAAGATCTCCAACAAGGCCGTTGCGTCGTCAGCGCCCACGCCTGCACCCGTGCCCCAGCGCAAGATCAAGACTGTGCGCCGCGCCGATCTGGCCAAGCCGAGTCGTCTCTTGTCCGCAGAGGACGTGGAGCGCTACGTGGACGACCTGCGCTCCCGCCTTATGCAAGCACTCGCTGCAAACGACGAGATTCGTATCAACTAGCCCGCAGAGCCACTGGCACCAAAGCGCGCACCGGTGGCTTATGGCGTTTAGAAAGGCTCATCAACCATGAACGATTCTGCTCTTAAGAGCTTCTGCACTTGGGCCCGCACGGAGCTCATCAAAGGCGTGGAGGCGCAGATGGTGCGCTACGGCATCACCGAACCTGCACCTGCGCCCGCTGGGTCCGAGACCGTCAACGGCCTGCCCCTAAGTCCGGCTGAGATTGAGCAACGCGACGAACTGCTGCGCATACAGGCAGAGGTGGGTCACGAGGCACTGCGCGACCGTGCTGCCTACACCTGGTTCAACCGCATCGTGGCCATTCGCTTCATGGATGCACGCGGATGGCTTCCCAGCCGTATGCGCATGCTAAGTCGTGCGGACGGCAGCCATGGCAGCGAGGCCGTGGAGAACGCACTGGACGTGGAAATAGCGACGGTCGATACCGATCGCATAGCCGAGCTCAAGATGGCGGGCTTGGATGAACCGTTGTGGCGCTACCTGTTTGTTGCTCAGTGCGAGGAGCTTGCCGATTGCCTGCCGGGTGTCTTTGAACGCGTGGGCGGAGCCATGGAGCTGCTGTTGCCCCAGGGCCTCATGATGTCCGACGGCGTGGTGGGCAAGCTCAACGCCGTCCTCGCTGACGAGGACTGGCGCGAGGGCGTGACCGTTCTGGGTTGGATGTATCAGTACTACAATGCTGACGTTAAAGACGAGTTCTTCAAGTCCAAGCGCAAAGCAGCGGCGGAGGACATCGCGCCCGCCACGCAGCTCTTCACCCCCGAGTGGATCGTGCGCTATATGGTCGAGAACTCACTCGGCCGTCTGTGGATGTTCAACAACCCGGGGAGTTCGCTACGCGAGCACATGAAATATTACATCGAGCCCGATTCTGAGCACGAGGACTTCATCCGCATCTCGAGTCCCGAGGAGATTTCGCTCTGCGACCCAGCGTGCGGTTCGGGCCATATCCTGGTTTATGCGTTTGAGCTGCTCTTTGCCATGTACGAGGAGCGCGGCTACCGCGAGCGCGAGATCCCGGAGCTCATCCTGACCAAAAACCTCGCTGGCATGGAGATCGATCCCCGTGCGGCTCAGATCGCCGAGCTGGCGCTTGCCATGTGCGCTCGCGAGCACGACCGTCGCTTCTTTAGGCGTGGTGTTCGCGCCGATGTTATCGTGCTCACGAGCATTCCGCTGGGAGAGGATGAGCTGCCGGGTAACAAGAAGCTCGCCGAGGAACTGAGCCATTTGGGCGAGATCGGCTCGCTTCTTAATCCTTCAGAGGACGAGATTGACGAGCTTAAGGCCGCCGCCGCGAGCTGTTCCGACGATCTTTTTGCTTCTGCGACCAAAACTAAGCTCGAAAGCGTTGCCGTCATCTGCGAGAAACTGTCCCGTCGTTTTACCTGCGTCGTGGCGAATCCTCCGTATATGGGCAGCAGCAGCTTTAACCTCTTTATGAGCAAGTGGGTCAAGAAGAACTACCCCGACGTGAAGAGCGACCTGTGTACGTGCTTCATCGAGCGCGGGTTCAACCTTACAAAGGACCGCGGTTACGCGGCCATGGTCACTATGCAGAGCTGGATGTTCCTGGGCAGCTTCGAGAAGATGCGCTCCTCGCTCACCGGCGGCAAGACTATCGTCTCGATGGCGCATCTCGGCCCCCGCGCATTCGACGCCATCGGCGGCGAGGTCGTCAACGTGACAGCCGACGTCATCTACAATGGCCGCGCGGCATGCGAGGGCGCCTACGTGCGCCTCGTCGGCATCAACGGTAGTGAGGCGAAGCGTCTCAAGCTGCTCGAGGCGATCCGAGATCCCGACTGCGGCTGGTTCTACCGCCGCGACGCCGACATCTTCAAGCAGATCCCCGGTGCCCCAATAGCCTACTGGGCTGGGGGCGGAATACTATCTGCATTTAAATCAAATCCAGCTGTTGGTACGCGCGCGTCGCTTCAAGCTGGAATCACAACGGGAAACAATGACTTATTCATTAGAGCTTGGTGGGAGATCCAACTATCAAAGTTTGATAGGGAGTGCTCATCGATTAACGAGGTCCAAACCGCAACGTGTTGGTATCCATGTAACAAAGGTGGTAGCTATCGCAAGTGGTATGGCAACCGAGATAACGTTATGAATTTCTCAGTCACTGGCCAACTGGAGATGAAAAAACAGTCAGGATTCCGCCCCGTCAGCCTTGATGATCAATTTAGGCCGTCGATCTCTTGGTCAGACGTTACGTCCGATCGCAATTCGTTTAGAGTCAACGGCGGACACAGTCTTTTTGAGCATGCTGGAAGTTGCGCATTTATTGCAGATGACAACCTGCTTCCGCTAATTGCCTACCTGAATTCATCCGCAGCATCTGTGATGCTCAGAATGATTAACCCAACTCTTAATTGTAATGCGGGCGTTGTGTCAAGGCTGCCGCTTCTTGGCCTTGGTGAAGAGGGCCGTATCTCTAGCATGGCTGAACTGGCTATCGAACTGTCAAAAACCGACTGGGACTCGTTTGAAACCTCCTGGGATTTTAAACGTCACCCCTTATTGTGAGTGATCAGCATGAGGTACATTCGCCGACTATTTATTTCTTTGGCTGTTTCAATTCCATGCTTAGTGGTTTTCACGTTACTGTTTAAAGCTCTTCTTGGATTTCTATCCGGCATTTGCTCGCTTCCGTTGCTCAACTCTTTATCGTCGGGGGATTTGTTAAATGGAGTCGGGACGTTTTCGGCAGTCATTATTGCAGTGGTCTCGTATCAGCACGACATAGAAACGAAGCAAGAAGAAGAGAGGTCTCGGAGCGAAAAGGCTAAGCCTCAAGTTGAGGTGGACAGTTTCGAGGAAGATTACGGATTCATTGTTTCGATTACCAATGTAGGTCCCCGGCCAATTCCGTCAATTATTGTGGAGGAAAAGCCAGTCGTATCTAATCTTGAGCCTGGAGATACCTGTTGTTTTGATTACATCGGTTTTGAGTCGTGTGAGTCGTATGAAGGCGAGGTTGAGGGCTCCAATTACGTTGTTTCAACGAGGACCTTTCGCGATGGGGTAAGCCTTTGGCTCTTTATGTATGACATTTTGGGTAAGGCTTGGATGAGTGAATATACGCTCGAGGAAGATGGTGCCCGGTTGTTGGACGGACCCTCCTGGGTGCTGTGAGAAAAGCTTGACTACCACATAAAATGCCCCTTTGAATCATTGTTTTTAATCCCCTACTACCTGGAAGGCGTTCCATGTCAACACTGCTCGCCGATAAATACGAGGCTCGCAAGGCCGAGGTTAATGCTCGCTTTGAGCAGCTTCGCAGTAACGAGGAAGAGCTCAACCGAATCTTTGCCAAGATCTACAACATGGAGGGTGAGGTGCCCATCGAGGTCGAGGATAAGTACGTTTCGGTGGCGCGCATCTTTGATACCGCCGACGAGATTCCCGAGAGCTATAAGGGCAACAAATACGCGCGCACCAAGCGAGACGAGATCACCTCGCTCATAAGCTATGCCGTGGGCTGCATGTTTGGCCGCTATTCGCTGGATGTGGACGGGCTGGTTCTGGCCGACCAAGGCGCCACAGTCGATGACTATCTGGCCAAGATGCCCGATCCCGCACATGTGACCTTTATGCCCGATAGCGACAACGTGCTGCCCATTACCGATGACGAGTACTTTGACGACGACATCGTGCGCTACTTTATCGACTTTGTGCGCACCGTGTATGGTGAGGAGACGCTTGAGCAGAACCTGGCCTTTATTGCCGAGGCACTCGGCGGCAAGGGCGCCTCGCGCGAGGTCATCCGCGCCTACTTTTTGAAGGACTTCTTTAGGGACCACTGCCAGACCTATAAGAAGCGCCCCATCTACTGGCTGTTCGACAGCGGCAAGAAAAATGGCTTTAAGTGCCTTGTCTACATGCATCGCTATCAGCCCGACCTGTTGGCTCGCATCCGCACCGACTATGTGCATGGGCAGCAGGAGCGCTACCGTGCCCAGATCGGCTATGCCAACGATTCCCTTGCCACCGCCGAGCGCGGCGTGCGCGTGCGTTTGGACAAGCGCGTCAAAAAGCTTAACGACCAGCTCAAAGAGACTATTGCCTTCGAGGAGAAGCTGCACCACCTGGCAGACCAGATGATTAAGATCGACCTGGATGACGGCGTCAAGGTCAACTACGCCAAGTTTCAGGATGTGCTGGCAAAGATTAAGTAACTGCAGATACGGTAAGGATATTCATGCCCAAGATCGATGTAGAAGAACAGCTCAAGCTGCGGTTTTTGCAGCCGTTGCCCTCATGCGTGCCGCGTCGTGTGGTAGTTTGGCACGATGCGGACGGCGAGTTTGTCCCTGAGTTTGAGCGATTGGCTGCCGTGGGTTTCGACGGCGCGGGGGCCGATGGCGGTGTTATGCCCGCTCACGGTGACTTTGAGCGCCCGGTTCGATTTGTTGAGGCCTGCGAGGGCTGCATGTTTGCCGTCAAAAAACTTATCAACCGCGATGACCTTGCGAGCGATATCTTGCTGTATCGCCGTTGCCCGCGCGGCAGGCTTGAGGGTGATTGGCTTGCCGATGTTGAGCTGTATGCCGATTGGTTCCAGGCTGACTATCTTTCGCTTTTGGCCGATCAGCTGGGCATCGAGAATATCGACGCCGTGCGCGAGAGCCTGCGCGAGCGCAAGACGTTCTTTGATGCCAAGACCCGCTGCGCTAAGTTTGCCGCGTGCGTTCCGCATGCCTCGGGCGCATCCGATATCGAACTCGGCATCCTTACGGTGATTTTTGGCGGTAAAGAGCCTGGTGACGCGCGCCCCGCGTTTGTGCTGCGTGGCTGTATGACCATGCTGCTGCACGAGGGTCCCGAGGCGCTGGTTGAGTTGGCGGACAAGTACTGCGTGCGCGATGCCCTCTCTGCCTTCATTGTGCGTTGCTATGGGTTTGATGGGCCGCTTTACGAGCGTGACTCATTGCTTATGCTTGCATCCCATGTGCTCCTTACGGCGGCATCAACCGCGCTTCCCGAGGGAGCGCTCAAGGGGCTCGAAAGCTATGTGGCTCCCGCCTACGGCCCCTATTGCCTTGAGGCGGTGCGCACGTGGGACCAGGCCGCCGATACCCAGGCATCGAGCGAGGACCTATTTGAGATCTGTCGTTTGGTGGAGGATGTTCGCGGGCTCTTTGCGCGATTTGAGGCTCTGCCGATCGATGTGCTGGCCTCGCTTGATGTGTTCCCGTGCGTCAATGAGGCTGTGCTCTCGCAGTTGTTCAGCTCGTTTGCCCAGGGTGCAGACCGTGTTGAGGACGCACGCGCCTTTGCGGCGCGTCGCTGCGACCTAAGCTGGTACCGCCGTGTCGAGAGCTACTTTGACCTGCTTGTCACTGTGGCCGATATGTGCGCGTTTAGGCAGGCGCATGCGGGCGGGTTCCATCTGGCGCAGCCCCAGCAGGTGTGGGATGCCTATACGTCCGATTGGTATTCCATGGATGCTGCCTATCGCCATATGTGCACCGCGTATCTGCGGGCGCGCTCCGTTGAGTGCGATGTGCTCGAGGAGCCCACCCGCGCTGTGGCGGACTGGGCGGAGAATCTCTACAGCAACTGGTTCTTGGCGGATGCCAATGCCTGCTGGGCAGCCGCTGCGCAAGGGGAGTGGACCGATTGCGGCTACATCGATGGCCCTGCACGGCAGGATGAGTTCTACTGGCATGTGCTGCCCACCTTTGTGGGCTCTGCCAAAACGACGGTCATTATCGTGAGCGACGCGTTGCGCTATGAGGTGGCCCGCGACGTTGCGGCGCTGCTCGAGCGCGAGCGCGGAGGCAACGTCAAGGTCTCTAGCATGCAGGCGGTCTTTCCCTCCATTACCGAGGTGGGCATGCCCGCGCTGCTGCCACACCAAGCGCTTAAGCTTGCAGCGGATGGCTCGTTTGTGTTGGCTGACGGCATGCCCACTGCCACGACTCCGCAGCGCGAGGCGGTGCTTGCCCACGTTGAGCCCATGGCCCGCGCTTTACGCTCGAGCACATACCTCAACATGACGGGAACCGAACGCAAGACGCTGCTCAAGGACTCAAAACTCGTCTACCTCTATCACAACAAGATCGATGCCACGGGCGAGAAGGCTGCTACGCAGGATGACGTCTTCGGTGCCTGTGCGGACGCCGTGGAGGAACTTGCTGCATTGGCGCGTCGCGTGTGCACCGACGCCCCGGGCGCGCGTGTTGTTATAACGGCGGACCACGGCTTTATCTACACGCGTCGGGAGCTCAGCGAGTGCCAGATGCTCGGCAAGCCGGACCTTCCCGTCCTTGACGCTCCCGTCATGTGCGGCAAGCGTCATCTGGTGGTTCCCAACGAGGCCGTGGGCGAGCTTTCGGACGAGGTACGCGAGGTGTTTGTTAATGTTGACATGGGACGTTTGGGCGCCGGTTTTGAGGGGTTTGCCCCGCGCGAGAATGTGCACTTCAAGCGTCCTGGCGGCACTAACAACTACGTCCACGGCGGCATGAGCCTGCAGGAGCTCTGCGTGCCCGTTATCGGTTTTTGGCGTGCGCGCTCGGGTTCCAAGGACTTTGTCGACACGCGCGCGGCGACGCTGCGCGTACTAAGTGAGGGACGCCGAGTGACCAACTCGCTCTTCTCGGTCAACTTGATCCAGGAAGAACCCGTCCAAGGCAAGGTTTTGCCGTGCGAGTACGAGCTGGTGTTTACCGATGCAAGTGGCAACGAGGTGAGCGATACGGTCAAGGCGCATGCTAACAAGACTTCTGTCAACTCGCAGGAGCGCGTGGTGCATGCCAAGTTTGCGTTGCATGCAACGGATGGATTCTCGGCCAAGGGTCCGTACTATCTGGTCTGCCGCGAGCGCGAGACGGGCAAGATCGTTTGGCGCGAGACGTATACCATCGCTGTTTCGTTTGCCCCTGTTGCTGACTTTGGTTTTTAGGAGTGTGCCCTATATGTTTGATAGCAATGACGACAATCTGTGGGAAGTTCCCTCGATTGATATGAATGCGCCGGTGCGGGCTGCGGTGTCTGCAGAGGAGGCCGTGCCTGCTGCGGAGGCTGAGACTACTGCGCCTGTTGAGGTTGCGGTGCCCGTCGAGGACGAATCCTCGACCGATGGCTATGCCCAAGCCGTGGCTGAGGCTCCCGAGGACGACGGTTACGACATGGATGGACTGGACGGCAAGCTGCTCGAGCACTTTGGCGGCAAGATCGTGCGCAAGGACCTCACGGCCCTTATGAAGCGTGGCGCCAACGTGCCCACTTTTGTGCTGGAGTACCTGTTGGGCATGTACTGCTCAACTGACGACGAGGATGCTGTGGCAGAGGGTCTGGAGCGCATCCGCAAGATCCTCACCGATAACTACGTGCGTCCCGACGAGTCCGAGCGCATTAAGTCCAAGATCCGCGAGCTGGGTCGTTTTACCATCATCGACAAGGTGACGGCCAAGCTCGACGAGTACAAAGACATCTATGTGGCGTCGTTTGCCAATCTGACCATCGAGCCTTTTGTGATGCCGGCCGAGTACGTGCGCGACTATTCCAAGATTCTGCAGGGTGGCATTTGGTGCATTATGAGCATCGAGTATCGTCATCCCGTGGATGAGGAAGACGAGTTTGGCATGGAGGTCTTTGGCGACGATGCGCCGCGCCGCCCCAAGGCCAAGCGCAAAAAGCGCGGACCCGAGGACTCTCC
>CABUCQ010000046.1 GCA_902490095.1 uncultured Collinsella sp.
GACCTATCGAAACACATCTCCACCGTTCCATCAACTGGGAAAACGGCGCCCCCGGGGCCCGGATGGGGCCGCGGGGGCGTTCGGCTAACTGCGGGAATGGCCTATTTGCTCAATGTGTTCGGCTGAGATCGGAAATCAACCAAGAGTTTTTCGGATCCATTTCGAGCAAATCCCACCGGTTTCATAGGAGTAAACTTGCCCCACTGCAAATGCTCGAAAGGACCGGCATGAAAGAACTCTCCAACCGCACGGCAACGTTTACCGATTCGATCATCCGCCGTATGACGCGCATCTCCAACAAGTATGGCGCCGTCAACCTGTCGCAGGGCTTCCCCGACTTCGATCCCCCGGCGCAGCTGCTCAATAGTCTGGGCACCATCGCCACCGACCCCAAGCCGCTTTACCACCAGTACTCCATCACCTGGGGCTCCCAGGCCATGCGCGAGGCGCTCGCCGCCAAACAGGAGCACTTTATGGGCATGCCGGTGAACCCCAACGAGAATATCGTAGTCACTTGCGGCTCCACCGAGGCCATGATGGCCGCCATGATGACGGTCACGAACCCCGGCGACAAGGTCGTCATCTTCTCGCCGTTCTACGAGAACTACGGCGCTGACACCATTCTCTCGGGAGCCGAGCCCATCTATGTGCCGCTCAACCCGCCCACCTTTGACTTCGACCGCGAGGTCCTCGAGGCGGCCTTCCGCGACAACGACCCAAAGGCCATCGTCCTGTGCAACCCTTCCAACCCCTGCGGCAAGGTCTTTACGCGCGAGGAGCTCACCTTTATCGCCGACCTCTGCAAAAAGTACGACGCCTATTGCATCACCGACGAGGTATACGAGCACATCGTCTACGCACCCCATGAGCACGTCTACATGGCCACGCTGCCTGGCATGTTCGAGCGCACCATCAGCTGCAGCTCGCTGTCCAAGACCTACTCCATCACCGGCTGGCGTCTGGGCTACACTATCGCCCCTGCCGAAATCACCGAGCGCATCAAAAAGGTCCACGATTTCCTCACCGTGGGCGCCGCCGCTCCCCTGCAGGAAGCCGTCGTCACCGCCCTCAACTTCGACGACAGCTATTACGATGAGGTCCTTGACCTCTATGCCGCCAAACGCGACCTGTTCTGCCAGGGACTCGACAGCATCGGTCTTGAGCATAACGTGCCGCAGGGCGCCTACTACGTCATGATGGACATCTCTGAGTTTGGCTATGACAGCGACCTCGAATTCTGCGAGGACCTCGCGTCTAAGGTGGGCGTGGGCGCCGTGCCCGGCTCGAGCTTCTTCCGCGAGCCCGTCAACCATCTGATTCGTTTCCACTTTGCCAAGCGAGACGAGACGCTTAACGCGGCACTGGAGAACCTCAAGTCGCTACGTGATAAAATCAAGCCGCGCGGGCAAGGACGGCCCGGCAACTAAAGCAACCAAAGAAGCCCCGCACCGCCCGCCGCGTTGCGAGGCTTCTTTCTATAGCGCTTTCTTAAATGGTTTAGAGCTCTATACTTTAGTCACGGAGCAACTCGTCCCAGAGAGAGGAATACTATGGCAGAACAGCAGCTTATCGGAGCGCTCGAGGCCGGCGGCACCAAGATGGTCTGCGCCACAGGCTATGCAGACGGTACGGTCCTGGAGCGTGAGCAGATCGCGACCACGACCCCGCAGGAGACTGTCGAGGCCGTCAACGCATGGTTTGCCGACAAGGGCATCGCCGCGCTGGGCATCGGCGCCTTTGGCCCCACCGCAGTCAACCCTGCCTCGCCCCAATACGGCAAGATCCTGGAGACGCCCAAAACGGCATGGCGCTACTTCGACCTGCTGGGCACTATCCAAAACGAGCTCAATATCCCCTGCGGCTACGATACCGACGTCAACGTCGCCTGCCTGGGCGAGGTCACGTTTGGTTGTGCCAAGGGCCTTACCGATGTGGTCTACCTGACCATCGGTACCGGCGTGGGCGCCGGCGTGCTCTCGGGCGGTAAGCTCGTGCACGGTATGATGCATCCCGAGGCCGGCCACATCCTGGTCACGCGTGACCCGCGCGACACCATCGGCGAGCATAGCGCCTGTCCCTTCCACGACAACTGCCTCGAGGGCCTCATCGCCGGCCCCGGCGTTAAAAAGCGCTGGGATGGCAAGAGCGCCGGAGACATGGCCGATGACCCGGAGGCCATGGACCTGCTCGCCGGCTATCTGGCACAGGCACTCATGACCTACACGCTGTGCTACGCACCGCAAAAGATTATCATCGGCGGCGGCGTGGCCGACCACACCCCCATCGTGCCGCTCGCACGCAAAAAGTGCGCCGAAATGCTCAACGGCTATATCGTCACGCCCGAGGTCAACGACATCGATAGCTACATCGTCAACAACAGCCTCGAGGGCAAGCAGGGCATCATGGGCTGCCTGGCCCTGGGCGCACAGGCGCTTCAGTAGCAGACGCACCCACAGGGCGTGGCGCGCTCGGCAAATCTAACCTACGGAACGACGCCACCACGCCCCATATAAGCCCTCAAATAAAAAAGGCCGCCTAGGACCAAACAATACGTCCTAGGCGGCCTTTTTGGCGTGCATCAGCGACCGTAAGAGATATCGGAGCACAACGCCCGTTGCCGCTCCACAGCAGTCGATCATCACATCGGTGATCATGCCGGCGCGTCCCGGCACAAAGAGCTGAATCGTCTCGTCGATCGAGGGAATCAGCAGCAGGAACACCGCCGTGGGCAGCAGCACGTCAAAGGTGCGCCGGCCCTCAAGATCAAAGGCGTGCGTTGCCAGGATGCCGAGCACCATATACTCGGTAAAATGCGCGCACTTGCGAACAACAAAGTTGGTCACCCATTCATATGGAAGTCCCACGCCGTGCAGGAAACCGCGGATAGCTTCCATGACCGTCAGGCTCAGCGAGCCCGACCCCGAGCCGGGAACCAGCGAATTGCCCCAGATCAAGAGCGCCATCAGGCAGGTCACGACCGCCCATTTTCGATTGATCTTAACCATGCAGAAGTTATGCCTCCGCGCGGAGCGGCGCGAAGCTGGCGGTACCGCCCTCGATAACGCTCAGATAGGCACGGCCCGTACGCTTGGCGGTAGAGGACTGCAGGCGCTCGATCTCTTCCTCGAGGATCTGATTGACGCGCTCGTGACGACGATTTTCCATAATGCCGGCGGCAATAGCCTCGGCCCGCTCGATGCTCTCGCGCGAGATACGGGCGGTATCCTCGGGGAACACAGCGCTGTGACGGCCGACATAGGCGGGGGCAGCAGGCTGAGGGGCAGCGACGGGAGCGGGAGCTGCAACAGGAGCGGGCTCGTCAATCTCATCCAGAATCGCGGTGGCGGCGGCCCACATGTCCTCGTGGCCCGAGTAATCAGCCATGGGGACATCAACCTCGAGCGAGGCATCTGGAAGGTCGCCGGTGTTGATGCGATCTTGGGCATCAATCGATGCGGTGATGGCTGCAGGCTCATCGAGGTCATCGAGATCGATGTCCGCGGCACCGGAGATGATAGGCATGCTGGCGAGGTTTGCATTGTACGGCGCAGCCTCAGCCGCCTGCTGCTGGGCAGGAGCGCCCCACAACGAGCTTTCGGCGGCACGGCGGGCGGCAACGGCCTCCTCGTCAGCGGTCATGGCTTCATCAACGTACGAATTGTCGGCAGAAGCGTTCGCGTCCGCCGAGGTAGCGCTGTAGGCGTTATTGGCTGCCGCGTTGGCGACGAGTGCCACGAAAGCCGCCGTGCTGCCCGCAGGGGCGGCCTGGGAGCCAGACACGGCGCGTGCCGCGGCGGCGATGTCGTCGCGATTGAAGGAGCCGGTCTGCCCGCCGTTGGTGAGCTCGTCGATGGCGACTTGATAGACGTCGCGCGAGTGCGCAGGGTCGCAGCTCACCGGCGAATCGTCGTCGAGCATACTGTCGATCATGGACCAAGCCTCGGCCTCGTCCATGGCATCTGCGGCTCGAGCGATGGTAGGGACACCATCATCGGCATGACGGCGCTGGAACGCACCAGTCAGGCCGGAAAGGAATGCCGAGGTAGACTGCTCCGCCTGAGCCTGAGAAGCAGAAGCCGCAGCGTAAGGAGTCGCATCCTGCTGCTGAGCTGGAATCGAGGCGGTCTTGAACTCGCTTTGATGCTGATTGAGATTGGCGGCACCGCCCATGGCATCAGGCTGGAACAGACGCTCTTCACGCTGCGCACGGTACTCGGAGATACCCAGCGAGGCGGCATAGATACCCACGCCCGCCACCGCGCCCACGGCGAAGGGAACCGCACCCGCCACGACCGTCTCGTTCACCGACGAAAACGGCAGCGTCGCGGCATACATAACCACGGGAGCGGCAAGGCCGATCCCGCACGAAAGTCCGGCAAGGACTGCTCGTTGTGTTGCATCAGAAGAAGCCATGAGCTCTCCCCATCTTCCAGCACCCAAATCGCATCATTCAGTTGGCTGCGCGAGAGAAGATGAAGCGGGGCTATGCCCCAAAGCAACGGTATATGGTTCGTTTCATCTGCGTTTTCCGTCGCGAAGCTTAAAAGCTATTATGCGAAACCGCCCTGTCGATTGCAAGCGACGATGTCGGATTGAAACGGGAAACCTGCTGCTTGCCAGTCTTATGGTCAAAAATAAGCGCGGAGCGGCGATATGGAAAAGGGCCGAGGCTCAAAGCCCCGACCCTTTATCGCATTGATGACTATCGCTGCGTGTGGATGACAACCTAGAACGTCTGCTCGTAGTCGCTGTGCTTTTTGGCCGAACGCACCAGGAACTCCTGGTTGGTGTTGGTGCCCTTAAGACCCTTGATGAACGACGCGGCTGCGCGCTCGGTGTTGTTCATGCCGGCAAGAATGCGACGCAGACCAAAGACAAACGGACGCATCTGCTCGTCGACCAACAGGTCTTCGTTGCGCGTACCGGAGGCAACGGGGTCGATAGCCGGGAAGATGCGGCGGTCGGCCAGGTCGCGGTCGAGCTTAAGCTCCATGTTGCCGGTACCCTTGAACTCCTCGAAGATGACCTCGTCCATCTTGGAACCGGTGTCGATGAGGGCAGAGGCCAGGATGGTGAGCGAGCCACCGTTCTCGATATTACGGGCTGCGCCCAGGAAGCGCTTGGGAGGATACAGGGCCGCCGAATCGACGCCGCCCGAAAGGATGCGGCCCGAGGCGGGCGCCGCCAAGTTGTAGGCGCGGGCAAGACGCGTAATGGAGTCGAGCACCACCACGACATCGCCGCCCAGCTCCACGATGCGCTTGGCGCGCTCGATGACGAGCTCTGCCACGCGAGTGTGGTTGTCGGCGGGCATATCGAAGGTCGACGCCACAACCTCGCCCTTGATGGAACGCTGCATATCGGTGACCTCTTCGGGGCGCTCGTCGACGAGCAGGCAGATGAGGTGCACCTCGGGGTTGTTAATCGAGATAGACTGGCAGATCTTCTTGAGGATCGTGGTCTTGCCGGCCTTGGGCGGGGACACGATCAGGCCACGCTGACCCTTGCCGATCGGCGACACGATGTCGATGGCGCGACCGGTAATGGAGTCCTTGCCGTGCTCCATGCGCAGCGGCTCGTTGGGATAGACCGGGGTGAGGTCGCCGAACTTGGGACGGTTGCGAATCTGCTCGGGGTCCAGACCGTTGACGGTCGTGATTTTGGCGAGGCCGGCGCGCTTGTCGCCGCCGCGCGAAGGACGCAGCGAGCCCTCGATGACGTCGCCCGTGCGCAGACGCGCGGAGCGGATGAGGTAGGCGGGGACGAAGGCGTCGTCGTTGGACTTCATGTAACCGTGGGCATGGATGATACCGGAGCTGTCCGGACGAATCTGCAGGATGCCCTTGATGTCGCGGAAGCCCTCGGCCTTCGCGGCGGTGACGTAGATCTCCTCGACGAGCTCGGCTTTCTTCTTGCCGGTCGTCTCGATCTCGAACTCCTTGGCCTTCTCGCGCAGCTCGGCGACCTTCATGGCCGCGAGCTCCTCGCGCGAAAGCGTGGGCTCGGTGGGAGCGGCATTACGCTCCTTGTTGCGCTGTTTGCGATCGCGCTGGCGGTTGCGGCGGTCGTTGTTGCGCTCGTTGTGTTCCTCGTTGCGCTTGTGCTGGCGACGGTTGGAACGAGTGCCGTCTTCGGCCTCGGCGGGCGCGGCAGCATCGGTTGCGGCGGCGTCGGCATTGACCGCAGCGGCTTCATTGGCCTCGGCGCCAGAATCGACCTGCGCTTCGACATCAGCCTGATGCTCGGACGCCTTGGCCTTAGCGGACTTCTTACGACCGCGCTTGGGCTTCTCGGACGCAGGCTGTTCGACGTCTTGGGGCTCGGCGGCATCAGTCGATGCATCGGCGGTCGTCTCGTCGGAATCCTCGGACGCACCCTTCTTGGCAGCCTTAGCCTTGGACGTGCGCTTAACAGCAGTGCGACGGCTGCGACCGGGGCGGACGTCGGCGGGCTCGGCATCGGCGGGAGCGGCCTCGGAAGTCGCAGCATCCTGAACGGGTGCATCGGCAGCGGTTGCAGACTCGGCGGTCGCCGCAGCATCCCGAGCAGCTGCGGCTGCGGCTGCGGCCTTCTCTGCCTCGACGAAGGCCTTGGGCTTGCGACCGCGACGGTGCGGGCGCAAAGCCGGATCGACAACGGGAACTTCGCTGGCCTCGACAGGCGCAGCGGGCTCAGTTGGCGATGCGCCCTCCCCTGCCGCGGAACGGACCGAAGCCTCAGTGAGCTCGGGGGTTACCTGATCGGCAACCTGCTCGGCCTTAGCAGCCGTGCGACGGCGTGTGCGCGGTACCGGCTTCTCGGTCGGCTGGTCGGCGACAGGGGTCTTGGTGGCGGCAGGTGTCTCGGGCACAGACGGAGCTGCAAGCTCGGTCAGAGCCGCGGCCTCGCGCTCGGCAGCACGACGGCGGGCGCGCACCACCTGAGCCTCGCTAATCTGCGCCAACGCACGTGCCTGCGCGACCTCATCGGAAATCGGCGCCGAGGAGTCAGCTGCAACGGTGCGCTTGGCGCGCGTCGTGCGCGCGGTACGGCGCTTGGGCTTGGTGACCTCCTCGCCGTCAGCGGCAGGCTTGGCCGCGCGGCGCGTGCGCTTGGGCTTTGCCGGAGCAGCCTCCTCACCAGTTGCAGGCACGGCCTTCTCAGCCGTTGCAGCCTTAGGCGTCTCAGGAGCCGAGGTTTGCGC
Source organism: uncultured Collinsella sp. (assembly GCA_902490095.1). GTDB lineage: Bacteria > Actinomycetota > Coriobacteriia > Coriobacteriales > Coriobacteriaceae > Collinsella. Next base: position 7,184 of record CABUCQ010000046.1, read on the forward strand.
GGGCGCCGCGACCTGGTCCGACGCAACCGGTGCAGCGGGAGCGGCCTGCATCGTCGTTATTTCGTTTTCTTGCTGTTGATCAGACACAGTGTTTGCTCAACTTTCTTTTCAAGCCCTGTGATCACATGCTCCCTGCATAAACCTTCAGGGCGGCTAAACAGTCTAGCTCCGTCAAATACCGACGGACATCATTGATCTGTATCGAGATATTTGCGTCATATACGCAGCGTTAGTGTAACACAACCGCCGCCACCTGCAACTTAGTCATTGGGGACGTTCTTAAACGACTATTCAAAAGGGACACTCTTTGGTTTACCGCCCACAAATCTGACTGCCTCCGCCAAAACTATGGCGGTTTACTACGATGAATCGCTCAACCGCGACCACTCCGAAACTTGTTGAACTAAAACCGCAGGTAGATGCCTTGCACTTTTTAGCGAAAAGCCGGCGTGGTTGGAATACCTCAATTCATCGTAGTAAATCGACATAGTTTCGTATTTCCAGCGGTTCCAAATTCGTCAATACGTCGGCGTTTGCAAAAAAGCCCGACCTCCGTGGGAGATCGGGCTTTCAAGGCTTAGTTAAACCAAGTCTATACGGTCAAATGACTCGATGATTACATCTGCTCGGGCGCGGAAACGCCAACGAGGGTGAGCACCAGGGCGAGCGTCACGCGGACGGCGTCGCAAGCGGCCAGACGGGCGCGCGAAAGCTCGGGGTCGACGGGACGGCCCTCGCTCGGCAGCACCTGGCAGGCAGCATAGAAGCTGTGGAAGTCGCCGGCGAGCTCCTCGGCAAAGTGCGTCAGACGGAACGGAGCGCGGTCGCGAGCGCAGCTGGCGATGAGGTCGGTGAGCTCGTTGAGCTTACGCGAAAGGGCGAGCTCGGTCGGGTCGGTCAGCAGCGAGTAATCGACGTTCTCACCGATGGCCTTCGCGGCGACGGCCTTCATGCCCATCTCGTCAGCCTGCTCGGGCGTAACGTCAGCGGCACGGCGCAGGATGGAGCACACGCGGGCGTGAGCATACTGCACGTAATAGACCGGGTTGGAATTGTCGCGCTTCTTAACAGCCTCGATATCGAAGTCGACCATCTGGTTAGAGCTCTTGGAGATGAGCGTGTAACGAGCGGCGTCGGAGCCAACCTCGTCGACGAGCTCCTGAAGGGTCACCATGGTGCCCTTACGCTTGGACATACGGACGGGCTTGCCGTTGCGCAGCAGGTTGACGAGCTGGCCCAGCAGAACCTCAAACTTGCCGGGATAGCCAAGAGCGTCGCAGACGCAGCGGACGCGCTCGATGTAGCCGTGGTGGTCGGCGCCCCAGATGTCGATGACGTGGTCGACGCGCTGGAACTTATCCCAGTGATAGGCAACGTCGGAGGCGAAGTAGGTGTACTCGCCGTCGGACTTGATCAGGACGCGGTCCTTGTCATCGCCCAGGTCGGTGGAGCGGAACCACAGGGCGCCGTCCTTGGTGTAGAGGTAGCCCATCTTGTCGAGCTTCTCAAAAGCGCGGTCGACGGCAGAGGTGCCGGCGGTCTCGCCCTCGGTGTCCTTCACGTACAGCGAACGCTCGGAGTACCAACGATCGAAGTCGCAGTTAACGGCATGGCAGAGGTCGCGCATGTTGTCGACCATCTTCACGTAGCCGCGCTCACGGAAGCTCTCCATGCGCTCCTGCGGATCGGCCTCGACCCACTTGTCGCCGTCGGTGCGCCAGAACTCGGCAGCCTCGTCGATGATGTAGTCGCCGCCGTAGGAGTCCTTGCCCAGGGTCTCGGCAAAGTTGTCCTGATACGGATGGGTCTCGGGGTGCTCGTCGTTCTCGTCGGCAACAAAGGCGTCGCGGTCGGCGATCAGCAGCTTGTGAGCCTCGTCGATATCCACGCCCTGCTTGGCGATGATGTCGGCAAGCTGCATATAGCGCGTGCTGATGGAGTTGCCGAAGGTGTTCATCTGAGAGCCGTGGTCGTTGATGTAGAACTCACGCTGGATGTCGTAACCGGCGTGGTCCATAACGCGGCAGAGCGAGTCGCCCAGCGCGGCCCAGCGGCCGTGGCCGATGTGCATGGGGCCGACGGGGTTGGCGGAAACGAACTCGACCTGGGTCTTCAGGCCACCACCGACGTTGGACTTAGCGAAGTCCATACCCTTCTCGCGAGCCTCGCCAAAGATGGCATTCTTGACGGCAACGGAGAGGTAGAAGTTGATGAAGCCGGGGCCTGCGATCTCGACCTTCTCGATCGCGGGGTCCTCGGGCATATGGGCAACGATGGCCTCGGCGATCTTGCGCGGGGCGCAGTGGGCCAGCTTGGCGGACTTCAGGGCCATGGTAGAGGTCCACTCGCCATGAGAAGTGTCAGCCGGTCGCTCGATAGCGCAATCGTCAAGTTCAAATGCGGAAAGGTCGCCGGCCTCCTGGGCCGCAGCAAGCGCAGCGCGTACCAGCTCTTCAATCTTCTCGGGCATAGATCCTCCTTGTGTTAAAGCCCCCAAGCTCTTGGTCACTCGTGGGGCAAAAGCCAGAGTTTGTAGCACTCTATCACAAGCGACGGGCACTGTCGCAGGGTAAAGCTAATAGATATTGCATATGCACAAAAATGACTACAGCTTGTATGGAGTCACTCAAAGATGCCGGTCTGCCTGCAGATTATGCAGGCGTTGAAAATGCATAAAGGTGTGAATGAGCTGCGTCTGTTATCGAATACTCTTACCTATCGGAGTTGTGTGCTTTTCCAGCATAAAGTAATGGTTTGCGCACGTCAGCGTGGTATTCTTAACATACGTAAATTCGTATAAGTTGGAGGTAGCATGTTCTCAATCGGTCAACACGTCATTCATCCGGGCCAGGGAGTCTGCACCGTCGTCGGTTTTAGGGACGACACACCGCAGCCCATGCTGCTGCTCGAGACCAAGCAGGGACATGCGCAGACGATCCTCATGTACCCCGTGGCGCAGGCCGACCGTTTGCACGCCGCCATCTCGCAGCAAGATGCCGAGCACTTGCTGAGCCACTATGACGAGCTGGAGTGCGACACCTTTACCGAGCGCAACAGCTCGCTTGAGGAGACACACTTTAAGCAGCAGCTCAAGCTGGGCGCGCCCGAGACGGTCCGCGTGGCAAAAACCATGATGCACCGCATTCGCCAGGCCGAGGAAGCTGATAAAAAACCCAGCTCCTACTACATGCGCGTACTCAAGGAGGCCAAGCGCCGCTCCATCGAGGAGTTCGCCGTGGCCTTGGGCGTCACCGAGGAGGACGCCGAAGCTCGCCTAGCCCAAGCCGCCCTCAACTAACCCACCCGCGCCAAAAACCACCACAAAGGGGACAAGCACCTTTGTGGTGGTTTTCTTGTTCTAGTAGTATTCATTCTTAGCGATACCCACGAGCACAAGGAGTCTCTTATGGCAGAACCGCTTACCGCCGGAATCACCCGCGACCGCGCGTTCGAACTGCTCAACGAGCACAACAAGGACCCGTTCCACATCACCCATGGTGAGACGGTCGAGGGCACTATGCGCTACTTTGCGCGCGAGTTCGACCCCGAGAACGAGGAGTTTTGGGGCATCGTCGGTCTGCTGCACGACCTGGATTGGGAGGAGCATGAGGACGACCCCATGAACCACACCATCTATGCTGCCGAGATTCTTGAGGGCGAAGGTGCGTCTCCCGAGCTCATTCGCGCCATCCAGACGCACACGTCCGATTTCAATACCTCGCTGCCCAAGCCCGAGCTGCAGATGGAGAAGATCCTGTTTGCTTGCGACGAGCTCACCGGCCTGATCGGTGCTGCCGTGATCATGCGTCCGAGCAAGAGCGTCATGGACTTTACGACCAAGTCGCTCAAGAAGAAGTTCAAGGACAAGCGCTTTGCCGCCGGCTGCTCGCGCGACGTGATTTCGCAGGGCGCCGAGATGCTGGGTTGGGAGCTCCCCGAGCTCTTTGACCGCACCATCGCGGCCATGCAGTCCTTCGCGCCCGATCGCGATACCTTCCAGGCCTAACCGCCCGCGCCAGCTAAAACCGCCACAAAGGGGACAGGCACCTTTGTGGCGGTTTTTCTTGCGCGGTCGCTAGGGGCGGACCTGGCCGGTGCCTCGGAGCTTGTATTTGTAAGTGGTGAGGGCCTCGGCGGCAAAGGGGCCGCGGGCGTGGAGCTTTTGGGTCGAGATGCCGATCTCGGCGCCCAGGCCAAACTCGCCGCCGTCGGTAAAGCGCGTACTGGCGTTGGCATACACAGCCGAGGCATCGACCGCATCCAGGAAGTGCTCGCAAGCATCCGTGTCCTCGGCAACAATGGCCTCGGAGTGCATCGTGCCGTAGCGGTTGATGTGTGCGATGGCCTCGTCCTCGTTTGCCACGACCTTCACGCTCATCTCGAGAGCCAAGTACTCGCGGCCCCAGTCCTCCTCAGTCGCGGCGACGTAGTCATCGCCCTCCACAAAGCCGGCGTCGGCGCACGCGGCGCACGTGGCCTCGTCACCGTGAATGAGCACGCCGTGGTCATGCAGCACGGCCACGACCGCGGGCAAAAACGCATCGGCCACAGCATGGTCGACCAGCAGCGACTCGGCGGCATTGCACACGCCTACGCGCTGGGTCTTGGCATTAACGATAATGTTGAGCGCCTTATCAAAGTCGGCGGATTCATGCACGTAGATGTGGCAGTTGCCCGTACCCGTCTCGATCACCGGCACGAGCGACTCGCGCACGCAGCGCTGGATCAGGCCTGCACCGCCACGCGGAATGAGCACGTCGACAATACCGCGGAGCTTCATGAGCTCGCCAGTGGCCTCGCGGTCGGTGGACTCGATCATCGACACGGCCTCGCGCGGGAAGCCCTTGGCCTCGAGCGCATCGGCCAGCAGCTCGGCGATCATGGCACACGAGTGATAGGCCAGCGAACCGCCGCGCAGAATGCAGGCGTTGCCGGTGCGTATGCAGATGCCTGCGGCGTCGGCCGTCACGTTGGGGCGCGCCTCGTAGACCATGGCGACCAGGCCCAGCGGCACACTCACACGGGTCAAGTCCACGCCGCTTGCAAGCACGCGGTGGTCGAGCACGCGGCCCACGGGATCGGGCAGCTCGGCGAGCTTTTCCAGGCCGGCGGCCATGCCCTCGACGCGCTCGGGCGTCAGCAGCAGGCGATCGAGCAGTCCGGCCGAGGTACCCGCATCGCGCGCGGCGGACATATCGAGCTCGTTGGCGGCAACGATGGAATCGACGCCATCGCGCAGCGCCTCGGCCATGGCGCGCACGGCCTCCTGACGCTGCTCATCGCTCGCCGTGGCAAGCGAGGCCGACGCTGCCTTGGCGGCAACGGCAAGATCGTGGACGTACGTGGCTATATCGACCGACATGGGCGGCCCTTTCTCCTAGAAGCTTACAACCATGGTAGCCGATTTGCGCATGGCCTCGCCCGCGGCGGTAGAATTGGTCAACCCGAAACACCGCAACGAACGGAAGACTCACATGGCCCTCATCACTTCGTACCACGTCCCCGGCCTTTATGTCGAGGACCACAGCATCGACGTCCCCCTTGACTGGCGCGGCCTGGAGCCGATGCTCCTGGCCGTCGGCAGCACCATGCGCCGCGGCGCTATGCCGGCACCCATCGCCGGCGCGCCCGAGAGCATCAAGCTCTTCTACCGCGTGGTTTGCGCGCCCGACCGCATCAACGACGATCTGCCGCTGCTCCTGTTTTTGCAGGGCGGCCCCGGCGGCGAGAGCCCGCGTCCGCTGTCGCCCACAAGCGACGGCTGGATCGAGGAGGCCGTCAAGCACTTCCGCGTGGTCCTTCCCGACCAGCGCGGCACCGGACGCAGTAGCTGCGTGGACGGACGCACGATCAAGGCACTGGGTGATCGCGCAACGGCCGCCGGCGCCGATACAGCACGCTCGCAGGCGGACTTCCTCAAGCGCCATCTCGCCAGCTCCATCGTGCGCGATTTTGAGTACCTGCGTCTAGTGGGCTTTGGCTATTCCCCGAGGGCGTGGCGGCGAGCTTTACCTGCGGCGGAATCCCCCACGTGCCGGCGAGCGCAAGCGAGGTCTACGCGCACACCTTCCCGCGCATGGCCGCCAAGACGCAGCAGTATTATGACCGCTACCCCGCTGACGTCGAGCGCGTGGCAGCCCTGGCCGATGCGCTCGAAGCCCAGAAGCCCGTGCTGCCCGACGGCTCGCCGATGACGGTCGAGCGCCTACAGCTCATGGGCAGCGACTTTGGCATGAAGCCGAGCTTTGAGCGCATGCATTGGATTATCGATCACGCTTTTGTTGACGGCGACGGCACGCTGGCCTGCGGCGCCTCGGTATCTGACAGCTTTTTGATGCGCGCCTTCGAGCGCACCAACACACGCACGAACCCGCTGTACTGGACACTGCAGGAGTTTATCTACGCCGACGGCGACACCATGCCCATTCGCTGGGCCGCAGCAGAGGAGAAGGCCCATCGTGCCGAGTTCGACACACTCGCGCGCCCGCTCATGTTTACCGGCGAGGCCATGTTCCCGTGGATGTTCGAGCAGATGCCCGAGCTCAAGCCCTTCAAGCCCGCCATGGACCTGCTGATGGAAGACACCAGCTGGGACAAGATCTACGACCCGCAGCGACTGGCGTGCAACGAGGTGCCCCTGCAGGCCGCGGTGTATTTCGACGACATGTACGTGGATTCGGGCCTGCAGCTTGATACGCTCAGCCGCGTGGGCAACTCGCATGCCTGGGTGACTAACGAGTTCGAGCACGATGGCCTGCACGGCAGCGCGGTATTCAAGCACCTCTTCGACGAAGCCCTCAACCGCGGAGACCTGCGTCAGATCTTCTAACAAAGGAGTGTCCCCGCCTGCCGGCACAGACGATATGAGCAGGACATAAAAACA
>CABUCQ010000047.1 GCA_902490095.1 uncultured Collinsella sp.
CAGCAGGCGAGCGGTAAGCCCGACGATAATCGTCGCCCTGGCACCGCGTGCCCCTTTTGCGACACGGAGGGGCTTGCCAACATCATCCAGCGCGATGGTGACTGCATCTGGCTCGAGAATAAGTTCAAGACATTGCGGGCCACACGTCAGACCGTATTGATCGAGTCTGCCAATCACGACGCCGACCTGGTGACCTATGAACCGGATGAGCTGCATCATGTGATGCGGTTTGCCCTGGGCTGTTGGCAGCAGATGATCGATTCCCAACAGTACTGCAGTGTGCTCATGTACAAGAACAAAGGCCCGCTTTCGGGCGGCAGCCTCGTCCATCCACACATGCAGATTGTGGGCTTGGAACAGGAGGACGGCTATGCGGCGCTGGCCTCAGCCAACTTTGAAGGCATCAGTGTCTGGCAACAGGGGAGAATCTCGGTCGACATCTCAACCGAACCGATCATGGGGTTCTTTGAGGTCAACGTTTCAGCCCCGCAGGGAATCGCCGCCAGCGATGACACGAGAGACCAAGCCGAGGCGGATCTCTTCGCCGATGCGATCCAGGTAGCTCTGCGCTATATCCTGAACGAGCACCACGGTGGTCGCGCAGAGTCGTACAACCTGTTCTTCTATCACCTGGGCGGTCGGACCATTGCCAAGGCGCTGCCACGTTGGGTGGTTTCGCCCTACTTTGTCGGCTATCGTTTGGCCCAGGTCAATGCTGAGACAACGCTCGATATCGATGCTGAGCGCCTGCGTGCGCATCTGGAAACGCTCGTATAGCAAGACTAACACCCGCGTAATGCGGACAGTCTAGCGTGCCATGGCGTCGCGGCCGGCTTCGACGCGCTTGCGCTGGGCGGCGCGCTCCTCGCCGGTCAGACGCTCAAAGAGATGCCCGATAAGCGAGGCGAGTACCTGCTGAAACAGCGTTCCGCACATGACGGGAAACACGACTTCGCCCGGAAAGTACTGCGTGGCGATGACGGCGCCCGAAGAGATGTTACGCATGCCGCAGGTAAAGCACATGGTGGTCGTCTCGCTATATGGCAGATGCAGCGTATGGGCGACCAGAAAACCGACGACAAAGCCACTGATGGCGAAGACCAAAATAAAGAGGGCGACTTCCAAGCGCACCGCGTTCATGTGCAGCACGTACTCGCTCATGGCGGTGGAGTTGGAGGCGATAACGCCCATCATCATGAATTTGCAGGCGGGCGAGAGCACGGGGGAGAGTTTTTCGTGCCCCCATCCGCGCGTGAGCTCGTTGATCACGATGCCGAGCACGGCGGGGATGGCGATCATAAAGGCCATGTCTTGCATCATGCTCGGCACATCGATCGAGACGGTGGCGCCCAGCAGGAGCTTGAGCGTGAGCGGAATCGTCACAGGGGAGATAACCGAGGACGTCAGGATGATGGTGAGCGCGAGCGGGCCGTTGCCGCCGAACATGCTGATCCACATAAAAGCGGTGACGGCCACGGGCACGCTGTACTCGAGCACGATGCCGCAGACAAGGTTGGGATTGGAGCCAAAGAATAACGATCCCATGGCATAGGCCGCGATGGGAATAAGCGCCGCCGAGACGAGCAGTGCCAAAATCAGGTGCAGGGGACGGCGGAACACCTCGGCTACCTGGTGGAAGGTGTTGCTGAGCGCGCCCTGAAACGTCATAAAGGCGAAGAGGGCGGGAACAATGGGCTTGAGCACGCCGATCTGCTGGGGAAAGAGCACGCCGAGCGCCACGCAAATCGGAACGATGATCTGCATATGCCCCGCGAGGAACTTTCCCAGTCCAGCCCATTGCTTCATATGTCCCGTGACTCCCTTTATCCGCGAACTCGTTTGTATGGATATGCTAGACGCTCGTATGCGTCCGTGCGGCTGAAACGCTCGATTATTTCGAGGCCATTACCGCCATCGTTTGCCGAAACCGCGGCGCACCGCGGCGTTTTGCGTCCGCGCTGCACGGTATAATAAAACCGTTCAACAGATCTGCCTGCCGAAGCGGGCATACACAGAGGACTCATCGCTATGAACCGTGAGAGGTATCGCGGCGACCTGCCCCTATCAGGGGTGGGTGCCTATGTCATCGCTTAAGACGACGCATCGCTGGGCGGTCGCTCAGCAAAACCCCGAGCTCGAAAAGGAGCTTTCGGCTGGTCTGGGCATTCCCGGGCTGGTGGCGCGCATTATGGTCGCGCACGGCATTGACTCCATCAAAGAGGGCCAATTGTTTTTGACGCCTTCGCTCGATCGCGACTGGGCCGACCCACTCATTATCCCGGGCATGTCGGTCGTTGCCGACCGCGTCGAGCGTGCTATTCGCAACCACGAGCACATTGCAGTCTTTGGCGATTTTGACGTTGACGGTATTACGTCGACCTGCCTGTTGACCGAGGCGCTGCGCACGTTTGGCGCCGATGTCACGCCGTTTATTCCGCATCGCTTTGATGAGGGCTACGGTCTTTCGCGCGCGGCGCTCGACCGCGTTAACGAGCTCGCTCGCCCCCAGCTGATCGTGACCGTCGATAACGGCATTGCCGCCAAGGAAGAGGTTTCCTATTTGGAGGACCTGGGGATCGATTTGGTGGTCACGGACCATCACGAGCCCTCCGACCAGGTGCCGCAGGGTGTGCCCCTGACCGACCCCAAGCTCGAGGACGAGGGCCCCTCGCGCGAGCTTGCCGGTGCTGGTGTGGCGCTCAAGCTGGTGCAAGTCCTGGGTGAGCGCCTGGGCAAGCCGTCGTATTGGCGTTCGCTAATCGAGGTCGCGGCGCTGGGCACCGTGTCCGACATGATGCCGCTCACGCCCGAGAACCGCGCGCTGGTTGCCGAGGGCATCCAGCAGATGCGCGTAACCGCTCGCCCCGGCTATATCGCGCTTGCCGCGCTTGCCAAGGCGGACCTTTCGAGCATTACGGCGGATGGCCTGTCATTCTCGCTCATTCCCCGCTTAAACGCTGCCGGCCGCATGGCCGATCCCAAGCTGGCGCTCGACCTGCTGCTTGCCCGCAATCCCATCGAAGCAAGCGCGCTGGCGGCTGAGCTCGAGGAAATCAACCGCCAGCGCCGTGAGATCGAGGCGGAGCTCACGCGCGATGCCATGGCGAAGGTCGAGGAGGCTTATGACGGCGGGCGCGCAATCGTCGTGGGCGGCGAGGGCTGGCACGAGGGCGTCAAGGGCATCGTGGCGAGCCGCCTGACCAATCGCTATCACGTGCCGGCGCTGCTCTTCTCGATCGAGGACGGCGTTGCACGTGGGTCGGGCCGCTCGGTAGGCAAGGTCAACCTGTTCGAGGCCGTAGAGCGCTGCTCCGACCTGCTGATTCGCCGCGGCGGGCATGCCGGTGCGGTGGGCGTGACCATCGAGGCATCTAAGCTCGATGAGTTTCGTCGACGTCTTTCCGCCGTGTTGTCCGAGCTTCCCGCCGAGGACTTTGAGGACACCGACGAGGTTGCCGCCACCGTCGACCTCTCCGAGCTGAATATTGAGACCATCGAGCAGATCTCCCGTCTTGAGCCGTTTGGCCAGGGTAATAAGGTGCCGCTGCTGGCTGCCGAGGGCGTGACGATGTGTGATCGCGCCGTGGTGGGTAAGACCGGCGAGCATATGCGCTTCGTGGCGACGGATGGAGCCGCGAGCGTGCCGGCCATTATGTTCCGCGTACCGCAGATCGACAGGCTTATCAATTGCGACAGCGCCGTCGACTTGGTGTTCGAGGCCGTTGCCGAGCATTGGCAGGGGCGTGTGAAGCCCAAGCTCATGATCAAAGATGTCTTGGTGCGCGATACCACGGCACCCAATATCGACGATCCGGCATGTGAGCTTCGCCGCGGCGTACAACCGGCGGACTCCGATCTGCGCCTGGAGTCGCGTAAGCGCGAGACGCTTGCCCAGCTTTCCTATACCGAGCTCACGCGCTCGCTCATTCACGGCTTTATCGGATCGAACCAGCCGCACCGCGCACAGGTCGAGGCGCTCGATGCCTTGGCCGATCACCAAAGTGTTCTGGCCGTTATGGGAACGGGGCGCGGCAAGTCGCTCATCTTCCATGTACATGCCGCGCGTGAGGCGGTGCTTCGCGGACGTGCGAGCATCTTTGTCTATCCGCTGCGTGCGCTTGTTGCCGACCAGGCCTATCACCTCTCGTCGACGATGGCATCGCTTGGCATTGGCGTTGGCGTGCTGACCGGCGAGACCGTGGAGGCGGCGCGCGATGACGTGTTTGCCGGCTTGGCTTCGGGCCGTACCGGCATCGTGCTCACGACGCCCGAGTTCCTGTCCATTCACCGCGACCGCTTTGCGCGTTCGGGGCGCATCGGTTTTGTCGTTATCGATGAGGCGCACCACGCTGGCCTTGCCAAGGGCGGCGACCGCAGCGCCTATCTCGACATGCCCGATATCCTCAAAGCCCTGGGCGACCCGGTCGTTATGGCCGCGACGGCCACCGCGACGGCTCCGGTCGTGGCCGAGCTTGCCCGCATGCTTCCAATCACTCACACGGTGGTCGACGAGACGGTGCGCGAGAACCTGCAGCTCGAGGACGACCGTGATCTTGCAAGTCGCGAGAACCGTTTGGTGTCGATCGTGGCGACGGGGGAGAAGACCGTCATTTACGTCAATTCGCGCGACCAGTCCGTGGCGCTCGCCAAGACACTACGCAAACGCGTTCCCGACTGTGCGACCCGTATCGCGTTCTATAACGCTGGCCTTACGCGCACCGACCGCCATCGCGTAGAGGAGGCGTTTCGAGACGGCAGCCTCAGCTGCATCGTCTCGACATCCGCCTTTGGCGAGGGCGTCAACCTTCCCGATATTCGCCATGTCGTGCTCTATCACATGCCGTTTGGCGGCATTGAGTTTAACCAGATGAGCGGCCGCGCCGGTCGCGATGGCCAACCCGCCGTGATCCATCTACTCTATTCGTCGCGTGACGCCCGTATTAACGAGCGCCTACTCGACTGCTATGCGCCCGAGCGCGACGAGCTCGTCACGCTCTATCGCGCGCTGCAGACCATGTGGCGCTCCAACCGCGGCAAGACCGGGGACGATTTCTTTAGCGCGAGCGATATCGACATCGCGCAGATGTGCCTTGCCATCGATGCTCGCACGCCGGTCGACGAGCGCTCGGTGGAAAGCGGCTTGGGAATCTTCGAAGAGCTTGGTTTTTGTCGCGTTTCGGGGTTTGACGACACCCGTCGCATCGCGATGGCCGAAAACCCCGGCCGCGTGCAATTGAGCAGGTCAATTCGCTATTTGGAGGGCTTGCGCTCGCGCATGGAGTTTTCGGCTTTCCGGAGCTGGGCGCTCGATTCGTGCGCTTCTGATATGCTAGCCAAAGTTAACCGCCCGATCGTACCGCGGGCCTAGGGGAAGGGGACCTCGATGGATGCCGCAGCCCGTACCGCCCATGATTCCACCCTCCAGCCGTTTTCGGAGATGGAGCACTATAAGCATGCCGATGAGCTGCCGCCCGAGATTATGGCGGACAGCTACGACAAGCTGGAGCGCTTGTGCCTCAAATATATGAATGAGGACGACTTCTCCAAGGTGGAGCAAGCCTACTGCTTTGCCGCCGAGAAACACTGTAACCAAAAGCGCCGCTCGGGTGAGATGTACATTAACCATCCCGTCGAGGTTGCCATCATTTTGGCCGATCTCAAGATGGATTGTGACGTGGTGTGCGCCGCGCTGTTGCACGATACCGTCGAGGACACCGAGACCTCGCTCACCGATGTTTCCGGCCTGTTTGGCGATACGGTGGCCGAGCTCGTCGATGGCGTGACCAAGCTCACCAACATCGAAGTCGACAGCATGGACGAGAAGCAGGCGCTCACGCTGCGCAAGATGTTCCTCGCCATGTCCAAGGACATTCGCGTCATCATCGTTAAACTTGCCGACCGTCTGCACAACATGCGAACGCTGGCAGCCCTGCGCGAGGACCGTCGCCTGTTTAAGGCTCGCGAGACCATGGACGTGTATGCGCCCCTGGCCGACCGTCTGGGCATGAGCTCTATTAAGTGGGAGCTCGAGGACCTGTCCTTCTTCTACCTGGAGCCCGATGCCTACCAGCGCATCGCGCGCATGGTGGCTGAGTCGCGCGAGGTCCGCGAGCGCTACCTTGCCGAGACCATCAAGACGCTTACCGATGAGCTCAACCGCATTGGTCTGGAGGACTTCCAGATCAACGGCCGCTCCAAGCACTATTGGTCCATCTACCAAAAGATGAAGCGCAAGGGCAAGGAGTTCTCCGAGATCTACGACCTGGTGGCGCTGCGCGTAATTACCCATTCGGTGCGCGATTGCTACTCCACGCTCGGTGCGGTGCATACGCTGTGGCACCCCATGCCTGGTCGCTTTAAAGACTATATCGCCATGCCCAAGGTCAATAACTACCAGTCGCTCCACACGACGGTCATCGGCCCTACGGCTCGTCCGCTCGAGATTCAGATTCGAACCTACGAGATGCATGAGCAGGCCGAGTACGGCATTGCCGCCCACTGGCTATATAAGAAGTCGGGCGGATCGTCTGCTTCCAAGACCAATGACGCTCAACGTTTGGACGACCAGATCAACTGGCTCAAGCATTCGCTCGATTGGGCGGCTTCCGACGAGATCACCGATGCCAAGGAATACCTGCACTCGCTGAAGGTCGATCTGTTCGATCAGGAGATCTTTGTCTTCACGCCCAAAGGCGAGGTCATGGCGCTTCGTGCCGGCTCCACGCCGCTCGACTTTGCCTATGCCGTTCACACCGAGGTGGGAAACCACTGCGTCGGCGCCAAAATCAACGGTGCGGTGGCTCCGCTCACGCACGAGATTAAGACGGGTGACCGTGTCGAGATCCTGACTAACAAGAGTTCCAAGCCGTCGCGCGATTGGCTCAAGATCGTTAAGACACCTTCCGCCAAGTCAAAGATCCGCCGCTATTTTGCCGCTGCGACCAAGGACGACGACGCTGCCGCCGGTCGCGATATGCTGGCCAAGGACCTGCGTAAGCGTGGCTATGGCATTTCTACGCCGCGTTCGACGCGTGCACTCAACGCCGTGGCGGAGCAGTTTAACTTCAAGCAGCTCGAGGACCTGTTTGCCGCCGTCGGCGCCGGCAAGGTTGCCCCGCGCGCTGTGGGCAATAAGGTCGAGCAAATCTTGGACCCCAAGCCCGAGGAACAGCTCACCAAGGCCGAGGCTATCGCCGAGGTCGTGAGGCAGCCTGCTCGCGGCTCCAACCGCAAGCCGCAAAAGCGCGGCAAGAGCGCTAGTAACGGCATTATCGTCAAGGGCGAGAGCAACAGCGGCCTGCTGGTCCGTCTGGCTCATTGCTGCAACCCCGTGACGGGCGACGACATCGTCGGCTTCATCACGCGCGGTCGTGGCGTTTCGGTGCATCGCGCCAACTGCCCCAACGTCAAGGGTCTTATGGAACATCCCGAGCGCATGATCGATGTGGAGTGGGACGGCGCTGCCGACACCCTCTTCCAGGTCGAGATCGTGGTCGAGTGCCTGGACCGCATGGGCCTGCTCAAGGATGTCACCATTGCCATTGGCGATGCGGGCGGCAATATCCTTTCTGCCGCCACATCGACCAACCGCGAGGGTATTGCAACCCTGCGCTTCATGGTCGAGATCTCGGACGCGAGCGGTCTGGATCCGCTGCTGGCTTCCATCAGCAGTGTCGATTCGGTCTACGACGCTCGCCGTCTTATGCCCGGCGAAGGCGGAGCTCAGCTCAAACGCCGTGTGTAGGTGCGAGAGCCTCTCAGCATCATAGATATTGGTTACGTTCGAGGCATCGTTTGGTGCCTCGAACGTATTTTAGAAGGAGGGTATGCGCATGGGCGATATGACTTTGGACCTGACACCCCGAGGTGCGGCTTCGATTGAGACACTCGTCAACGGCCCGATTCAGACCAACAGCTACGCCGTGATTTCGAATGACGAGTGCTTAATCGTCGATCCGGCGTGGGAGGGCGAGCGTCTTGTGGAGCATATCCGCACCGCGCATCCCGAGGTGCGCGTACTCGGCTCTGTCTGCACGCACGGTCATGCCGACCATGTTGGCGGGGTTGCCGGGGTTCGAGCTGTCGTTGGCGACAGCGCACTATATGAGTTGTGCGCTAAGGACGTGACGGTACCTCGCGCAAATATCGAGGAGCAGCGCGCCATGTGGGGTATCGAGACGCCCGATCCGGGTGAGCCGACGCGCTTGCTTGCCGAGGGCGATACAATCGAGGTGGGCGACGTCTGTCTGCAGGTGATCGAGACGCCGGGGCATACGCCGGGCGGCATCGTCCTGTTCGCCGCGACCGAGCAGGGGAACATCGCCTTTGTGGGCGACACGCTTTTCCCGGGCAGTCACGGTCGTACCGATCTTTCCGGCGGTGACGAGGCGGCGATTATGCGCTCGCTCTCCAAACTTGCCAAGACGCTTCCGCCCGATACCGTTTGCTTGACGGGCCATGGCGATTCGACCACGATGGCGCGCGAACTTATGCAGAACCCGTTTATGCAGATGTAGGCTCGAAGCCGTCTTTCGAACCACGAAGACCGCTCAATCGTCAAGCTATTTTCCCCAGTGGGTCGATTCTGTGGGGCAAACGGTCAAAATTTGTCCAATCGGATGGTATTCGTGAACAAACGAACGTTTATGCTCGGGTATGTCGTGGTAAAATCTCAGGCGTTATCGGAGCAACCTTACAGGAGGTTTCTTTTATGCTCGTCAACGCAGCAGACATGCTCAAGAAGGCCGAGGCCGGCAAGTACGGTCTCGGTGCCTTCAACACCAACAACCTCGAGTGGACCCTGGCTATTCTCCAGGCCGCCGAGGAGGCCAAGTCTCCGCTGATCCTTCAGTGCACCGCTGGTGCCGCTAAGTGGATGGGCGGTTTCAAGGTCTGCGCCGACATGGTCAAGGCTGCCGTCGAGGCCACGGGCGTTACCGTTCCCGTCGCCCTTCACCTCGATCACGGTTCTTACGAGGACTGCTTCAAGTGCATCGAGGCCGGCTTCACGTCCATCATGTATGACGGCTCTCACGAGGAGACCTTCCAGCTTAACCTCGACCGCACCAAGGAGCTCGTTGAGCTTGCCCACTCCAAGGGCATGTCCATCGAGGCCGAGGTTGGCGGCATCGGCGGTACCGAGGACGGCGTGACCTCCAGCGGCGAGCTCGCTGATCCTGCTGAGTGCAAGCAGATTGCTGACCTGGGCGTCGACTTCCTCGCCTGTGGCATCGGCAACATCCACGGCGTGTATCCTGCCGACTGGGCTGGCCTTTCCTTCGAGCGCCTGGGCGAGATCAAGGCTCAGACCGGCGACCTGCCCCTCGTTCTGCACGGTGGCACCGGCATCCCCGAGGATCAGATCAAGAAGGCCATCTCCCTGGGCATCTCCAAGATCAACGTCAACACCGACCTGCAGCTCGTCTTCGCCAAGGGCGTTCGCGAGTACATCGAGGCCGGCAAGGATCAGCAGGGCAAGGGCTTTGACCCCCGCAAGCTCCTCAAGCCTGGTCGCGACAACATCGTTGCCCGCACCAAGGAGCTCATGGAGGAGTTTGGCTCCGTCAACAAGGCGTAAGCGTCGCTAAACTTCCCGCCGGAAGCCCCGTCTCCCTACACTGTTTCCTTTGCGCTCACCTGGCTTCGCCAGAAGTCGCGCCAAGGAAACAGTTCCGGGAGACGGGGCTTCCTTCGTTTACCGCCGCAGGGTTACGAGTCTGAATTAAGAGGGCTACTGGCTTTGCCAGAAGTCGCGCAATGGGAAAAGCTTCGGGTGAACGGGGCCTCCTTCGTTAACTCGCTACAGGGTTACTGGGCTGAATTCATTTTTTGACTACCGCTCGGCGGTGTTGATGGCTCCCTTGTTGGGGCTTTCTTTTTTATCTCGCTACAATGGACTTCAAGAGTTCTGATGACTTGGAGTTTGGTATGGCTGTTATTAATGTGCTGCCTTCGGATGGGAAGGTTATTGACGAGGGTCCTGTTGGTTGCTCTGTTGATGTTTGCAATGATGACTTTCGCCATCTCGATATTGGACTGCCGCCCGAGATTCTTCGACTCAAGGATGCCGGATATTTGACGCAGGCTGTTGCGGCTTGTGATCGTCTTTTGAGGCAGAATCCTGAGCCTTCCCTGGCAGCCTGCGTTCGTGCCGAGCGGTATCGCATGCTTGAGACGCCGCTTCATTTTTCGGTGTCGCGCGATCGAGCCATTGCGATGATTCGCGAGGAGTGGCCTGGGTTTACCGAGGAGCAGTTTGACGATCTGATTGACCGTAAGCGTATTGACTGGCGCTTTATCGACGGCGAGCTGTTCGTTCTCGACAACTTCCTCGATTCGCTTCGCGTATATCCCAAAGAGGTTCCCGGCATGCGGCCCGATCCTACGGACGGAATTGCACTGCGCAACGAGATGCTCAAGGAGATGGAGTCGCAAAACGGATTGGCTCGCGTCATTACGCTTAAAGCGTCCGTGTCTGTCCCCGGCGCTCTGGAGGGGGAGACCGTTTGCGCTTGGCTTCCCGTCGCGGCTGCCTGCCGTCAGCAGTCTCGGGTCGAGATTCTCGACATGACGCCGGAGGGTGCTGTTGCTCCCGCGAACGCTTCGGCGCGTACCGCCTCGTGGTCTTCTTCGAGTGAACGCTCATTCTCGGTGACCTATCGTTATCACATCGATGCTGTTTATTGTGATGTCTACGGTGGCACACTTCCGGTTCATCCGCGTATGGACGCGCCTCTGCCCGAGGATATTTCCGAGGACCGTCCGCACATTGCATTCACGCCTTATCTGCAGCAGCTGACGGCCGGTGTTGTTGACGGACTCGTGGATCCGCTCGATCGCGCCCGTGCTATCTATGATTACCTGACGCAGCATATCGACTATCGCTATCAGCCGCCGTACTTGCTTTTGGGATCTATTGCCGATGACTGCGCGCATTCGCTCCGCGGCGATTGCGGCGTTATGGCGCTCACGTTTATCACCATGTGCCGTATCGCGGGCGTGCCTGCCCGTTGGGAGAGCGGCCTGTACGTTGCGCCCGATTCGGTGGGGTCGCACGACTGGGCAGAGTTCTATACGCCGCAGACCGGTTGGCTCAACGCCGACGTGTCATTTGGATCTTCTGCTCGCAGGATGGGGGAGGAGTGGCGCCGCCGTCACTACTTTGGCAATCTCGACCCGTGGCGTATGGTGGCCAACAATCGATTCCAGGCAGAGTTTGACCCCTCTTTCGACGGCATGCGCGAGGACCCTTACGATAACCAGATGGGTGAGGCTTCGGTCGACGGTCGCGGATGCCGTCAGCGCGAGATGCTCCGCACGGTCGAACTCATCGAAATGCTCGAAGTTCCATTTTCGGACTAATCGGTAGAAAGCTGTGATAAACTAACTCACGCATTGCGTGCCCGAGTGGCGGAATTGGCAGACGCAGTGGACTCAAAATCCACCGTTGGCAACAACGTGCGAGTTCGAGTCTCGCCTCGGGCACCATACATGCAAGCGAGCGTTCAAGGGGGGTTGCGGCCCCCTTTTTCGTGCCGAACTCGCGTGAGCGCGCGAAGCGTTAAGCAAACAGGCCTGTGGCCTGTTTGTAGCGGAGCGTGGCGAGGGCGCCGCGCGCCCGAAGCCCGGGGCTTCGCGAAGCGAAGGCCCTTCGAGTCTCGCCTCGGGCACCATACATGCAAGCGAGCGTTCAAGGGGGTCAAGGCCCCTTTTTCGTGTACGTAATGTGATAACGCGCTGTACGTGTTATTATTCGCAAGGCGTTGTTCCCGCAATGCCCTAAAGAGGAACCCGAGGGTTCCCACCTTTTGGCGCCAATGAGCAGCTGACTGGTCATACAACTTAGATTACCTTCCTCAAATCGAGGAAGTCTATGTGTACGACCTGGTTGCTGAGAAGCGCCGGGTTATTTTTTTATGAATGGAGGTAGGGAAAATAGCTAAGTCTGATGACACCCGCATCAACGACGAGATCACTGCATCTTCGTGCCGTTTGATTGGCGTCGATGGCTCTCAGCTCGGCCTGTTCGCCATCCGCGATGCCCAGCGCGTCGCCGACGATCAGGGTCTCGACCTGGTCGAGATCGCTCCCAACGCGGAGCCGCCGGTCTGCAAGGTCATGGACTACGGTAAGTTCAAGTACCAGCAGGCCATGAAGGCCAAGGCTGCTCGTAAGAACCAGTCCAAGGTCGAGGTCAAGGAAATGAAGTTCCGACCCAAGATCGACGTTGGCGACTACGAGACCAAGAAGGGCCACGTTCTGCGTTTCCTCAAGAAGGGCGCACGCGTTAAGATCACCATCATGTTCCGCGGCCGTGAGATGGCTCACCCGGAGCAGGGCCTTAACGTTCTCGAGCGTCTCGCCGAGGATGTCAAGCCTTACGCTACGGTCGAGTCCAAGCCTAAGATGGAAGGCCGTAACATGCTTATGCTGCTCGCCCCGATCAAGGGCGCCTTCGATGAGGATAAAGCGGCAAGCGATACCAAGTAACTAGTGTTCTGTAACCGATTAAGGAGTATTTCATGCCTAAGATGAAGTCCCACAGCGGCACCAAGAAGCGTTTCCGCAAGACTGGTACCGGCAAGCTTATGCGCGCCAAGGCTTTCAAGAGCCACATCCTGAGCAAGAAGTCCACCAAGCGTAAGCGTGGCTTCCGTCAGGAGACCGAGATTGCCGCTGCCGACCGCAAGGTCATCAAGTCGCGTCTCGCCTAAGTTCGCGTTCCCGTTTTTCGTTTTACCGTCTAGGAGTTGATAGAACATGGCACGTATTAAGCGCGCTGTTGCCGCCAAGAAGAAGCGCCGTACCGTTATGCACCGTGCGAAGGGTTACTACGGTGCCGCTTCGCGTACTTACAAGCATGCTAAAGAGCAGGTCCAGCACTCCCTGCAGTATCAGTATCGTGATCGCCGCAACAAGAAGCGCGAGATCCGTTCTCTCTGGATCACTCGTATCAACGCTGCAGCTCGCCTGAACGACATCTCTTACTCTCAGTTCATGCACGGCCTGAAGGTTGCCGGCATCGAGCTCGACCGCAAGGTCCTGGCTCAGATGGCTTACGAGGACATCGAGTCCTTCAACGAGCTGGCTACCATCGCCAAGAAGGCTCTCGAGGCCTAATAGATTCTCTTGAATCGCTAGGGGAGTGTCGCGTTGTGCGCGGCGCTCCCTCTTTTTATCTGAGGCGCTGGTTTATATAGCAAAAGCGCGGGTAGATAGACACTTACAGGTGACCGATCTTTATATAACTCTTAACCGAAGGGTCATCATCTGATACGTGCAGTATTTCTGCACCAGCCTTTCTATGACTTATATAGGAAGCGATGTATTGTGTAGGACTTGTGAAGAGTGGAATTCCCGCCCACGGGGCCCCTCCGGTCTGGCAATATATCTCCTTGCCGCGCGGCCCGGTCGAACCGGATC
>CABUCQ010000048.1 GCA_902490095.1 uncultured Collinsella sp.
CCGTTTCCGCGTATAGACCATACGACGCGATGGTCTTGATATCGGCCTGGATGCCCGCTCCGCCGCTTGAGTCGGAGCCTGCGATGCTGAGCACTGCTTTCATCGGAAACCTCCCTTTGACGCCGAGCGCCCTCTTGCCTGCTTATTCGTTGTCGAGGTCGATGACGAGGCCGTCCATGATGGTGTTGACGGTGCGCACGGCGCACATCTTGCCGCACATGGTGCAGGTGCCCTCGGTGGCGGCGGGGGACTCCTCGTAGCGCTTCTTGCCTGTAACTGGGTCGAGCGCACATTCCCACATGGCATCCCAGTCGAGCTTGCGGCGTGCCTGGCCCATCTTGTCGTCCATGTCGCGGGCGTGGGGCACCTTTTTGGCGATGTCGGCGGCGTGTGCGGCGATCTTGGTGGCCATGAGGCCGTCGAGCACATCCTGGGCGTTAGGCAGGCATAGGTGCTCGGCCGGTGTCACGTAGCACAGGAAGTCGGCACCGGAGCTGGCGGAGATGGCGCCGCCGATGGCGGCGGTGATGTGGTCGTAACCCACGCCGATATCGGTCACCAGCGGTCCGAGCACATAGAACGGGGCGTTGTGGCACAGGCGCTTCTGCAGTTTCATGTTGGCGGCGATCTCGTCGAGCGCCATGTGACCCGGGCCCTCGACCATGACCTGGACGCCGGCGGCCCAAGCGCGCTTGCACAGCTTGCCCAGCTCGATCATCTCAGCGGTCTCGGTGGCGTCGTTGGAGTCGTAGAGGCAGCCCGGGCGGCAGGAGTCGCCGAGCGAAATCGTCACGTCGTACTCGTGGCAAATCTCGAGCAACTCGTCGTAGAACTCATAGAACGGGTTCTCGTTACCGGTGACCTCCATCCAGCCAAACAGCAGTGAACCGCCGCGACTCACGATGTTCATCAGGCGGCCGGTCTCCTTAAAAGTCTTGGTGACCGACTTGTTGATGCCGCAGTGGATGGTCATAAAGTCCACGCCGTCCTCGGCGTGCGCGCGCACGACCTCGAACAGGTCGTCCTTGGTGAGCTTGACCAGCGGCTTTTCCATGTAGCCGATGGCGTCGTACATGGGGACGGTGCCCACCATGAGCGGCGTCTCGTCGATGAGCTGCTGGCGGAACTGGCGCGTCTTGCCCGAGTTGGAGAGGTCCATGATGGCGTCGGCGCCAAAGTCCTCGGCGATCTTGACCTTCTTCCATTCCTCGGCGGCATCGGCCTTGTCGCCCGAGATGCCCAGGTTCACGTTGACCTTGGTGGACAAGCCCTCACCGACGCCAAAGGCGCGCATGCCCTTTTTGATGTGCACGATGTTGGCGGGAATGGCGATGCGGCCGTCGGCCACGCGCTCGCGGATGTACTCGGGGTCGCGATGCTCGCGCTCGGCGACCTCCTTCATCTGCGGTGTGATCTGCCCGGCGCGGGCGAAGTCGATTTGCGTGACGAGCTTGGGCTCGGTCTGTGTGCTCATTGGCACGGCTCCCTTCGTTGGCATTACCCATATCAGGTTTGCGGGTCAGGGCGGGCGCGCCCAGTCTCAGCCTGCCGTCTTGTCCTGCAAGCTCCCCGTTTATGTGGTGGGCTCAAGTATAGCCTGAATGGGTACGATTGGGCCAACAAGCGTGCCTGTGGGGAGGCGAACATGGAAGACAAGCATCTATATCGAGAGACACAATGGGATGTATCGGCCGAGGAAAGCCGTGCGCACCATGGCCTTGTCGCGATTGGTTTTGCGGTGCTTGCCGTGTTGGTGATTGCCTTTTGTATTTGGACGTTCGGCGGTCGTGGCGGCGTCACCTGGGGGTTTGAAGCCGACGATGCCCTGCCGATTATGACGGTGAGGAGTACTGGCGGTAATGCCAATACGCTCGCCATTCCGGGCGATTATTGGTACCCGCGCGATGAGTTTGTGCAGTTGCAGCTGAGTGGTGGGTCCATTCCGGGCGAAGAAATCGAACGCGTGACGTTTGACGCGGCGCTCAAAACGCTGACGGTGAAGCTCAAAGATCAAGGAGATGTGCCCACGACCATGGATATCGCCCTGACGGAATGGCGTCTGGAGCCTCCGACGGGTGTTGCGGTTTCCGAGGTTGAGCACGTCAAGATTATCTATCAGGACGGTTCGACAAACGGGATTGCAAAGGCCGACGGTCTAGCAGAATAGGTGTCGAGCCTAGCCAGCCAATTCATAAAAGTTGCGGTGGAATAGTTCCTGATTGTGCGATAAAAGGCTCAAATAGGAACTATTCCACCGCAAGTTATATAGAGAAGGCTGAGCGGGTCAGTTTTGGGTGGCGGGTCTAGAGCATCTGTTCGTTGATGAACACGAGGGTGCCTGGGTATGAGATCTCGGGGACGTGGCGATAGCCGATGTTGAACTCGGTAAGACCGGCGGCGTCCTCGAGCTTGTTTTCTGCCATCCAGCGCACCATGGAGCCGCGCGCCTTTTTGCTGGCGGTCGAGCGCTGGATGGGCTTGCCGTTGCGGACACCTTCGCCAAAGAGACAAGTGACGGTTGTGGCGTCGCCTACGAGATGGGGTAGAACGGCCTTGGCGTACTCCGCGCTGGCAAGGTTGACGACCGTGGTGTTGGAGCCGGTCGGTGCAATGGCGCATGCAAGTTTGTCGCCCCAAAACGCATAGAGGTCACGGGCGTTGTTGACGGCGAGCTTGGCTCCCATTTCGAGCCGATAGGGCTCAACGCCATGGAAAGGCCGCACACATCCGTACAATCCGGAGAGGATCCAGAGATGGTTTTGCAGCCAGTCGAGCTGTGCAGCATCCATGACCTCGGGCGCCATGCTTTGGTATTGGATGCCGTGGTAGGACATGACGGCGGGGGAGATTCGGCGCGCGATATCGGGATCGGCGAGGTCGGCATCGCTCAGGGCGGGCATAAATTCGTGAAGCGTATCCAGGCACGTTGTAAGCAGCCTGTCGCTCACGTTCCAAAGGGCCTGAAGACCTGCTGCGCCATCCTCGCGTTCGATGCCCAGCAGTGCCTGATGGAGCCGGGCCGTCTGATGTGCAAAAGGCGGTATGCCCAAAACGTCAAAGGCATCTTGAGCTGTCCGCATCTGTTTGGCGGGCGAAATGACGACCTGTAGCACGGAATCCTCCTCCCGCTAAAAAAGTTGCGGTGAAATACAGACCGCTTTCCCCGTTGGTAGGCCTGATGAATCCGTATTTCACCGCAAGTTACAAGGGTTTGGTTAGGCTCGCTCGATGAAGGCCTTGTAACCGCGATATGCCTCGTAGATGTCGGCCTTGTTGGCGACCTCCCACAGGGCGTGCATGGACAGGACGGCAACGCCGGAGTCGATGACGTTCATGCCGTACTTGGCCATGATGTAGGCGATGGTGCCGCCGCCACCAGCGTTGACGCGGCCGAGCTCGCAGGTCTGGAAGTCCACGCCGGCCTCGTCCATGATGTCGCGGACGAGGGCCACATACTCGGCGTCGGCGTCGTTAGAGCCGCCCTTGCCGCGGCTGCCCGTGTACTTGTTAAAGCACAGGCCGCGACCCATGAAGGCGGCGTTCTTGGTCTCGAACTTGCCGGCATAGCCCGGGTCGAAGCCGGCGGACACGTCGGAGGAGAGCATACGGCTGCGGGCGAGCGCGCGGCGCAGAGCCAGCGGGCTGTCCTCGCCGGCGAGCATCATGATCTCGGCGACGGTGTTCTCGAAGAAGCGACTCGTCATGCCGGTGGCACCCACGGAACCGATCTCCTCCTTGTCGACGATGAGCGTGATGCTCGTGCGCTCCACGTTGGCGACGTCGATCTGGGCGAGCATGGAGGGGTAGGCACAGACGCGGTCGTCGTGGCCATAGCCCAAAATCATGGAGCGGTCGAGGCCCATGTCGCGGGCGGGGCCGGCGGGCACGACCTCGATCTCGGCGGAGAGGAAGTCCTCCTCCTCGACGTCGTACTGCTCCTTAAGGATGTCCAGGAACATTTGCTTGACGGGCTCCTTGGGGGCGTCCTTGTCGTCCTCATCGAACTTGACGGGACGGCCGCCCACGATCACGTCGAGGATCTCGGCGTCGACGGCGTCCTTGGCAGGCTTAGACATCTGCTCGCTCGAGAGATGGATCAGCAGGTCGGAGATGGTAAAGACCGGGTCGTCGGCCTTGTCGCCGATATTGATGTCGACGGTGGTACCGTCCTTTTTGCAGATGACGCCCACGAGTGCGAGCGGGGAGGCCACCCAGTGGTAGCTCTTGACGCCGCCGTAGTAGTGCGTGTCGAGATAAGCCATGTCGCCGGCCTCGAAGGCGGGGTTCTGCTTAAGGTCTAGGCGCGGCGAGTCCACGTGGGCGCCCAGGATGTTAAAGCCCTGCTCGAGCGGGGCGTTGCCCAGGTTGACGAGCATGAGGTCCTTGCCGTGATTGGCGGCGTACACCTTGTCGCCTGCCTTGAGCTCGCGGCCTTCGGCGATCACGGTCTCCAGGTCGACGTATCCCGCCTCCTCGGCCATCTTGATGCCGGTCTTGACGCACAGGCGCTCGGTCTTGTTCTCGCTCAAAAACTGCTTATAGCCGCGGCAAAGCTCCTCGAGCTCCTCGACTTGCTGTGGCGTGTACTTTTTCCATGCGCAGGGACGCTCCATGACGCAGGCTCCTTTCGGATCGATCGTGCTGGTTGATGTACCGTGAGCCATCGTATCACGCGCGGGCTCACGGTGGCGGGGGAGCTTGATGTGAGGTGGCCGCGGGGCGGGGAGCGTGTAAACTGGAGTGAGCAAACCGTGCCCAGCCTAAAGCGAGGTATTCAATATGTCTGACAAGCGCCGCACCTTTGCCGTTATCGACGGCAACTCGCTCATGCATCGCGCCTTCCACGCCGTGCCGCCGACTATGAACGCGCCGGACGGTCGCCCCACCAACGCGATCTTCGGCTTCCTGAACATGTTTCTTAAGATGATCGATGCCTTTAACCCCGACGGCGTGGTCGTGGCGTTTGATAAGGGCAAGCCGCGCGTGCGCATGGAGATGCTGCCGCAGTATAAGGCGCAGCGCCCGCCCATGGACCCCGATCTGCATGCGCAGTTCCCTATGATCAAGGAGCTGCTCGGTGCGCTCAACGTGCCGATTCTGCAGTCTGAGGGCTGGGAAGGCGACGATATCCTGGGAACCATGGCGCGCCTGGGTGAGGAGGCCGGCTGCGACATGCTGCTGGTGACCGGTGATCGCGATATGTATCAGCTCGTGACCGAGCACGTCAACGTGGTCTCGACCCGCAAGGGCCTGTCCGACGTGGCGATCATGACGCCCGAGAGCGTGGACGATCTGTATCACGGCATCACGCCGGCGCTCGTGCCCGACTTTTATGGTCTGAAGGGCGACACGTCCGATAACATCCCCGGCGTGCCGGGCATCGGCCCCAAAAAGGCGAGCGCGCTCATTGCGCAGTACGGTAGCCTGGACGAGGTCATCGCGCATGCCGACGAGGTCAAGGGCAAGATGGGCGAAAACCTGCGCGCACACATCGACGATGCTCTGCTGAGCCGCAAGGTCGCGACCATCCGCACCGATGCGCCCGTTGAACTCGATTTTGAGGCGACGTCCTTCCCGGCGTATTCTGCCGATGAGGTTTCCGCGGCACTGGGTACGCTCGGCATCACCGCCATGCAGAACCGTTTCTTGGCGCTGATCGGTGACGAGGGTGGCGCTGCTGCCGCTGCTAGAACGTTTGAGATGCCCACGATTGAGCGCACCGCTGCCGGCGATGCCGAGGCGCTTGCTGACGTGGCGTCCGAGGTTTCGCGTGCGATCGAGGCGGGCGAGTGGGTCGCCACCGTGGTGGACGATGACAAGGAAGAGGGCGCGCTCTTTGGACTGACGCGCACGCTGTGGTTGGCGACGTCCAAGGGCCTCTTCGCGCTCGAGGAGGGCGACAGCTGCGCGGCGGCTGAGGTTGAGGGCTTCAACTTCGTCCACGGCGTGATTGCTGGCGTGCTCGCGCGTCTGTTTATGGAGGGTCGCGTGGCGAGCCCGGATATGAAGGTGCTGTTGCACGAGCTTTCGCCCATCGATTCTTCTGAGCCCGAGCTCATGGATCCGCTGGCAGTCGATTCTACGCGCATCTTCGATACCGTGGTTGCCGCCTACCTGCTGGATTCCGACCGCTCCGAGTTCGATGAGGCATATCTTGCCGATACGTATCTGCAGATGGCGCTGCCTGCGGCGCGCGGCGCAGAGGGTGCCGGCGAGGACGCTCCGGCACCTGCCGCCCGTACTGCGGCTCTGACGCTGGCGCTCGTGGCGCCGTTGCGCGAGTGCATGGCCCGCGAGAACGCCGCCAACGTGTTCGATGGCATCGAGATGCCGCTCGTTCCGGTACTTGCCAAGATGGAGCGCGCGGGCATGCTCGTGGACCCCGAGCGCCTGCACAGTCTGTCCGAGGGTCTGGCGACCCAGATTGCCGAGGTCGAGCGCAGCATTCGCGACCTGGCGGGTGATGAGACGTTTAACATCGGTAGTCCCATGCAGCTGTCGCACGTGCTCTTTGATGTGATGGGGCTTCCGACCAAGGGCCTCAAGAAGACTAAGCGCGGCTATTATTCGACCAACGCCAAGGTGCTGAGCGACCTTGCCCGCGACCACGAGATCGTGCGCCTGATTTTGGACTGGCGTGAGAAGTCCAAGATTAAGTCGACCTATCTGGACACGCTAGGTCCGCTGCGTCGTGGCGACGGTCGTGTGCACACCACGTACAACCAGACCATCACCGCGACGGGGCGTCTGTCCTCGAGCGACCCGAACCTGCAGAACATCCCGACGCGCTCTGAGCTGGGCCGTACCGTCAAGACGGCGTTTTCGGCAGGCGAGGGAAGCGTCTTTTTGGCGGTGGACTACTCGCAGATCGAGCTGCGTCTGCTGGCGCATCTCTCAGGTGACGAGCACTTGGTGCGCGCCTTTAACGAGGGCGAGGACTTCCATGCCGAGACGGCGGCGCGCGTGTTCGGTGTGCCGGTGCCCGAGGTAACGCCCGACCTGCGCAGTCGCGCCAAGGCCGTGAACTTTGGTATCGTGTACGGCCAGCAGGCCTACGGCCTGTCGCAGTCGCTGCGTATCTCGATGGCCGAGGCGCGCGATATGATCGATCGCTACTACGAGGCCTACCCGGGCGTGCGCACGTTCCTCGACAATGTGGTGGCGCGCGCCAAGCAGGCGGGCTATGCCGAGACCATGTATGGCCGCAGACGCCATATTCCCGAGCTCAAGGCCAAAAACCCACAGCTCCGCGGCTTTGGTGAGCGCACGGCCATGAACCACCCCATGCAGGGCACCGCAGCCGACATCATCAAAATCGCCATGGCCCGCGTGAGCCGCCGCCTGGAAGAAGAAGGCTTTGCCGCCCACATGATTCTTCAAGTACACGACGAACTAGACTTCGAGTGCCCCATCGATGAGGTTGAGCGCCTCACCGCAATGGTCCGTGACGTCATGGAACACGTCGTAGACCTACGCGTACCCCTCATCGCCGAAGCCAGCACCGGCATAACCTGGGCCGACGCCAAATAAAGACCCTCCATCAACCCCAAAGTGACCAAAAGCAGAAGGGGGCTCCTTGCCATCAAGGAGCCCCCTTCATTCCAAAAAATCAGCCAAGTCTCTAGGCGCCAAGACGCCATCCAGGCGGCAAGCAAGTCACCGCAGGACCTGGCCGGGCGAGCGGGTAAGTTTTTCGTAGATTCCGCACGAGCCGGAAAGCACTTAATGTGCTTTCCGAGCGAGCCCAGGACCTGACCGAACGAAAAACTTACCCGCTCGCCCGGCCAGGTCCGACGAGCAACGTTAACGAGCCGCCAAGATGGCGTCGATGAGCGTCAGTACGCCCCCGTCGTTGTTGCTCGGAATGCGCCACTTGGCGTGCGCGTTCATATGCTCTTCGGCATTGTCCACGATAAAGCTGTGCCCGACGCGCTCGAGCATGGGGATGTCGTTGTAGGTGTCGCCCACGGCGGCAGCATCGGCAATATCGATGCCCAGGTGCTCGCACAGGTTAGCGACGCCGGCGCCCTTGTCGACGCCCAGGTTCATAAAGTCGATCCACTCGCGCCCGGCGTTGGTGACGTAGAGCTTGTCCGAGAACTCGGGGCTATAGGTCTCGCGGAAAGCGGGCTCGGCGTCGTAGCCGGGGAAGAAGACCGAAATCTTGTTGGACTCGAAATCAATGCCCTCAAAGCTGTCGACGTAGTTGATTGTGTTGTAGTAGACGCTGATCTCGTCGTGGTATTGATGGTCGCGGGCAAGCACGTAGAACTCGTCGAAGCAGCACAGGACGGGGACAGCGCGAGAATCCTCCGAGGCACGGTTCAAGACCTGCTGATACAGCTCCACGTCAATATTGCTCTTATAGATATAGCTGCCGCGATAGATCACGCACGCTCCGTTGTCGGGACAAAAGGCGAGGCGGTTCTTGATGCCCTCGAACATCTCCTCGAGCTTGGGGGCGGGACGTCCGCTGGCGGGGCAGAATACGATGCCGGCGTCGGCGAGCTTGTCCAGGCGCTCATCAAGACCCTGGGGCAGCACACGCTCGTCGGTCAGCAGCGTCTTGTCCATATCGACGGCGAGAATCTTAATGTTGCCGATGTTGGCGTCCGATTCGTAAGTTTGCATAAAAATGCGCCTTTCGTTTCGAGATTGTTTCAGACGTTATAACCATCAACTAGTAGTCGAGCGTATTTTCGCAGGAATGGTGCGTATTTGCACTGCAATTCACAAACTAATGAAAAAACTTTTCAGAAATTTGAATTTGTCGCTTGCGCAGCGTGCACTTTATCGTAATATAGCGAACATCGAAAACGGAGACGGCAAAAGAGCCGCTTACCGAGGAAAAGGTACCGTTTGCGATATTTGAATTGCGCCCGGCGATACGTGAAAGGAGAGGCAGATGCAGTTCGTACAGATCATCACCACTGCAGACAATGCTCTCCGCCGTCAGCGCGCAATTTCCCGACGACGATAACAATCGTCTCTGTCCACATGGGGCGAATTGCCTCAACAGAGTCATTTTGAGGTCGTTGGGTTTAAGCACGACATAGCCGCATGTTTCTAGGGCATGCCTGTGATGCATTCTGCTGAATAACCTGATATTGCACGGTATATGACCTTGAAATGACTTGCAACTGACCGATGTTCTAACTAGCTACCAAGGGCGAAAGGAAACAGCCATGAGCAAGGAAAAAGTCGTTCTCGCATATTCCGGTGGTCTTGATACATCCGTATGTGTCAAGTGGCTCCAGGACGAGAAGAATCTCGATGTCGTTTGCGTCTGCGGCAACGTGGGCCAGGAAGAGACCGGACTGGATGCCAAGAAGCAGAAGGCGCTCGACCTGGGCGTTCTCGATTGCCAGGTACTCGACCTGCGCGACGAGTTCTCCGATGAGTTCCTGACTAAGGCCATCGCCGCAAACTCCATGTACGAGAACAAGTATCCGCTGCTCTCCGCCCTGTCTCGCCCGCTGCTTGCCAAGAAGCTTGTTGAGGTCGCCCACGAGTTTGGCGCGACCCACGTCGCCCACGGCTGCACCGGCAAGGGTAACGACCAGGTCCGTTTTGAGGCCGCCGTCAAGGCCCTCGACCCCGAGCTCAAGGTTATCGCCCCGGTGCGCGAGTGGGATCTGAAGTGCCGTCCCGACGAGGTCGCCTATGCCCACGCTCACAACGTGCCGGTTCCCGAGGGTGCCAACGACAACCCCTACTCCATCGACGACAACCTGTGGGGTCGTGCCATTGAGTGCGGTCACCTGGAGGATCCCTGGAACGAGCCGCTCGACGACGCTTGGGTTATGACCAAGAACCCCGAGGACACGCCGGACACCCCGACCTACACCGAGATTGAGTTTGAGGCCGGCAAGCCCGTCGCCGTCGACGGCAAGAAGATGAAGCTCTCCGAGATCGTCATCGCCCTCAACAAGATCTCCGGCGACAATGGCTTTGGCCGTCTCGATCTGGTCGAGGATCGCCTGGTGGGCCTTAAGAGCCGCGAGTGCTACGAGGTTCCCGGCGCCCTGACGCTCATCACCGCCCACAAGGCGCTCGAGGACATCTGCGTCGAGGGCGACCTGCTCAAGACCAAGATTAAGCTCGAGCAGGATTGGGCCACCGCCGTGTACAACGGCCAGTGGTACAGCCCGCTCAAAAACGCGCTCGACGCCTTTATGGCTGACACCCAGAAGTTCGTGACCGGCACTGTCCGTCTGAAGTTCTTTAAGGGCAACTGCCATGTCGTCGGCCGCAAGAGCCCCTTCAGCCTCTACGACTACGGTCTGGCTACCTACGACCGCGACACCACGTTTGACGAGAAGGCCAGCGCCGGCTTTATCGAGATCGATACGCTGTCGCTCAAGACGTGGGCAAAGGTCCAGGGCCCCAGCTCTGCTGCCGCCCAGGCCTAGCGCCTCCTTCCCTTGGTATCCGCGCGGCCCATCCGCGTGATACATAACGGGCGCACGGGGTCCCTACCTTTCGTTATGCTTGCTGACACTTCTTAACATCGGTGGCCCCTACGTTCCGCCCGCATATATGATGCCGCGTCTGCGGCTGAGTCCGAGCCCCGCCGGGGTTGTCCGGCGGGGCTCCTTCTATCAATTTGGCGGCTCTGTGCCTATATATATGAGGAGTATCCATTATGTTCAATGCTATCGCGCATGCTTTGCTTGCCCTTGCGCCCGAGTTCGATGCTGTAAGGGTCGAGGACGTTCCTATGAGCCTGAAGGCCTGGATCGATGGTTCGCAGGGCAACATCCGGAGGGAGACGTTGGGCGCCAAGTGCATGGTGCGTCACTTCTTTGCAAATTAGCCACATGGCCCCGCGCGCGGCAGGGAGTGTGTAAAACTAGCGGTTGATAAATCGCTTTAGCGACAGGGCACATTGCTTTGGACGCTTGTTTTGGTATTTGGAGAAAGGAGACGGTTCCATGGCTCTTTGGGGCGGTCGTTTTGAGGCGGGCGTGGCCGAGGTCACGCAGGAGTTTGGCACGTCGCTGCCGGTCGACAAACATCTCTATAAGCAGGATATCGCCGGCTCTAAGGCGCATGCCAAGATGTTGGCCGCCCAGGGCATCATCAGTGCCGAGGACGAGCAGGCGATTGCCAAGGGCCTGACCGGAATCGAACAGGATATCGATGCCGGCAGCTTCACCTTCGACATCAACGACGAGGACATTCATATGTCCATCGAGAGCGAGCTGACGCGTCGCATCGGCGAGGCCGGTAAGCGCTTGCATACCGGACGTTCGCGCAACGACCAGGTGGCGACCGACACGCGCCTGGGCGTCAAGGCGCTGGCCAAGGAGCTCATGGAGGCCAATCTAGAGCTGCGCCATGTGCTGGTGGATGCGGCTAAGAAGTACGACAAGGTGATTTTGCCGGGCTACACGCACATGCAGCACGCTCAGCCCGTGCTGCTGTCGCATCATCTGCTGGCGTATTCCTGGATGTTCGCGCGCGACTTTACGCGCCTGAAGGCCGCCTTTGATGCCGCCGACAACTGCCCGCTGGGTGCTGCCGCGCTTGCCGGTACGAGCTATCCGCTCGATCGCCAGATGACGGCTGCTGAACTTGGCTTTGCGGGCGTGATTCCCAACTCGCTCGATGCGGTTTCCGACCGTGATTTCCTGCTCGATCTGCATTACGCCGGATCCGTCACGGCGATGCACCTGTCGCGTCTTTCCGAGGAGATCGTGCTGTGGTCGAGCTCCGAATTTGGCTTTATCACGCTTTCAGACTCCTACTCCACCGGCTCGTCTATCATGCCGCAGAAGAAGAACCCCGACTTTGCCGAGCTTATCCGCGGCAAGAGCGGTCGCGTGTACGGCAACCTGGTGCAGCTGCTGGTAACCATGAAGGGCTTGCCGCTTGCTTATAACAAGGACTTGCAGGAGGACAAGGAGGGCGCGCTCGATACCGCCCATACGCTCATGCAGTGCCTGTCCGTTATGGCCGGAATGATTTCGACTTGGACCGTCAACGAGGATGCCATGGCGCGCGAGTGCGGCGTGGGGCACCTTGCCGCCACCGATGTTGCCGATTACCTGGCCAAGCGTGGCCTGCCGTTCCGCGAGGCACATGCCGTGGTGGGCCATCTGGTCCTGATGTGCGAGAAGCGCGGCTGCAATCTTGAGGACCTGCCGTTTGAGGTGTTCCAGGAGGCAAGCCCGCTCTTTGAGCGCGACATTACCGAGGCGCTCGACATCCCGTCGATTGTCGCCGCGCGCACGACCGAGGGCGGCACCGCCCCTGCCGCCGTTGCCGTGCAGCTGCAGCGTGCCGAGGCACAACTCGTTGCCGACGAAGGTGTGTTTGGCTCGTTGACCAAGGTCGTCGAGATGGGCCACGGAGCTAATTAGCTTATAGGATGCGTCTGTCTGGTGCGTTCATCATATCTTGCCTTTACGGGTGCTCGCTACGGTGGGCGCCCGTTTTGTTATAGGGAAGGGAGGAGCTTGTCGAGAACTTCTGTAGGACCTTTGGGCAGGTTGTGAAGGGGGTGCGTTCACGGGCGGCAACCGACCGTCTGCTCGGTTCGGTGCAGTTGGTGGCGGAGCGGATGGTACTCTAATCGGGCTTCGAAACAGAAGTGACACATATGGAACGCTTCAATAAATTACAGCGCTTCAATAAACAGCTTTTTGTTTAACTGCAGCTAAAACTCTGTTACGATGCAGTTCAGGCGGGTGCCGGAATGGGACTTGGGCACGCGCGAACCTACTTGAAAGGCTACCTTATGGCTATCGAGAAGACCTTCATCATGATTAAGCCCGACGCTGTGCGCGATCGCAAGATCGGCGAGATCGTTGCTCGTATCGAGCGCAGCGGCCTTGTCATCGAGCGCATGGAGATGACCACGCTCGAGCGCGCTACCGTCGAGGAGCACTACGCCCATCTGGCCGACAAACCCTTCTTTGGCGGTCTGTGCGACTTTATGACGAGCGGTCCGGTCGTCAAGATGGTTGTTTCCGGTCTTTCCGCCGTCTCCAAGATGCGCACCCTTATGGGCGCCACCAACCCGCTTGATGCTGCCCCCGGCACCATCCGCGGTGACTTCGCCGTCGATGTCAACGCCAACGTGATTCACGGCTCCGACTGCCTGGAGAACGCCGAGATCGAGATCAAGCGCTTCTTTGGCTAAACCAGCTTT
>CABUCQ010000049.1 GCA_902490095.1 uncultured Collinsella sp.
CGCATAAAAAGAGAACGCGGGGCGTCCGAATCGATCCGGACGCCCCGCCCCAAACTATCTACTGAAGTAAACTAGCAGTCGATAACGTGCAGGTCGTGCGGGGTCTTGGTGAAGGGCTCATAGCCGTTCTCGGTGACCACGCCGTAGTCCTCCAGGCGCACGCCGCCCACGCCGGGCAGGTAGACGCCGGGCTCCATGGTGATAACCGAGCCGACCTCGATGATATTCTTGCTGCGGTTAAAGTTGGGCAGCTCATGGATGTCGATGCCCACGCCGTGACCCAAGCCATGGTTATAGTAATCGCCATAGCCGGCATCGCCGATGATCTTCTTGGAGAGCTTGAAGATGTCGTTGCCCTCAACGCCCGGATGGATGGCGGCGACGCACTCCTCGTGCGTACGGCGCACGAGTGCGCACAGGTCGAGCTGCTCCTGGGTGGGCTCGCCCATCACGACAGTGCGCGTCATGTCGGAGCGGTAATCACAGTAGCCCGCGCCGTAATCCATGAGGACAAAGTCGCCCTTCTCGATCACGCGGTCGCTCGGCACGGCATGCGGGTTGGCGGTGTTGGGGCCGCTCGCGACGATGGAACCGAAGGCCAGGCTGTCGGCACCGTTGGCGAACATAAAGTTCTCGAGCTCGTTGCGTACCTGCTTCTCGGTCATACCGGGCTTAATAAAGCCGAGCATGTGCTGGAAGGCGGCATCGGTGATCGACTGCGCATGGCGCATGAGCTCAATCTCCTCGGCGTCCTTGATGGCGCGCATCTTGCGGATATCGTCGTGCATCAGCGGCAGCATACAGGCGACGGAACGGTCCTCCAGGCCGCGCTGAATACCCTGGTAGAAATTAATCTGCATATCGTCCTCGACAGCGCAGACGCGGCATTTGTTGGCCGCGATCTTGCCGGCGACCCAACCGGGGATGGTGCCCTCATCCATGTCGTAGACCCAGGGGCTGCCGGCTGGCGTGTTCTCCTCAAAGCTGTTGAGGTAGCGCGAGTCGGTGTGGAACAGGCACTGGTCGGCCGTAATAAACGCAGCGTGCGGGAACTCGAAGGTGTAGTCGAAGACGCCCTTCACGCCCGTAAGCCAACGAAGGTTGGCCTCGTCGCGCACCACGATGGCGTCGTAGCCACGCTCGACCATCAGGGCACGGACACGCTCGATACGACCGGCAGGACCGGCAGCAAACTCAGACATGCAGATTCCTTTCTTGTTGTCTCAATATAAACGGGACGGGTCTCAACCGAACGACGGAATCGCATGCGATCCGCAACCGATTGAAAACCCGCCCCTCAACATGATACGAAAGACGATGGAAGTCAATAAATCTTAGAGAAGTTCTTTACGAGAAGCCAAGTAGGCGTGAGCATGGCGCTCAAGAACCTCGTCCTCAACGTTCGTTAGGCGAATGGCGCCGAGCGCCGCGGGCAGCGGCAGCATGCTGCGGTTCGAGCGGACAAACTGCTGTCTGCGGAACTCCTCGATATATGCGGCAGGCTCCAGATCGAAGGCAAGCTCCTCGATGCCAAAGTCCTCCAGGCAGTCATCGAGATCAAACACATAGTCGATATCGAAGTCGCAGGCATCGTGTGCTAGGCGCGCCTCAAAGCGCATGCCCTCGGACAACAGCTGGTAGGCAGGGACCTGCGAAGCGGCATCGCCCAAGCAAGCGCGCAGGGTGCGCTCCCCCGTCTTGCCAAAATCGAGCGCATGGCGAGCGCTCGGGTTCGTGGCCGTCAGCACGTCCTTGCGGGCAGTCTGAGACCATTGAACGGCATTGACGAGTGCGACCTCCTCGCCCGCGAGAATCTCGGGGACGGTCTCAGTAAACTGATTCCAGCGGGACTTGCTGCTCGAAAGCATGGTGCCAACAAGTACCGCATAGCCGAACTTGAGGTCCTCGGGTTCCGCCTCGCGAACAAGGTCGAGATCACACACAACCAAGCCCGGTTCGGGACGGAACGCGATAGCGGGAAGCGCATTCGACGACGAGGCAATGAGCGGCTTCATGGTCGTCGCGACCGTGAGCATGGCGTCGAAGGTCGTCGGCAGCAGCGCGCACTCGGTTCGGCCACACCACTGGTTGGCGCACCAGCTAACAACCGAGCAGGTTGCGGCATCGCCAACGGCGACAACCAGATCGTCGCAGGTAATGCCGTTGGCAGACAAGGCGCCAAAGATAGCATCGGCATCGGCCAGCGTGGCACCAGCAGGCGAAACCTCAAGGGAGAACTGCGACACGGCAAAACCGGCGTCGACCAGCGCATGCTCGACGACTTCACCAAAACGCTCGGATGTGGCGGAGTTCCAAACCACCATCGCGCGCTTAGGCTTGCCCACAGCCGAGGCAAACATACGCGACAGCTCATCGAACGCGCCCAATCCGACACGGACATCGACGCTGCGGTTTTGGAAATTGATCAGTTGGCGGCGAATCATAGCAGTCCACGCTCCAAAAGCATCTCGGCACAAAGGTAGGAAACGTCCTCGAAGGACTTGTTGCGAATATCAAGGGTAATATCGGCGGCCTGGCGATACAGCGGACGGCGATGCTCAAACAAGCGCGCGGCATGCTCGGGCGAGCGGAAATCGGGGCGCGTGTCGGACCGACGAATCTGGCGAATCGAATCCTCGAAGTCGCCCTCGAGGTACACGCACGTACCCATTTCGTGCATCAGCTCAATATTCACCGGCGTCTCGACAATGCCACCCCCGCACGATACCAACAGGCTGCGCTCACTTTGAAGCGAACGGAGTGCCGAGGTCTCGAGCTCGCGAAAACGATCCTCGCCCTCGGTCTCAAAAATCTCGGTTACCGACTTGCCGCAACGGCGGACGACCAGGCGGTCGGTATCGATAAAACGCCTCTTGAACATGGTGCCGACGTTGCGCGCGAGCGTCGATTTGCCCGCGCCCAAAAAGCCGATAAAGAAGATATGGTCGCAGCCGTGTTTGGTGTGCTGGGACATAGCGAGACCTAATCCTCGCAGGGAAGGTCGCGCAGGGCCCGGCGCTCAAAGATACGGAAGATCTGCGTATACCACAGGTCCTGCGTGGCCTGCGGCTTTACCAGGATGGTATCGACGCCGGCGAAGTTGCCGCTCCACACGTCAGTGTAGAGCTGATCACCGATCAGCACCGCCTCGTCGGCCGTGGCGCCGAGGCGCTTAAGACCCGCCTTGAGGGCAAACGGCGCCGGCTTCATGGCATGGCTGATGGCCTCGAGTCTCAGCTCGCGTGCTGATGCCATGACCTGGTCGCGATGCCAGTTATTGGACACCATGCACAGCTTAAAGCCTTTGGCGCGGGCGGCATCGAGCCACGCGGAAACCGCGGCGGGAACCTGCTCGGTGTCGCGCGGCACCAAGGTGTTATCGCGATCGAGCAGAATGGCGCGTTTGCCGTCGGCCCACAGGGTATCAAGGTCGATGCGATCAACCGAGGCAACGTAACGTTTGGGGCTAAAAATCCTCATGCTAATTCCAAGACTGTTGATGCTCTTCGTAGGTTTGCGAGAAGTACTCCTCGTCCTGCGTAATGTAGAAATACAGGTCATCGGAGTCGGTCGGCTCAAGTGTGGCCTTGAGTGCCTCGAGCGACGGAGAGCAGATGGGCGTGGGCGGTAGGCCCTCGTGCTTATAGGTGTTATACGGACTATCGCTCTGCAGGTCGTCGGCGGTAACCTCGCCACCGGTGACATACATCATGGTCGCATCGCTGTTGAGATAGCGCAAACCATCGAGCTTGCCCGCCAGACGGTTGTAGAAGACCGAGGCCACGTGCGCGCGCTGGTCGGCGTTGAGGCCCTCGCGCTCAACGATAGAGGCCAAGTTGACGATGTCGTAGTCGGACATCTCCACACCGTAGCGTTCCTTGATCTTGGCTTCGCAGCTCGCAAAGTCAAGCGACTTGTACTCGGTCTTAAACTGATCGAGCATAGCGCGAATCACGCCATCGGCCGTCGGCGAATCACCCAACGAATAGGTCTTGGGGAATAGGAAGCCCTCGAGTGAATCGTTCGCGGCGTCCTTAAGGAAGCTATAGTCGTCCACGTAGTTGGAGGCCTTGGCCTGGTTGAGGAAGTCTTCCTTGGAGATGCTGTCGTAGGCCTGGGCCACACGGTCGGCGACTTGATCGACCGTCAGGCCCTCAGGGATAGTCAGCGCATTAGAGCCCGCGTTGGGACCTTCCATGAGCTGCTGAACAACCTTGGTCGCATCCATGAGTGTAGTGAACGAATAAGTACCAGGCTTGAGCGACATATCGGCATTGAGCTTTTTCACCGCCGCATAATAATCCTTGGGATTTTCGACGATATGGTTCTCGGAGAGAATCGAGGCGATCGTATCGCCCGAAGCACCGTCGGGAATGGTCAC
Source organism: uncultured Collinsella sp. (assembly GCA_902490095.1). Classification (GTDB taxonomy): domain Bacteria; phylum Actinomycetota; class Coriobacteriia; order Coriobacteriales; family Coriobacteriaceae; genus Collinsella. Next base: position 4,382 of record CABUCQ010000049.1, read on the forward strand.
CGTAACCTGCTGACCAGCCGTGACCTTCGTATCCCCACCGGCGAAGAAGCCCTTGACGGCCGGCACGGCAAAGAAAGCGATCGCAGCAAGCGCAAGCACGGCGACGACGCCACCGATAATCATAGGCACCGGGGAGCTTTTCTTTTGTGTACCACGGCGGACGTGCGCGTTATAGCTCGAGCGCGTAGCCGGAGCAACGCCGTGGGAACCGAGAGCGTGATGCGAATGCGACTGGGGGGCCTGCACTCGCTGGGTAGATGCCTGCTGCTTAAAGCGGGTACCGCCTGCAGGCTGGGCCGAACGAGCAGAAGGCTGCTGAGCCGTCCGCTGAGCAGGCTGGGCCGAACGAGAGGAGGACTGCACCGGACGCGCGGCAGACTGAGCTGCGCGCTGCGTCGGCTGCGCAGGGCGCTGACCAGGCTGAGTAGGGCGCGACGAGGGCTGACCCTGACGACTCTGCCGGCGCGGATCGGAAGCGCTAGGCATGCGAAACCTCCTCGTTTTTACGATCGAGCCATGTCTGCAAGAACAGGCTGGCGGCGATCATGTCAATCTTGCCCCTCATCTGCTTTTCGTTGAGTCCCTGCTCTCGCAGGATTCGCTTGGCCTCCTGCGAGGACAGACGCTCGTCCTCAAACTCCAGAGGAAGTTCGAGCTCGTCGGCAATCTTTTGCGCCACAGCGGCAACGCGCTCGGCCTGAGGGCCGGGCTCACCGGCCATGGTCAGGGGACGTCCGCTTACCAGGATGTCGGGCTCATAGTCCTCAACCAGGTAGCGGAACGTCTTGGCCATACCGGTGACCTCGGCAGCCGGAAGCACCTTGACAGGCATCGCCATCTTGCCATCACGGCTCGAGACGGCGATGCCAATCCTGGTCTCCCCTATGTCCAGCGCGAGCGCAACCACAGCGACTTCTTAGATTCTTAGGCGCCGAGCGCGGTCTTAGCGGCCGCGAGGGCATCGGCGATGCCGGCAGCATTCTTGCCACCGGCCTGGGCCATGTTGGGACGACCGCCACCGCGACCGTCGACCAGACCCGCGATCTGCTTGATCACGTTACCGGCGTGGAAACCGGCCTTGACGGCGTCATCGGAGCCGGCAGCGAGCAGGGCCGGAGTGCCCTTCTCAGTCACACTGGCGACGACACAAGCGACAGGGCCGGCGACCTTCTGATGCACGGTATCCCATACGTTGCGCAGGTCGGCAGCCTCAAGGCTCTGGAGCTCAGCGACAACGAGCTTATAGCCGTCAAGCTCGACGGCGTCCTCGATGGCGCTGGAGATGGCGTCGGAGGAGCCACCGGTCAGAGCCTTCTTGAGCTTATTGGACGTCTCGCGCAGCTCGGCCTGCAGGTTCTCCACGCGAGCGGGAACCTCATCCACGCGGCACTTGAGCGCAGTAGCAGCGGCGTCAACGAGTGCCAGGCGGTCGGCCATATAGTCGAGGGCACCCTTAGAGGTCACGGCCTCGATACGGCGGACATTGGAGCCCGTGGAGGACTCGGAAATGATCTTGAACAGGCCGATCTCGGCGGTGTTGGCAGCGTGTGTGCCACCGCAGAGTTCGCGGGAGAACGGCTGGTCCTCAGCGCCCACGGAGACAACGCGGACGACGTCGCCGTACTTCTCGCCAAACAGGGCGACAGCGCCGGCAGCCTTGGCCTCGTCGATGCCCATGACACGGGTCACGACCGGCTTGGAAGCGAAGATCTGCTGGTTGACCAGGTCCTCGACAGCCTTGAGCTGCTCGGAGGACAGGGCCTCGAAGTGTGTAAAGTCAAAGCGCAGGTGCTCGGGCGTCACCAGCGAGCCGGCCTGGGAGACGTGCTCGCCCAGGACCTGCTTAAGGGCAGCGTCGAGCAGGTGCGTGGCGGTGTGGTTGCGGCGCAGGAAGCCACGGCGCTCGGCGTCGAGCGCGGCGGTCACAGCGGCACCGACGGTCAGCGTGCCCTCGGCAACGTGCGCGACGTGGGCATACAGGCCGTTGTGGTTCTTGGTATCAGAAACGGTAAGAACAACGCCCTCGGCGGAAAGCTTTCCGGCATCGCCCTGCTGGCCACCCATCTCGGCGTAGAACGGGGTGCGGTCGAGCACGACCTCGACGTCCTCGCCGGCGGCTGCGGACTCGACGGACTCGCCGTTGCGCACGATGGCGACAACCTTGGCGCCCTCGATCACATCGTTGTCATAGCCGTCGAACTCGGTCGCTGCGACCTTGTCGGAAAGCTCGACCCACACATCGTTGAAGCTGCCCCAGGCATCGCCCTTGGCGTTAGCGCGGGCGCGGGCCTTCTGGTCCTCCATGCAGGCGGTAAAGCCGTCCATGTCGACGTCGTGGCCAGCGGTGCCGGCGATCTCGACGGTCAGGTCGATGGGGAAACCAAAGGTGTCGTGCAGCTTAAAGGCAACATCGCCCGGAAGCACAGCACCCTCGGCAAGCGCTGCCAGGGCCTCATCCAGGTAGACGCGACCGTTGTCGAGCGTCGTGGAGAAACGCTCCTCCTCGGAGGCGACGATACCCTTGACGAGCGCGACGTTCTTGAGCAGCTCAGGATAGGCCTCGCCCATCTGAGCGTTGACCTCGTCGATGAACTTGGTCAGGAAGGCACCCTCGATACCCAGCAGGCGACCGTGGAACACGGCACGGCGGAGCAGACGGCGAAGGACGTACTCGCGACCCTCGTTACCGGGGAGGATGCCGTCGGAAATCATAAAGTCGACGGCACGGGAGTGATCGGCGATGATGCGCAGCGAGCGGCTGGCGCCGGAGTAATCATCGGCGTCATAGGTCTTGCCGCTGATCTCCTCGCCCAGCTTGATGAGATGCTGCATCAAGTCGCCGTCGTAATTGGCGGTCTTGTGCTGCATGATGGCGGCCATGCGCTCCAGGCCCATGCCCGTATCGAGGTTGCGGTGCGGCAGCTCCGGCATGGAGCCGTCCTCCTGACGGTCGTACTGGGTAAACACAAGGTTCCAGAACTCAAGGAAGCGGTCGCAGTCGCAGCCAGGCTTGCAGTCGGGGCTGCCGCAGCCGACCTCCTCGCCCATGTCAAAGTAGATCTCGGAGCACGGACCGCAGGGGCCGGTGGGGCCAGCGGCCCAGAAGTTGTCGTCCTCGCCCAGGCGGGAGATGTGGTCCTCGGCAACGCCCAGAGAACGCCACACGTCGTGGGTCTCGTCGTCCTCGGTAAAGACGGTAAAGTACAGGCGGTCGAGCGGCAGCTTGAACTCCTTGGTGATGAGCTCAAAGGCCCAGGCGCAAGCCTGCTGCTTGGAGACGCCGCCAAAGGAGAAGTCGCCGAGCATCTCGAAGAAGGACAGGTGACGGCCGTCCTCGCCGATGCAATCGATGTCGTTGGTGCGGACGCACTTCTGGCAGGAGATAGCGCCGATCTCCTTCATGGTCTTCTTGCCCTGGTAGTACTCCTTAAACTGGTTCATGCCGGCGTTGGCAAGCAGCAGCGAAGGATCGTCGGGGACGAGGGACGAAGAAGGATAGAGCTTAAGACCGCGCTCCTCAAAGAAGTTGAGGAACTTGGAGCGAATCTCGGCCGTAGTCATTGACGGGTAGTCAGCACTCATAGAGGGAATCTCCTCGGTTTCACATCGAAACAGTTCAAACGTAACGATATTACCATCCCACCGCGCAAGTGCAAAAAAGAGGGCCGGCACAATGCCGGCCCTTCAGCGAAATTGCATGTTAGCGCGTATGAATATTAATCCGAATTACCCCGCTAGTTGTCATCATCGTCCATGGAGCCGTCGATGCCGGTTTTGGTATCGTCGTCCGTGTTGGAGTCATCGTCCTTGGCAAAAGGGTTCTTGAAGAAGCCCGTGGCATCGGGCTGCAGACCAGAGAGCTTAATCCAGGGATTATCGAACTCGGGCTTAGGCATCGCCTGGGCCTCGGGCGCAGTCTCGTTACCGATGAGCTCGGACTCATAGATGAAGGTGTCGTCACCGAGCGCGTCGTAAGCGGCGACCGGGTTGCCATCGGCATCGCGGTACGGCGTGCCCTTAAACACGGCGCCGTCATAGGCCACAAGCTGGCGGCCGGTCTCATTCTCGAAGTAGTACACGAAGATACCCTTGAGGGCCGCACAAAGCGGGATGGCAATAATCATGCCGATGGGGCCCATGAGTGCCGAGCCAATAACGAGCGCCGTGAGGCTCATGATAGGATGCACCTGTACAGAGCTCTGCATAACCTTAGGCGAAATCACGTTATCGGTGACGTTTTGCGCGACCATCGTCACGACGAGCGTCCATAACGCCAAAATGGGGCTGAACATGAAACCGAGCACTGTGGCGATTGCTGCGCTCACCCAAGGGCCGACGACCGGAACCAAATGCATGATGCCGGTAAAGATAGCCATGAGCACCGCATACGGATGGCCGATGATCATAAAACCGATAAAGGCGAGGAAACCACCGCAGATGGACGTCACGACCATACCGCGCATGTAGCCGCCGACAGAGCGAGAAAGGATGGCGACCATAAAGCGGTACGAGGTCTCCTTCTCCTGACCGATGATGGTGCAAATCTCGCGGTGCATGCGAGGGTAGTCGCAGGCCATCCAGTATGCAAGCACCAGACCAAGGAAGATCACGAACAACTGCGAGGCCGTATTGGTGATGAGCGGGAACACGCCGCGGCCAAGCTCGGCAGCAATCTGAGACACATACTTCGATGCCACGGCAACCAGCGACGACAGGTTGTCGTCCAAATACTCCTTGAGCGGCGTGTTGTTGAGCGTCTTGGCATGCGAGATCATCTCGTTGAGGTCGCCACCCGCAACACGAAGCTGCTCGGGTAGGCGGCTCAGGACTTCCATGATCTGACCAAAGAGAATCGGCGACAAGATGCAAACGACACCGACGAGCACGGCAACAACAACAATAAGCGCGATAAGCGAACCAATGCCGCGATTCACGCCATGGTGCTCGAGCAAGTTGGTGATCGGGGACATCACAAAGGCAATGATGGAACCAACAGCGAGAAACTCGATAACCGGCGCCAAGATGCCCATAAGGTTAAAGATGACAGCGGCGATGACAATGCAGCCGACAACAGCCCAAATGCGAAGCGTCAGAATGCGGGTGTCGCGCAGCACGCGATCGGTTTGTTGGGGGTGCTCACTCATGAACGAATCATCACTCCGTCGGGGTCGATCTTGTCCTGAATCTTCTTAAGCGTGCGGCGCAGCAGACGCGAAACCTGCACCTGAGAAATACCCAGCTTCTTGGCGATCTCGATCTGGGTCATGCCCTTCACAAAGCGCAGCTCGATCACCTCGCGCTCGCGCGGCGAGAAATCACGGATGGCTTCCTCGATCACTAGGCGGTCATCGGTAAAGTCGAGCTCGTTGTCGTCGTCGTCGTAACGGTCGAGAATCGAGGGGGCATCGTCGGAATCGGACGCACCAGGAGCCTCGATGGGCACCGAGGTATAGGCCGAAGACGATTCCATAGCCTCGAGGACCTCATCGACAGTCACATCTAGATACTCAGCGATCTCCTCAACCTTGGGCGAACGCTGCAGCTCGTTGGTAAGTTTGTCAGTAGCCTGGTTGACCTTGGCCGAGAGCTCCTGCAGACGACGCGGTACGCGCACACTCCAGCCCTTGTCGCGAAAATGGCGTTTGATCTCGCCCAGGATAGTGGGTGTCGCAAACGTCGTGAACTCGAGTCCGCGCTCGGGGTCAAAACGGTCGATAGCCTTGAGCAAGCCCAGATAGCCGACCTGCATGAGGTCGTCGAGCGGCTCGCCGCGATTCTTAAATTTGTTGGCAAGAAACCTTACCAGGTTCATATGGGACATGACGAGCTGCTCACGGGCGTCCGGATCACCGGTCTCCTTGTAACGACGAAACAGCTCGCGGGTTTTCTCCTTGTCCCAAGCGGTCTTGCCGCTCCGGGAACGTTCGGTCATATTAGATATCCGCCTTGAGGTCGAGGGAAAGCGTCAGGGGCGCCGCAGTCTTTTCGTAGGAGTCGCACACGCTCGCGAGGATGAGCTCGGCATACACCGCAGCCTGGTCGTCTTCATCGACCGTAGCCTGATCGCCAAAGGTAATAGTCATGCCAACGTGGGTCTCATCGACATCGAATTTGATGGTGATGTCATCGCAGTCGACCGCGGTGCAACCAAAGATGAAAGCCTCCTCAGCAGCCATGCGGATGTCCTCGATGCGATCGACAGACATAGAGCACAGGGCACCAACGTTGGCTGCCGTCATGCGCACAAGGCGAGCGAGACGCGGGTCACCAGCAACGGTCAGCGTGATAGGGCAGGTTGCTTCGCTACTCATCGCAGGACTCCTCAGAGTTCTCGGCGGGCGTATAGGTGTAATACTGAGCCGGCTTGGATACAGACTTCTGACCATCATCGTCGCCCGCGGCGGCCTCGTCCTCGCCAATTAGGACGCGCTCGGTAGGCTGCTCGGCCTCCGCAGCGGCAGCGGCGAGCTTGCGATCGGCGTCGGCTGTAGGAGCCTTCACCTTATTGAAGAGCTTCTGCACAGCACCGGCGGCAGAGTCGGTCACGCTAGACACAGCATTGCTGGCCTCGGCCATGCTGCCCGTAACCTCAGAAATGTCGCGAACCACGGCTTCGACCTCTACGAGATTGGAGGTAAGGGCATCAACTGCCGTCTTGCTCGACTTAAGCAGCGGCTCCATCTGGGCAAGCGCCGGCGTAAGCTCATCGACAGCGCCATCGAGCTTTGCCACCACAGGCTGAGCCTCGGCGATGGTGTTGTTGAGGTCGTTCACGGTCTTATCGAGCGAGTCGACAACATTGCGAGTCTTGCGCAGGGTAAGCGCGAGCTCAGCGATGGCCCACACGCCGGCAACGGCGAGCAGCAGCAGGGCGATTTGAATGGGACTCATACAAGCCTCCCGGAAAAATCGAAATACAGACGCTTTTCATGGTACCCCAAAGGGGACCGAACATGCCAAGAGCAGCAACGTGGGACAAAATTATCAGCAGCTACTTCGGTGCATTCCCGCTGCGGTCGCGCTCGCTTTGCTCTACGCGCCACTCTTCCCAGCCGCGCCCGGCAGGCTGCCAGAACGCACCGCGCTCCAGCCCCTCGGGCAAATAGCGCTGATCGACCCAGCCTTCGGGATAATCATGCGGATACTTATACACACCGTATTCGTCGCTGCCCGGGCGATGACGATCGCGCAGATAACTCGGCACCTCGCGCAGCCCACTAGAATGGATATCGGCCAGCGCCGCATCAATCGAAGCCTCACACGCGTTGGATTTAGGGGCCAAACACACATAGAGTGCAGCCTGAGCCAGGTTAATGCGGCACTCGGGATAGCCAATGACCTCGGCAGACTTAAACGCGGCATGCGCCACCAAAAGCGCCTGCGGGTCGGCGTTGCCAACATCCTCAGAAGCCTGAATCATAATACGGCGAGCGATAAACTTGGGATCCTCCCCCGCATCAATCATGCGCGCGAGCCAATAGATCGTGGCATCGGGGTCACTACCGCGCATGGACTTGATGAACGCACTGATGATGTCGTAGTGCATGTCGCCGTTTTTGTCATACGTAAAGCCGCGACGCGGGTTGGCAATCTTCACGTCATCCACGGTGATGGGATAGCGCTCCCCCGCCGCAGGCGCTGGCGTTCCCTCGGTATCGGGACGCGTGACGGCAATCTCGCTCGCAAGCTCGAGCGTCGTGAGCGCCGAGCGAGCGTCACCCGCTGCCAGCGTGCAGATGGTCTTGACCGTATCCTCATCGGCCGAGAACTTTCCGTTCAAGCCCTGTGGTGCCTCGAGCGCACGCTCGATGAGCGTCGCGATATCCTCGTCCTTTAAGTGCTCGAGCTCCACCACGCGCCCGCGCGACAACAGTGCCGAGTTGACCTCAAAGTACGGGTTCTCTGTCGTAGCGCCAATCATAATGACGGTACGGTTCTCAACTGCATGCAGCAGGGCATCCTGCTGCGACTTAGAGAAGCGGTGAATCTCATCGATGAATAGAATGGTGCGGCGGTCGTACGTATTCAGGCGCGTCTTGGCCTCATCAATCACACGACGCAGGTCCTTCACGGTACCCGTGACGGCGCTGACCTCAACAAACTCGCTCTTGGTATGGTTGGCGATAATGTGGGCCAGCGTCGTCTTGCCCGTACCGGCAGGCCCGTACAGAATCACGCTCGAAAGCACGTCGTGCTCGATCGCGGCACGCAGCCATGAACCCTTACCGACGGCCTTTTGCTGGCCCACGTACTCGTCGAGCGAATTGGGGCGCATGCGCACCGCAAGCGGCGCATTCTGAAAGGAACGCTCGCGCGTCGAAGCAGAAAAAAGGTCGTCCATAGCCATCCCGTGCATCAATCAAAAACGTTTTCCACTAACAGTATACCGAATATATACGAACTACCGTTCGTTAATATAGGTACGTTGCGGAAACTTCAATCCCGGGAACAACTTACTCGTGAGCTCGCAGAAGTAGCCATCCGTCATGCTCGAAATGTAATCCACTACGGTCTGATCTTTATCGTCCTGCCAGGCATAGGCGCGATCGTAGTAGGAAAGCTGCTGCTCGATGCGAGAAATGTGGTGCTTAAAGATGTACGAGGACTCGTCACCACAGTTTAGATCCCGCAGGCAACGGTCGTAGAGCTTTACGAACGCCTCGCGCAGCTCCGCCTCGGAATCGCCTTCGATACCACCCTTGCTATAGATCTTCTCGTAGT
>CABUCQ010000050.1 GCA_902490095.1 uncultured Collinsella sp.
CCCGTGGCGATCATGCTGATGGCGAGCGCCCCGTGACGGGTGTCGACCAGGCGCGAGGCCATAATCGAGGCGACCGACCAGAACACGGCATGTGCGCAAGCGACCACCAGGCGCGCACAGACCAGGATGGGATAGGTCGGTGCCACAGCGGACAGGAACTGACCCAGAGAAAACACGGCGAGCACGCCGAGCAGCATCCGTTTGAATTCAAAACGCGAGGCAAACACCATGAGCGGCAGCGACAGCAGCATGACGCCCCAGGCATAAACCGAGATCATGATGCCCGCCTGGGCCTCGGTGAGCGAGAACGACGCGGCGATATCAGTCAAAAGGCCGATGGGCATAAACTCCGACGTGTTGAACACGAACGCACAGCAGGTGAGACCGACGAGTGGGAGCCATTGCTTGAGCGTGATGCCGTCTTGCCTTGTCTGAGTCATATATAACGTCTCCAATCGTTTTGAGCGGAGGCGATTATATAGCAACGGCCCCGCATCCGTCAGTACAGAAGCGGGGCCGAAAACAATTCGATACACAGAGGTTGCGCCGTCAATTCATAACTAAGCCAACCCCAGCAATATGCCCGCCGAATGCACGACAAACGCCACGATCCAGGCGACCGTCACCTGAAACGCGAACACGGCAACGGCATAACGTGCGCCCAGCTCGCTCTTGACGGCGCCGATGGACGCCACGCAAGGCGGGTACAGCAGCGTAAAGACCAGGAACACGTAGGCGGTAAACGGCGAAAACATGGCTGACAATGCCGCGGGAGAGGTCGCGCCCAAAAGCACCGTGAGCGTCGAGATGACGCTCTCCTTGGCAATAAGTCCGGTGACGAGCGCCGTGGATGCGCGCCAGTCGCCAAAACCGAGCGGGACCAACACCGGCGCGATGATGCTACCCAGACCGGCAAGCAGGCTTTGTGACTGGCCGGCGACCACATTAAAGCGGATATCAAACGTCTGCAGGAACCAGATGACCACGGTAGCGGCAAAGATAATGGTAAAGGCCTTGGTGATGAAGTCCTTGGCCTTATCCCATGCCAGCATCACCGTCGTCTTGACGCTCGGTAGGCGGTAATTGGGAAGCTCCATGATAAACGGCACCGGGTCCCCCTTAAATGCCGTGCGGTTGAGCACCAAAGCCGCGATGCAGCCGACCACGATACCGATCAGATAGAGCGAGACCATGGCGGGAACCGTCGCCTTCGGGAAAAACGCCCCGCACAGCAAGCCGTAAACCGGCAACTTGGCTGAGCAGCTCATAAACGGCGTGAGCATGACGGTCATCTTGCGGTCGTGCTCGGATGGCAGCGTGCGCGTCGACATGATGGCCGGCACGGTGCAGCCAAAACCGACGAGCATGGGCACAAAGCTTCGACCAGACAAACCAAAGCGGCGCAACACCTTATCCATGACAAAGGCCACGCGCGCCATGTAGCCCGAGTCTTCCAGAATGGAGAGGAACAAGAAGAGCACGACGATAATCGGCAGGAAGGTCAGCACACTGCCCACGCCCGTAAGCACGCCGTCGACAGCCAGCGAGCGCACCACGTCGTTGGTACCGAACGCTTTGAGGCCCGCATCGGCCGAGGCGATGATGACCGCGATGCCGTCCTCCATGAGTCCCTGCAACGCCGCGCCGATCACGCCAAACGTCAGCCAAAAGACGAGGCCCATGATCACCAGAAACGCCGGAATGGCTGTGTAACGACCTGTCAGGATGCGGTCGATCTTGACGGAGCGCACGTGTTCGCGGCTCTCGTGCGGCTTGACGACGCAACGCCCGCACACGTCGCCGATAAAGCTAAAACGCATATCGGCCAGCGCAGATAGGCGGTCGGTGCCGGCCTCGCCCTCCATCTGGGTAATGATGTGCTCGATAGCGTCGAGCTCATTGCGATCCAGGTGAAGCGCCTCGGTTACCAGCCCATCGCCCTCGACCAGCTTGGTCGCCGCAAAACGCACGGGAATGTGTGCCGTCGCGGCATGGTCCTCGATAAGGTTGGCGATGCCGTGAATGCAGCGATGCAGCGCGCCGCCGTCTGGGCCATCGGGCGCGCAGAAGTCCAGGCGACCGGGGCGCTCGCGGAACCGCGCCACGTGCAAGGCATGATCCACCAGCTCACCGATACCCTCGTTGCGGGCAGCGCTAATGGGGACAACCGGCACGCCCAACAGACTCTCGAGCAGGTTGACGTCAATGGCGCCGCCGTTGGTCGTCACCTCGTCCATCATGTTGAGCGCGATGACCATGGGGCGGTCGAGCTCCATAAGCTGCAGCGTCAGGTACAGGTTACGCTCGATGTTGGTGGCGTCAATGATGTCGATGATGGCGTCCGGACGCTCGTCAAGGATGAACTGACGGCTCACGACCTCTTCGCCCGTGTACGGCGACAGGGAGTAAATACCGGGTAGGTCGGTAACGCTCGCCTCGGGGTGGTTGCGGATGGTGCCGTCCTTGCGGTCGACCGTCACGCCGGGAAAGTTACCGACGTGCTGGTTGGAGCCCGTCAGCTGGTTGAATAACGTGGTCTTGCCGCAGTTTTGGTTGCCGGCGAGGGCAAAGTGCAGCGGCGCGCCCTCGGGCACGGCCGTCTTTGCCGCACGGGGCGAATACGTTCCCTCGCCCAGGGCCGGATGCTCCGTCGTGCCGATTGCGGCGTTAGCGCGCGGACCTGTATCGGTGTCGTGAATACCCACGAGCTCGATGCGAGCGGCATCGTCCTTGCGCAGTGTCAACTCGTAGCCACGCAGGCGGATCTCGAGCGGATCGCCCATGGGGGCGTACTTCATCATGGTGACTTCGGTGCCCGGCGTTAGACCCATGTCCAAAATATGCTGTCGGAGTGCCTGATCGTCCGATGCCACCGATGCGACAACGGCGTCTTTTCCGATCTCGAGCGTATCGAGCTTCACGTCCGTGTTCCTCCCCCGACGCCCACAGGGCGTTGCATTTAGTTTACCTTGGCTAACCGTTTGCCACGGCTAACCAATTGTAACCATGCATGATAGCGCGAACACACAACGACGTTCAATCAGCAGATTGGCGCAATGGGGACAGGCAGGAGAGTTCAGGGCCATAGTTTCCCGATGAGGCCTCTCGGGGAAACTACATCCCAGAATTCTGGCTCGAAACGGGATATGTTTTCCCAAACAGGCCTCTTACGGAAAATGCATCCCGGAATCCCCACTCGAAACGGGACGCACTTTCCCAGTCGAGGCCCTATGGGAAACTGCGTCCCACCTTGAAGGGGGGACTGGGATGCAGTTTCCGAACGGGACATCAAAAACGAAGTTGCGGTGGAATAGTTCCTGGATGGACTGGTTGATGCCCCAGATAGGAACTATTTCACCGCAAGTTATTGAAGGGCTGGGATGCCCGTCCTCTTACAGATGGCGCTCCAGGAAGCGGAAGGCTAGGCGAATCCAAGGGCAGACCGCCACCTGCTTGTCCTCGTTGTCGACCGCGGTGTTGGCGTTGCCGAGCGAAAGGCCGTGACCACCCTGGTCGAAGACGTGCATCTCGCATGCAACGCCCTCCTCGGCCATGCGCTGCGCAAACGGGTAGACCTGCGCGATCGGCGCCGTCTTGTCGTCGGACACGCCCCACACAAAGGTCGGTGGCATCTGACGCGAAACATGCGTGGTGGGGCAGATGTCGGCCAGATGCTCGTCAGTTGCCTCGCCGCCCGTCACCATCGACAGGTAGTCGTTGAGCAAATCGCGCCCCGTCTTGCCGCCCGTCTTGGGCACACGCAAGTCAATGCGCGGATCGCGCGTCTGCATGTCGCGCACATAGGCAAAGTCGAGCAATGGATAGCCCAGCACCACGGCATCGGGACGAATGCCGTCCGGACGCGCCCCGGCAAGTGCCGCGAAGGGGCCGGTCTTCCACTGTGTTGCCAGCGAGGCGCAAATCATGCCGCCAGCAGAAAAGCCCACGACGCACACGCGCTTGGGATCGACATGCCACTCGTCAGCGTTGGCGCGCACCGTGGCGACCATCTTGGCAAGATCTGCCTGGGGGTGCGGAAAGCTCACGTCACCCGTAGAACTCGTGACATAGTTGAGCACAAAGGCCTGGTAGCCGCGGTCCAAAAATGCAAACGCCACCGGGTCCTGCTCGTGCGGAGCGATATGCGTAAACCCGCCTCCGCCGCAGATGATCACCGCGGGGCGGCGGCCATTGGGCTTGTCGGGCAGCGGCTCGGCACCCAGATACGTAAAGGTCGCCGGATAATCCTCGGTCGGCTCCTCGCCCCACAGCGCATGGTTCTCGACAATCATATGTGCTCCCTTCGCGCAAATTTTGCGCACTCTTTTTTCGCATCTAAGCGTACCCCAGTTGGGTGCAGGACGTAGAAACTCTCCGGCAATAAGTTTCCCTCCAACTGATATATCACATAATCCCAGCTCAGAGGTATCGCTGAGCAGCGTAGAATAGGGGCGTTGACCAAGCCGCGAAACACATGTGAAACGTTTCCGGCAAACCAAACGCGCGATATGCGCCTATTTAAGTTGGAGGCAACTATGGGTCTGCTCGATTCGCTTAAGTCCACCTTCACCTCGACCGGCGAGGCGTCCGTTCCGCCCGCAGCAAGCTTCGCTACCCGCGAAGGCGTCATCTATGCCCCCGTCAACGGCGTGCTCGTCAACCTGAACGAGGTTCCCGACGAGACGATCGCCTCGGGCATGCTTGGCCAGGGCTATGGCATCGAGCCCATTACCGGCACCATCTATGCGCCCGCCAACGGCCGCATCGGCGCCACCACTGTCACCAACCACTCCATTGGCATGATCACCGAGGACGGTCTTCGCGTGTTCATCCATGTCGGCCTGGGCACCGTGGAAATGAACGGCAAGGGTTTTGCCCGCTTTGTCGAGATGGGCGATGTGGTCAAGGCAGGCCAGCCGCTCATCAGCTTCGACCGCGAGGCCATTAAGGCCGCTGGTCACGAGGACATCGTGACCGTCATCGTCTCCGAGCTCGATCGTCTTAAGAGCATCGACCATGTCGGCGAGTCTGGAACGCTTATCGGCGGCAACCCGCTCGTCAAGCTTGGCGACCCGCTGCTGGTTGCCAAGACCAAGTAGCCAGGCCCCGCGCCACACAGCCAAAAGGCACCTCGTCAAGCGCCCACGACCATTAGGCCGCGGGCGCTTTTCGTTTGAAAAACCATCCCGCCAATGCCTTATCTGTATAGCCCAAATGAGCCGAGCTGCTAGAATATCGAACTGCATGGATAACTATCATTCAACCGTTATGGGAGGATACGTGAACCGCACCAAAATCGCGCAGCTCTATGCCGATGCCGAGTCGCTCGGCGGCCAGACCGTCACCGTCGCCGGCTGGGTCAAGTCCGTCCGCGACATGAAGAACTTTGGCTTTGTTACGCTCAACGACGGCAGCTGCTTCCGCGACCTGCAGGTCGTCATGAACCGCGAGGCGCTCGACAACTACGACGAGATCGCCCATCAAAACGTCTCGGCCGCACTCATTTGCACCGGCACCGTCAAGCTGACCCCCGATGCGCCCCAGCCTTTCGAGCTTTCTGCCACCTCCATCGAGGTCGAGGGCACGAGCGCCCCGGATTACCCGCTGCAGAAGAAGCGCGCAACCGTCGAGTTCCTGCGCACCCAGCAGCACCTGCGCCCGCGCACCAACCTGTTCCGCGCCGTGTTCCGCATCCGCTCTGTCGCGGCTGCCGCCATCCACCGCTTCTTCCAGGAGCAGGGCTTTGTCTACGTCAACACTCCCATCATCACCACGAGTGACTGCGAGGGCGCCGGCGAGATGTTCCGCGTGACCACGCTCGACCCCAAAAATCCGCCCCTCACCGAGTCCGGCGAGGTCGACTGGAGCCAGGACTTCTTTGGCAAGCATGCAAGCCTCACCGTTTCCGGCCAGCTCAATGCCGAGAACTTTGCCATGGCCTTTGGCGACGTGTACACCTTTGGCCCCACCTTCCGCGCCGAAAACTCCAACACCACGCGCCACGCCGCCGAGTTTTGGATGATCGAGCCCGAGATGGCCTTCGCCGACCTTAACGACTACATGGATAACGCCGAGGCCATGCTCAAGTATGTCCTCAAGGACGTCATGGCCACCTGCCCCGACGAGCTCAATATGCTCAACAAGTTTGTGGACAAGGGTCTGCTCGAGCGCCTGGACCATGTCGCCAACTCCGACTTCGCCCGCGTCACCTATACCGAGGCCGTCGAAATCCTGGAGCAGGCAGTCGCTGCTGGCCACCAGTTTGATTACCCCGTCAGCTGGGGCATCGACCTGCAGACCGAGCACGAGCGCTTCCTGACCGAGGAGCACTTTAAGCGACCGACTTTTGTGACCGACTACCCGGCCGAGATCAAGGCGTTCTACATGCGCATGAACGAGGACGGCAAGACCGTCGCCGCCGCCGACTGCCTGGTTCCCGGTATCGGCGAGATTATCGGCGGCTCCCAGCGCGAGGAGCGCCTGGATCTGCTCGAGGCCCGCATCAAGGACCTGGGCATGAATCCCGAGCAGTACAAGTACTACCTTGACCTGCGCCGCTACGGTTCCTGCAAGCACGCCGGCTACGGTCTGGGCTTCGAGCGCTTGGTCATGTATCTGACCGGCGTGGGCAACATCCGCGACGTCCTGCCGCACCCGCGCACCGTGGGCAACGCCGACTTCTAATCGTCGGACGCTAGCTCGCGTCGCCACACGCCAACGCTCATCGCATAAGCGTCTCTCGACATCGGTCGAGAGACGCTTTTTTCAACAGCATCCGTCAAGATTTTGGCAAGTTTTTGGTCAGTTGAGCAGGGCTGTTGAAAACTCGACCCGCCGTTTGCCGACGACTACCGACCGCCCGGAGTGTCCTGCACCCCTGGGAAAGCCCCGCGCCCTAGGCTCCATACCGTCACCACCCAAAACGGAAAGGACGTGGACGCCATGACCGAAACCGCTGTTGAAACTTACGAGACCACGACGAGGGGCGCCGCCTCGATGGCAGCCTATCGCGCCGTTCGCATCCTGCAACTATTAAGCGAAAACACCGGCGAGGACAAGGCCATGCTTTCCGATGAGTTGATCCGGCGCCTCGCCCATCCCGACGACCCCGCCCGCATGCCCATCTCGGCGGCGCGGCGCAGCATCTACACCGCCATCTCCGCGCTTCGCCATGCCGGATACGAAATTGAGTACAAACGCGGCGTGGGCTACAAACTTCTTACCCGCCCGCTCACCGATGAAGAGATCATCCGGCTCCACGGTATGGTCATGCGCAACCGCTCTACGCCCATCGCCATTCGAAAAAGCATGGCGCAGCACCTGGTCGCCATGGCGAGTGCCGACGTTCGCGGCTACCTCGATGCACCCGAGCCTGCTCCAAGCGCAGGCGACAAATCCACCAAGGCCACACGCACGCCCGTCAAGCGCATCGATGCCTGCGAGCTCATCGAGCAGGCCATCGACCACGGAACCACGGTGAGTTTTGATATTTCGAGCGTCACGACACGCGGCGAAACCGAAGCAGCACGGATGACACTCCGTCCCTTTGCCATCAGGCAGCGCGATGGCATCTCGTATCTGCTGGGAACGGTCTACGACGCGCGAGGCGCCGACGACACGCTGCGTACCGTTGAGATCGGCCGCATGAGAAACGTCACCACACGTCTCCTTGACGGCAAGAAGCTCTTCGCCGTCCTGGACGAGGACGATGCCTCCTCCGCCGCATAAGACCCTCCGCCGCCCATTCGACTACCCGTACCGCCCATCCGATTCTGTATTAAAAAACCCGCCAGGCTGTTGTAAAAATGGACATCAGCGCTACTATAGTTCCACTTGCACTTTGTCCCAGTGCAGTGTTTCCAGCCATTTTTATACTGGGGGTAATGATATGAAGGACATCACCATCAGCCGCAGGAGCCTTCTGGTCTCCGCCGGTCTGCTCGCGCTCGCCCCGCTCGCCGGATGCGGCGGCAACTCTGGTTCCGGCTCTGCTGCCGCCGGTTCCGACTACACCATCGGCGTTCTGCAACTCACCGAGCACTCCGCACTCGATGCCGCCAACGACGGCTTTGTCAAGGCCATCAAGGAGAGCGGCCTTAAGGTCAAGATCGACCAGAAGAACGCCCAGAACGACCAGTCCACGTGTAAGTCCATTGCCGACAAGTTTGTGGGCGACAACGTCAACCTGATTTATGCCATCGCCACGCCCGCCGCGCAGGCTGCCGCCGGCGCCACGGCCGATATCCCCATCGTGGGCTGTGCCATCACCGACTACGCCGCCTCCGGCCTGGTCCAGGACAACGACAAGCCCGGCACCAACGTCACGGGCGCTTCCGACCTCACCCCAGTCGCCGAGCAGCTCGAGATGATGCAGAAGGTCCTGCCCGACGTTAAAAAGGTCGGCCTGCTCTACTGCACCGCCGAGTCCAACTCCGACGTCCAGATCAAAGCCGCCAAGAAGGAGCTCAACAAGCTGGGCCTCGAGTACACCGATTTCACCGTCTCGAGCTCCAACGAGATTCAGTCCGTCGTCGAGTCTGCCGTGGGCAAGGTCGACGCGCTGTACTCCCCCACTGACAACACCATCGCCGCGGGCGCTTCGCAGGTCGGCCAGATCTGCAAGGAGAATAAACTCCCCTTCGTGACCGGCGAGGAGGGTATGTGCATGGCCGGCGGCCTGTTCACCCTCTCCATCAACTATAAGGACCTGGGCTACGCCGCGGGCGAGATGGCCGTTAAGATCCTGAAGGGCGAGGCCAAGCCCGAGGATATGCCGATCAAGCACCTCTCGAGCAAGGACCTGGTCGTCGTCAAGAACGACGAGATGGCCGAGGCTCTGGGTATCGACCTTTCCGCTCTGGACGAATAACGCGTCTAGGGCCCGCACGCGCGCCACGGCTGCGTTATTCAATATCTGAGTCATTGGGGCGAACGCTAAAGGCCGGCGTTCGCCCTGCTTGTTTCAGGTAAAACAAAACGTCTGTCCGCCGCTCTTTTATGCATTGGTACCGCTATTATGGAAAATCACGTGTCCACCCTATCCTAGGAGGTATGAAGCATGCTCATTGCATTGCAGGGCGCCGTTTCGCAGGGCGTCCTCTGGGGCATTATGGTGCTTGGCGTGTTTATCACGTTCCGCCTGCTCGACATCCCCGATATGACCTGCGACGGCAGCTTTGCCCTCGGCGGCTGTGTCTGCGCCGTGCTCATCGTCAACAATAACGTCGACCCCTTGCTCGCCGTGCTGGCCGGCATGTGCGCCGGCGCCATCGCGGGCGCCGTCACGGGCATCTTGACCACCGTCTTTGAGATTCCCGCAATCCTCGCCGGAATCCTGACGCAGATCAGCCTGTGGTCCATCAACCTGCGCATCATGGGCAAGTCCAACACGCCCATCCTTGCCAAGGGCACTATCTTCTCATCCGTCAGCAACATGACGGGCCTGCCGCAGTCCACTGTTGCCATTATCCTAGGCATTGTGCTGGCCGTGGCCATCGTCGCCATCCTGTACTGGTTCTTTGGCACCGAGATCGGCTCGGCGCTGCGTGCCACCGGCAACAACGAGTACATGATCCGCGCCCTGGGCGTTAACACCAACACCACCAAAATGATCGCCCTCGTGCTCTCCAACGCCCTCATTGGCCTTTCGGGTGCGCTCATCTGCCAGAGCCAGAAGTATGCCGACATTGGCATGGGCACCGGCGCCATCGTTATCGGTCTTGCCGCCATCGTCATCGGCGAGGTGCTCGGTCGCCTGCTGCCCGGCGGCCTCACGCAGTTTAGCGTCCGTCTTGCCTCCGCCGTCTTTGGCTCCGTGGTGTACTTCCTTATCCGCGCCATCGTGCTGCAGTTGGGCATGGACGCCAACGACATGAAGCTGCTCTCCGCCGTAATTGTCGCTGTGGCCCTGTGCGTGCCCGTGGTTTGGGAGCGCTATAAGCTCCGCAGCTCCTACACGAAGGGAGATGAGGCAGATGCTTAAGCTCTCGCACGTCAAGAAGACCTTTAACAAGGGCACCGTCACCGAAAAGCGCGCGCTCACCGGCGTCGACCTCACCCTGAATGACGGCGACTTTGTAACCGTGATTGGCGGCAACGGCGCCGGCAAGTCCACGCTGCTCAACATGATCGCCGGCGTGTATCCACTCGATTCGGGTGTTATTGAGCTCGACGGCACCGACATCTCGCGTCTGAGCGAGTCGCAGCGCGCCAAGTACCTGGGCCGCGTGTTCCAGGACCCCATGCGCGGCACCGCTGCCGATATGCAGATCGCCGAGAACCTGGCCCTCGCCAAGCGCCGTGGCCAGCGTCGCGGCCTTTCGTGGGGCGTCACCAAGGCAGAGAAGGACGAGTACGTTGAGCTGCTCAAGCGTCTGGACCTCGGTCTGGATACGCGCCTCAACGCTAAGGTCGGCCTGCTCTCGGGCGGCCAGCGCCAAGCACTCACCCTGCTGATGGCCACGCTCACCAAGCCGCGCCTGCTGCTGCTCGACGAGCACACGGCGGCCCTCGACCCCAAGACGGCATCGAAGGTGCTCAATCTGACCGAGGAGATTGTCGACGAGAACCACCTGACCACGCTCATGGTCACGCACAACATGAACGACGCCATTCGTCTGGGCAACCGTCTGATCATGATGCACGAGGGTCACGTGATCTACGACGTGGCGGGCGATGAAAAGAAGTCGCTTACCGTCTCCGACCTACTGCAGAAGTTCGAGGAGGTCTCGGGCGGCGAGCTCGCCAACGACCGCATGCTGCTGAGCTAAACCTACCAAAAAGGGACAGGTTTATTTTGGCAGGTTTTATCTGCGCAAACGTCAAAACCGCCGCAAAGGGACAGACGCCCTTGCGGCGGTTTTCTCATATTATGTCGATAATCCGATATTCAACCAGACTTTCTGGCTAAGGACTAAGGAAACTGCCATGAAAAGACTCCCCCGCCTTGCGTTAGCCGCCGCGTTGTTTGCCGGCTCGCTCGCAGGCATCCCAAGCCTCGCTTTCGCGGGAAACCTGCCCGCCGCTATTGACGGCTCCGTGGCCGTCATGCACACCAACGATATCCACGGCAGCTACAAGTACAGCTACAACGCAAGCAAGGGCACCGGCACTGTGGGCTTTGACGGACTGGCGGTTCTCTATAGCGCCCAAAGCAGCGCCCCCGATCTTTTGCTCGATGCGGGCGATACCTTCCACGGGCAGTCCTTTGCCACCATGAGCGAGGGCAAGAGCATCGCCGAGCTCATGGACACCTTTTATGCAGACGGCTACGACGCGACCACGCCGGGCAACCACGACTGGAGCTACGGCGCGGACAAACTCCGCACCATGACCGGCAACAGTGCCACCGACACGCCCTTCGCCATGCTCTGCGCGAATGCAACGTCTGCCAACGGCATATGGAAATCAAGCTACATCAAGACGCTCAACCGCACCTGGGAGGACAGTGAAAGTCACTCAACGTTCGCCTACCAAATCAAGGTCGGCGTTGTAGGAGCCATGGATGAGTCGCTTGGCTCCTCGCTGCGTGCAGACCTAGTCGCGGGCACCAACTTCTCGAGCGCCACGAACGCCATCAATACCGAGGCAGAGCAGCTGCGCAAGGAGGGCTACGATGTTGTTGTGTGTATCGCGCACACGCTCGACGCAAAGACCTTTGCCACGCGGCTCCGTGGCGTCGATGCCCTTATCGCAGGCCACGAGCACATCAACCTTAACGAGAAGGTGACGGGAGCCGACGGCAAGACAATCCATGTTGTCGAGGCGGGCAGCGCCTTTGCCGAAGTGGGACTGCTTTCCGTCCCCTACGAGTACGACACCAAGGGCACCGAAAGCACCGACGATGACACGGTGGCGGTATACGCAGGCAAAAGCGACGAGAAGCTCTATACCGCCAAGGACGTAAACGTTCTTTTGACCGACCCCAACAAGGGCTCCACTTATCAGAGCATCCTTGATGAGGTCCGCGACAACAAGATCAAGCCGCTCGACGATGCCTTTAGCGCCGCATCGAGCGAGGTGCTCGGCACGAGCTCTACCAATTATTTCTACGGCGAGAACGCATCTGGCACGCACGGCTGGGAGATGGTGCGCACCACCGATTTCCGCCCCAGCAAGGAGGACGACGCCACCAAGGCCCAGACCATCGGACATGTGATCTGCGGCTCCTATCTTGACCTGACGGGCGCGGACCTTGCCATCGAAAACGCGGGTGGCATCCGCGGCGGCATCGCTGCGGGCGATGTGACCGCCGGCAACGTCATCGCTATCTCGCCCTACGGCAACACCGTGGAGACCTGGACCATGACCGGTGCGGACTTCCTGGCAGCGCTCGAGCACTCTCTGCAGATCAGCGACGAGTGCAATCACAGCTACGAGCTTCAGCAAGCCTACGTGGCGGCCGGCCACACCGAGCAGGAGGCGCAAGACATGTACAAGTGGCGCGACGACTCCGGCAGCGTCCTTTCCTTCGGCGGCATCAACGTGACGATTGATTGGACGCAGCCCGAAGGCAAGCGCATCGTGAGCGCCACGCTCACCAAGGATGGCAGCACGCCCGACCCCGCCAAGACCTATACCGTCGCCACCAACAACTACATCATCACCAACACGACCGACTTCCCCATCGCCACCAACAACTACATCATCACCAACACGACCGACTTCCCCACCTTCGCAAACGCCACCAAGCACACCGAGTGGGGTACCTGCGAGTCAGCGCTAAGGGCGCTGATCGGGCAGAACAGCTGGGAGAGCAAGATGGCCTCGCTCGCGGGCACCATCAGCTTTGGCTCCGCTGCCGTGGACCCCACGCCCACACCGGCCCCGACGCCTAAGCCCTCGCCTAAGACGGACACGACGACCACGAAGGTCATCACCAAGAAGACGACCGGTAAGCTCGCCGCAACGGGAGACCACACGCTGGCAGTAGTTGGC
>CABUCQ010000051.1 GCA_902490095.1 uncultured Collinsella sp.
CTGATGAGCTGCTTGCCGTGCAGCGCGGCTATGGCGACATGCAGGGACTTTGGGAATTCCCCGGCGGCAAGCTCATGCGCGGCGAGACGCCCGAGGACGCCGTACGCCGCGAGCTTATGGAGGAGCTGCAGGTAAAAGTCACCAACCTGCGCGATTTCTACACCGTTGAGTATGACTACCCCGATTTTCATCTCTCCATGGAGTGCTACTACTGCTCGCTCGCCGATGAATCCGATAAGCCTCAGAAGCACGACCGCCAGCTTGATATCCGCTGGATTCCGCGCACCTCGCTTGCCACGGTGGAATGGATGCCCGCAGACAAGGGGCTCATTGATACTCTGATTGAGTTAAAGGAAGATCGGCTTGAGGCTAACGTCGCCAACGATGCCGAGGCCACCACGGCCGACGAATCTGCCGCCAAACCCAAGCGCGCACCTAAGCGCCGCAGCAAAAAGCGTCCCAAGCCCGGTCTGCTCGACGGCATCGATACCTCGGACCTCTCCGCTGACGAGCGTGAGCTCGTGCGCCGTCGTGCCGCTATAAAAAAGTCCATGAAGGGTAACAAGCGCGCCAACACCAAGCCCGAGCTGCTCGTACGACAGCACCTGCGCGCAGCGGGCCTTACGGGTTACCGCTTGGAATGGAAGGTTCCCGGCAAGCCCGACATCGCCTTCCCCGGCCGCAAGATCGCCATCTTCGTCAACGGCTGCTTTTGGCACCGCTGCCCCAAATGCAACCCAAGTCAGCCCAAGCGCAATGTCGAGTTTTGGGAGGCAAAGTTCCGTCGCAACGTCGAGCGCGACCGTGCCGCCGTGGCAGCGCTCACCGAAATGGGCTGGACGCCCATAACCATCTGGGAATGCGAACTCAAAAAGGACCGCATCGACGCCACGATGGAAAAGGTCATCGAACAAGTACGCGCCGCCGCACCGCAGCGCTAGGAACGAGCCGTCCACACGCCCCACACAGGCGAGCCACATCCGCACCACAAACCTTAGAAAGCCCTTAAGCTCAAAACCTTTCAAGAGTGTTACTCAATACCTCTGACCTGCAGTTTCATCGTAAAACCAAACCAGGTTAAGCCTTTCTTTAGCGCTTCTTTGCAGCAGCCGCGGCATAATACTGCCAACGCACGGGACCTAGCAGCATACCCCGAGCGCAATCTTTTGGTGGACATCGAGGAGGCCGCATAAGCATGCATTCTTCCAATGACGCAGCACAGCAGCCATCCCTAAAACATGCAAACCTTTTCTCCTTCCCCCCGACACAGAGAAACGGCCTCCTCGACTCCCCAACTCCCAAACCCAAACGCTCTGCAGACCAACACCTCAACCTGCAGACATCCTTCGAAAAGCTCCAAGCATCCCTAGACAAGGCGTTCCCCGAACAGGCAAGAGCAATCTAGGCCCATCGCGCTTTATACTGATGCCATGCGAAACATGGATCACATAGAATTGCACCGCGGAGGACGCGAGGAAGCGTTTCCCGAGACCGCCGAAGACTGGCCCTATATTGCCGAACGCGCAGAATTCGCTCGCTATCCGGGCAATTCCGTCCCCTGGCACTGGCATTCCGAAGTTGAGCTTTTCTACATGGAGCAGGGAGCGATTGACTATCGAACGCGCGCGGCTCATGAGCACGTACGCTTTGAGGAAGGGTCCGCCGGCTTTATCAACGGCGGCGTTTTGCACAGCACGCTGCAATCGCCCAATTCGGCGCCAGCCATTCAAATGCTGCATATCTTTCAGCCGTCGATGCTCGGCGATCCCGCGGGACGCCTTCAAAAGCGCTATATCAATCCTTTGCTGCAATGTCGAGGCGTCGATGTGCTCAAATGGTCGCCCACCAACCCCGACGATATGCCCTTTATCGATTTGCTAAAGAGTTCCTTTAACCACGACCTTCAACGGCCGCAGAACGAGATGGCGCTTCGGAATAGCTTGTCAGAGCTCTGGATTCAGATTTACGCCAAGGCCGAACCGCTCTTTTCCTCCGACAACGCCTCTTGGATGACCAACCGCGACGTACAGTTCAAGGCAATCCTGGACTATATCCGCGCAAACTATGCAGCCGCTATAGATGTGCCCCAGATGGCATCTGCAGCCGGCGTAAGCGAAAGAGAGTGTTACCGCATTATCGAAGCTTGTGCAGGAACGACCCCGGCGGCATATCTACGCGCATACCGCATAAACCGTGCTTGCGAACTTTTGGCACACACCACGCGAACGGTCCAGACAGTCGCGCGCCAATGCGGCTTTGCGACAGCAAGCCATCTTGGCCAGGTATTTAAAGAACAAATGGGGTGCACTCCTTCGAGCTATCGAGCAGCGAGGCAGAATCTCGATAGCACCAGGCAGAAATCCCGCTAGCCTTTCTTCTGTCACCGCATCAAACTTGCAGGCAAACAACAGAGAGGAGCAACCATATGAAGCACTTTGACCATATCGTATTTGACGTTGATGGGACATTGGCAGATACAGAAGAAAGCGTTCTATCATCGCTTGTCCAGATTGTCCAAGAAGAGACCGGCAAAACGCTCCCCCGACACGAGCTTGAATTTGCCCTCGGCATACCCGGCAAGGATGCCCTTGAGAAACTTGGAATCTACTCGCAGGCAACGTTGAATCGCTGGTGCCAAGTTGCCGCCAGCTTTAAAAGCACCATCAGCGTGTTTCCAGGCTTGCACGAAGTTATCGCAACACTCTCCGACAACGGCTGCAAACTTGGCATCGTCTCCTCACGTGCGCGCGACGAATACACAGACGAAATTGCACCCCTTGGCTTCGATAAGTGTTTTGAGCACATCATCCTTGTCGAAGACACAACCGAACATAAACCCGCACCCGCTCCCATGCTCGAATATCTCCGGCGTACGGGCGCGAATCCTGGCAACGTCGTCTACGTTGGCGACACCGTCTACGACGAACAATGCGCAACTTCGGCAGGGGTCAGTTTTGCCCAAGCAGCATGGGGATCACACCAAGATATCCCAAACGCCACCTACAACCTCAAAACCCCCAACGACCTGCTAACCCTAACAACCAAGTAACCCCCGCGCCCCACCCTTTCAGCCCCAACGCCACAAGGGCGACGACCTCGAGTAGGTCAACTTGGGAGGGACGAGGGCTTAGTTCCCCAATCTTTCCGCAGGGGGCAAAAAGCAACGTCTTATTTTTCTGACACTAACGCCACAAGGGCGATTGAGCAGGACGGTTTGGACGGGTCCCGTACTTAGTTTCCAAAATCATTCCGCAGCGCGAAGGCTTCTTATTATTTTTCCGCCCTAACGCCACAAGGGCGACGACCTCGAGTAGGTCAACCTGGGAGGGACGAGGGCTTAGCTCCCCAATCTTTCCGCAGGGGGCAAAAAGCCTCGCCGCACGAAGTGCGCAGCGAGGCTTTTTGCATGCCCGAGGACGATTGGGGAACTAAGCCCTCGTCCCTCCCCGGGATATGTAGCGAGTCGGAGTACCCTTGCTGTTACTCTGCTTTGCCCACAGAGTTGAGGTTGGTCATGCGGATCTTAACCAGCTCGGTGATCTCACGCATACCCTCCTTGGCCGGCTTCTTGGGGTCGAAGCAGGCGGGGTTCTCGGCCATGTAGGCCATGAAGCCCTTGGTGTAGGCCTGACGCAGCTCGGTGGCGTAGTTAACCTTGCAGATGCCGTTCTTCACAGCCTCGGCAACCTGCTCATCGGGCACACCGGAGGTGCCATGCAGAACCAGCGGCACGTCAACGGCGTCGCGGATGGCCTTGACCACGGACTGCTCGATGTGCGGATCGCTCGTGTACACGCCGTGGCTGGTGCCAACGCCAATGGCCAGCGAGGTGCAGCCGGTGCGCTCGACGAACTCCTTGGCCTCGGCCGGATCGGTGTAGGGGCTCTCGCCCTCAACCGCGGGACCGTCGTCCTCCTTGCCGCCAACCTTGCCAAGCTCGGCCTCGACGGGCACACCCATGGCGCGGCCAGCGTCGGCGACGGACTTGGTCAGGGCGATGTTGTCCTCGAAGGACTCGTGCGAACCGTCGATCATGACAGAGGTGTAGCCAGTGCGGAAAGCCTGCATGCAGCGGTCATAGCCATCGCCGTGATCGAGGTGCAGAGCGACGGGCACGGAAGCGCGCTCGGCGGCAGCCTTGACCATGCCGTAGAAGTAGTCCAGACCAGCGGTCTTGATGGTGCCCGGGGTGGTCTGCATGATGACGGGGGACTTGGTCTCCTCGGCAGCGGCCAGAACGGCCATAACAAACTCGAGGTTCTCGACGTTGAACGCGCCAACGGCGTAATGGCCGGCCTGAGCGTCCTTGAGCATCTTTTCGGTGGTAACAAGTGCCATGAGCGTTTGCTCCTCTCCCTCGCCCGCATCTGGACATCGGGCGTACGTGTCCGCAAGACGTTTTACCTTGCGTTTTGTTGCGTCCATTGTATGAAATTCAGCGGCTTTGCATGTGCGAGATATTGAGCCCATGCAGGTCAATACAGTCGTTTTTGAAAAGTAAACGGAAGGAATTGGAGCCGAGTGGGCGTATTCGATATTGAATTTTGGGCGTTCAGCGTCTTTCTTTTATAGAAAAGATAAGTAATCGAAAGGCGTTTTCTTACTCAAAAAGAAAATGAACGAAAATAGACTCAACACAATTCCTGCAAATTTCGGTTGAGAATGGAGCAGCTATGGCCCATGCGACAACCCGAGCTTTCGCCGATGAGCGTCGTTCCGCCATCATGGAAATGCTCGAACATAACGCCTCGGTGCAAGTGGCAGAAATCGCCCAGACCTTTGGCGTGTCCTCCGTTACCGCCCGCGCCGACCTGGACGCGCTCGCCGAGTCCGGCAAGTTGCGCCGCACGCATGGTGGCGCCGTGTCTCTCCAGAAGCGACTGACCGTATCCACCCAGGATCGCCGCATCAACGTCAATGTCGCCGCCAAGCAGGCCATCGCGCAAAGCGCCATCGAGCTCGTCGGCAATGGCGACACGCTGCTTGTCGACTCGGGCACCACGGCGCTCGAGTTCGTCCGGCTCCTCGATCAGCGCGACGGCATCACCGTCATCACGGCCGACATTACCATCGCCGATTACATCGACGAGAGCATGCCCTCGGTCGATGTCGTCATGCTGGGTGGGGCACTGCGCAAAGGTCATCGCTATCTGTACGGTCCACTTACCATGCAGGCGCTCCAAATGGTCCACGCCGATCTGGCCGTCATGTGCCCCGGCGCTTTTGTCCCCCGCTGCGGCTTTACGACCGACTTTCCCCAAATGGCCGAGACCAAAACGGCTATGATCGCCGCAGCCCATCAAAGCGTCGCCCTCATGGACGCCAGCAAGGTTAACGGACGCGGCATGTACCGCTTTGCCGAGCTGGCAGATGTCGACACCATCGTGATGGACCGTGACCCCGATCATGCCGTTGCCACCTCAATCGCCGAGATCGTCGACGACGCCCGCCCAAATCTCCTCATCGCTGGCGCTTAAACAAAAACCACCACAAAGGTGCCTGTCCCCTTTGTGGTGGTTGAGCGTTAAAAGCGAAATATCGCTACTTGGAAAGCTCGTCGGCGAGGGCCTCGATCTGAGCGCGCGAGGCGTCGTTGAGCGACCCCAGCACAGTCACCTTGTTCTGCGCCAGGGTGATGTCCTTCATACCCTCGAGCTCCTTAGTCATAACCTTGGCAGCGGTGGGCGCCCAGGAGCCGGCCTCGACGAGCGCCACGGTGCGGTTCTGGTAGGCATGCTCGGCGAGCGTGTGGATAAAGGTGCTCATGAACGGGAAGATCTCGCCCTGATAGGTGATAGAGGCGAGCACCAGACGGTCATAGCGGAACGCATCCTCAACAGCCTCGGCCATATCGTCGCGAGCCAGGTCAAAGACGGAAACCTTCTGGCCGCGGGCCTCGAGCGCAGATGCGAGCTCTTCAACGGCAGCCTTCAGATGCCCATACACACTCGCATAGGCAATCGTGATGCCCTCGTCCTCGGGCTGATAGCTCGACCAGGTGTTGTAGGTGTCGAGGTAATAGCCCAGGTTCTCGGTCAGCACGGGGCCGTGAAGCGGGCAAATGATCTGGATGTCCAGATTGGCGGCCTTCTTGAGCACGGCCTGCACAAACTTGCCGAACTTGCCCACGATGCCAAAGTAGTAACGGCGCGCTTCGCAAGCCCAGCCCTCGGGATCCTCGATGTCGTTGGCGCCAAACTTGCCAAAGCCGTCGGCACTAAAGAGCACCTTGTCGGTGGCCTCGTAGGAGAACAACACCTCGGGCCAGTGAACATTGGGGGCACCGACAAAGGTTAGGCTGTGGCCGCCCAGGTCGAGCACGTCGCCATCTTTGACGACCATCTTGCGCTCGGAGAAGTCGGTGCCAAAGTAGTTGACCATCATGCGGAAAGCACCCATGCTAGCCACAATCTGCGCCTGGGGATAGCGCTCCATAAAGGCGGCGATACCGGCGGAGTGATCGGGCTCCATGTGATGGACGACCAGGTAGTCGGGCGTACGGCCATCGAGCGCGGCCTCGAGGTTGCCGAGCCATTCGTCGACAAAGCCAGCGTCAACCGAATCGGCGACAGCGATTTTATCGCCCAAGATAACATAGCTGTTGTATGCCATGCCGTTCTCGGACACGTCGTACTGGCCCTCGAACAGGTCAATGTCGTGATCGTCGACACCGATGTAGCGGATATCCTTGGTGATCTCCATCAGGCAAAGCCTCCTAGATAGACAAAAGAACCCGTCTATCATAACACTCGCCTTTAGAGCCACAGCTATCTACCGGCATCCTTATCGATTGTTATTGATGCGGAATATACCGCTTTTGACCTGCAAAAACTATGCGCGAGGCTCTGCCGTGCTATGTCGAACGATGAGCTGACCGGGGATGCGAATGGCGACGGTTTTGTCCGTTGCCCCCGCCTTGGGAACCGCGTGCTCGAATACCTCGCGCCCACGCTGATGCAAATCGAATCGAACGGTCGTGAGCTCGTTATGCGCGACAAAGTCGTCGAGCGAGTCATCGACGCCCACCACGCTCACGTCCTCGGGCACGCGCAAGCCGCTATCGCGCAGCGCTGCAATGACGCCATTTGCCATCTGATCGTTTGCCGCATAGATCGCCGTCATGGTGCGATCGTGTTCGGCCAGGTACCTACCGGCCTCGTAACCGCTGTTGGCAGACCAGTCGCCCTCAAGCGGCTCTACCGGCTCGATGTGCTTACGCTCGAGCGCATCCTGCCAACCGGCGCGACGGAACTGCTCGTCGACCGAAAAGGACGGGCCGCCGATATAACGAATCTGCTCGTGTCCCAGCTCAAACAGATGATCCATGAGCAACAGCGAGCAGCCGTAATGATCGGAGTCAACCGTAGTCACCCGCGGGTGCGCATACATGGTAACGATGACCGTGCCAATACCCGGCAACGGATCGAACGTCTCAAAATCGGGAGCCATACGGCTCATGCCGATAATGATGCCGTCCACGGGCAGCGCGGCCATACGACGTGTTGCCTCGGCAAGAGAGAATTCCTCGGTCTTGGACATCTCGACCAGTGTGATGGCGCAATTATGCTCGCGAGCAGCGCTGGCGATGCCGTCGATCATTGAGAGGTTGCCAAACTTGGTGACATCGTTGACGCACAGGCCGACCGAATGGTAACGGCCGTCACGCAACGAACGGCCGGCATAGCTCGGACGGAAGCCGAGCTCTTGCATAGCGGCTTGCACGCGCTGGCGCGTCTGTTCGTTAACGTTGGGCAATCCGTTGGCAACGCGCGAAACCGTCTGTTGCGAAACACCGGCAGCGCGGGCAACGTCGGCCATGGATACCGGACGCGTACCCGTATCGTTGGAAGGGCGCCTTGCCACAAAATCACCTTCGCTCTCGCAGGATCTGAATAGTGCGAATGTCGGCCCGGGCAGAAACACACCCCGCGCCGAAGTCCGCTATCGTCGGACGCATGTTAACGTACTCTACTTTTTCTATCAGCGGTTCTTTTGCTCCATATGTCCATACGGCAGTACCGTTCACGGCTGAATTTCTACCGATTACCAGATTCTCAAAAAGTGACAAGCGATGTGTTATGAGTACGTTAACATAGCCCGTAACGTGCGGCATTGTGAACACTTGGTTCATGCCGCTTTAAGTTGTTAACGTACTCATAACGACGCAAAACCCACCCGTGCGCGCCAAGGAAAGGACTCCCATGACCACCCCCGACGAAAAGACATTCGCCACGCTCACCAAGCTGTTTGAGGAGGAGTTTGGCCCCATCGGCGACCGCCAGGTGCTCTACGTGCACGCGCCCGGCCGTTCCGAGATCAGCGGCAACCACACCGACCACGAGGGCGGCCACGTTATCGCCGGCTCGCTCGATGTCGCCGTCGACGGCATCGCCGTGGCAACCGATTCCAACAAGGTTCGCGTAGCCGACGAGGGCTACCCCACCTTTGAGATCACACTCGATACGCTAGATGTTCAGGAGTCCGAGAAGGGCACGTCCGCAAGCCTCGTCCGCGGTATGGCCCACGAGATTGCAGCGCTTGGTGTTGAGCCCAAGGGCTTCGACTTCGCCTTTACCTGCTCCGTCCCTTCGGGCGGCGGCCTATCCAGCTCCGCTGCCGTCGAGGCCGCGTACGGTCGTGCCATGGAAACCCTCTGGGGCGCACCCGCCATCGAGCCCGTCACGCTCGCCCAGATGAGCCAGCGCACCGAGAACAACTATTACGGCAAGCCCTGCGGTCTAATGGACCAGGCTGCCGTTTGCCTGGGCGGCCTTGCCTACATGGACTTTGAGGACCAGGCTCAGCCTAAGACCCAGAAGCTCGAGCTCAACTTTGAGGATCACGGTTATGCGCTCGTGCTCGTTAAGGTCGGTGCCGACCACGTGGCCGCCACCGACGACTACGCCGCCGTTCCGCGCGAGATGCAGGACGTCGCTGCCGAGTTTGGCAAGGCACGCCTGTGCGAGGTAAACGTGGCGGACTTTGACGCCAAGCTCCCCGAGCTGCGCGCCAAGCTGGGCGACCGCGCCTGCCTGCGCGCCGTTCACTACTGGTACGAAAACGGCCTGGTCGACAAGCGCTGGGCTGCCCTGAACGCCGGAGACATCGATCAGTTCCTGGTCCTGACGCGCGAGTCCGGCGCCAGCTCTGCCATGTACCTACAGAATGTCGTTGCCAAGCTGGGCTCCGAGCAGCCCTCGATGTATACCCTGGCACTGGCCGAGCACGTGCTCGACGGCCGTGGCGCCGTCCGTATCCACGGTGGCGGCTTTGGTGGCACCATCCAGGCCTTCGTGCCGCTCGACCTGGTCGACACCTTCATTGCCAAGATGAACGGCTGGCTGGGCGAGGGATCTGCCCGCCACTACGCGATTTCTGACAAGGGGGCTTACGCGGCATGGCTGTAATGACTGACGTGCGCAAGGCTGTGCAGGGCCTCATCGAGTACGCTATCCACCGATCGATGATCGGCCAGGACGATCGCATCTGGGCATACAACACCATTTTGGAGTGCATCGGCGCCACGGGCCCCGCACTCGACATGGCTTGGGCGCTCAAGACCGAGAAGATTTCGCTCTTGCACCCCGATACACTCCCCGACTTCGACCTAGAGGGCACGCTTGCTGTGCTTTCCGAGGCCGCCGTTGCCAACGGCGCTGCCGAGGACACGGCGTCGGGCCGCGACCGCATCGCCATGCGCATCATGGGCGCACTCATGCCGAGGCCTTCGGTTGTAAACGAGGAGTTCAACGGCCGCATGGGCGTCAACGAGCCCCGCGCCGCGACCGACTGGTTCTACGGTCTGTGCTGCGACGCCGGCTACGTGCGCCGCGCCGCCATCGCGCGCAATATCAAATGGAGCACCCCCACCAACTGGGGCGACCTCGAGATTACCATCAACCTGTCAAAGCCCGAAAAGGACCCGCGCGATATTGCCGCGGCCGGCGCCGCCAAAAACACGGGCGAGAAGTATCCCGCCTGCCAGCTCTGCATCGAAAACGAAGGCTATCCCGGACGCTCCGCTGCAGCCGACGGCGGCGCTCATCCCGCCCGCCAGAATCTGCGCGTTATCCCCATTAAGCTCGACGGCGAGCGCTGGGGCTTCCAATACAGCCCGTACGCGTACTTTAACGAGCACTGCATTGCCATGAGCTCCGAGCATCGCCCTATGCACGTTGACCGCAAGGGCCTGACGTGCCTGCTCGATTTTGTGGACCTGTTCCCGCACTACTTTATAGGCTCCAATGCCGACCTGCCCATCGTGGGCGGTTCGATTCTGTCGCACGACCACTTCCAGGGCGGCGCGCACGAGTTCCCCATGATGCATGCCACCGAGGTCTCGCAGTTTAGCGTGCCCGGCTTTGACCAGGTCAGCGGCACTGTGCTGCAGTGGCCGCTCTCGGTGCTGCGTCTGCGCTCGCACGACCGAGCCCAGCTGCTCGATGCTGCCGAAAAGATTATCCTCGCCTGGCGTGAGTGGACCGATGAGTCCGTGGGCGTCATCGCGCACACTGCCGACGGCGTGGCGCACAACACCGTGACGCCCGTCATCCGCCGCGTCGACTCCCGCGGCAACGCCGGCGGCAAAATCTACGAGGCCTACCTGGCGCTTCGCTGCAACATCACGACCGACGAGCACCCGCTGGGCGTTTTCCACCCGCATGCCGAGTACCACCATATTAAGAAGGAGAACATCGGCCTGATCGAGGTCATGGGCCTGGCCATTTTGCCGTCGCGCTTGGTTCCCGAGCTCGGCGCCGTCCGCGAGCATCTGCTGGCAGCCAAGGCCGATGCCAGCTACGACCTTGCTGGCGCGCTCGAGGGCGACGACCTTTGCCGCAGCCACGCCGCGTGGGCCGAGGACGTCTTTGCTCGCCGCGCCGATGAACTTACGACCGACAACGCCATCGATATCCTGCACGAGGAGGTGGGCGTGGTGTTTGGCCACGTGCTCGACAACGCCGGCGTCTTTAAATGGGACGAGGCAGGACGCGCCGCCCAGCAGCGCTTTATCGACTCGCTGTAGCACGCGAGCTCGAACGCACGCACTTAACAAATAGCGCCTACACGACCACGGCGCCCGCCGGCAACATCGCCGACGGGCGCCGTTTTCTGATGCAAGGGTAGCTAATTTGCACCAAAACAAGGAGTGTTCCAAACTGCCGGCAGAGAAGGAACGTCCCCAGGTGCCGACCTAAACCCCCACATTATTCGATGGAAAAACGTGGTTGCCTCACACATTATTCGATGGAAAAACGTGGTTTACTCCCACATTTTTCAATGGAAAGACCGAAACGGTCTTATACTAACCATGATCGTTAGGAGGCAGTATGCAGCGACAGCTAATGGACGCACTCATCGCTTGGAAATCTAGGGCAAACCGCAAGCCCCTCCTGCTTAAGGGGGCCCGCCAGACGGGAAAAACCTGGCTTCTTAACGAATTCGCAGGCCAGCAGTATCAAAACGTCATCCGCTTTGACTTTATGCTCGAACCGGGCGCACGTTCGCTGTTCGACGGAAGCCTTGACCCCAAACGCATCATCTCCCAGATAGAGCTCCTGCGCGGCCAGACCATAACGCCGACAGACACGCTCATCATCTTCGACGAAATCCAAGAGGCACCGCGTGGCATCACCTCGCTCAAATACTTCAACGAGCTGGCGCCGGAATACCATATCGTGGCAGCCGGCTCCTATATGGGGCTCGCGCTCCGACGCGAAAACGAGTCGTTCCCCGTCGGCAAGATCGACCAGCTCACCATGCGCCCCATGGGGTTTGTCGAGTTCGTTCGTGCCGTCGATGGCGATCCGCTCGCAGATGCCATCCTTGCCGCAGACATGGACCTGCTGACAAACGTTTCCGAAAAGCTCGAGCGCCTGCTCAAGGAATACCTCGTTGTCGGTGGCATGCCAGAAGTTGTCTCCGCTTTCTCCGCCTCCCACGATTTCATCGAGGCCCGCAGGCTTCAGCAGCAAATCATCGAAGCTTATGAATCCGATTTTGGCAAGCATGCGCCAGCCCGCATCGTCGAGCGCATGAGGCTGGTTTGGAAATCCCTTCCCGGCCAGCTCGCAAAGGAAAACAAGAAGTTCGTCTACGGCGCGCTTCGTCCCGGGGCGCGCGCACGCGATTTTGAGGAAAGCCTCCAGTGGCTCATGGACTATGGAATCGTTCATAAGGTACCACGTGTTTCCGCCCTAAGAGCACCGCTCACAAGCTACGAGGATCTCTCGGGCTTCAAGCTGTTCTGCATCGACACCGGCATCCTCGGAGCACTCTCCGGCCTCACGCCAGCCATTGTTCTGAACGGGCCCGCTGTTTTTACGGAGTTCAAAGGCTCGCTGACCGAGCAATACGTCGCACAGGAGCTTTTGCTCCAAGGCAATACTCCCGCGTATTGGTCATCCTCCTCCGGCAATGCAGAGACTGACTTTGCCGTCGACCATACGGGGACCGTGCTTCCGCTCGAGGTCAAGGCGGCAGAGAATCTCAAAGCAAAGAGCCTGAGGATTGCCTGCGAGAAGTTCAAGCTCGAGCGCTGCGTGAGAACATCGTTAGCGGCATATAGAGACGAGGGCACGCTCGTCAACATTCCGCTCTGGGAGATTGGGCAAATCGACAAGCTGGCATAGGCGCTGTGGAGGGGGTGCCCCGTAAGGAGTGTCCCAAACTGCCAGCAGAAAAGGAACGTCCCTATCTGCCGCATTCCCGAAGCAAGGCAACGCCGATGTCTTGGAAACGACAGCGAGCGGGCCGCATTTAAGACAAGGTGACGCGAAACGAAAGGGCGCTGACCTTCTGGTCGCGCCCTTGAAGTTGAACGTCAGATTG
>CABUCQ010000052.1 GCA_902490095.1 uncultured Collinsella sp.
TTTGCCGTACCGGCGGCAGCATCAACTGCAGCCTGCAGCTCATCGGGACTCCCCAGGGCAATACCGGCAGCACGGCGATCGTCGATGATGCCTAGCTGCGCCAGCGCAACGGCGGCACCGTGCAGGCTATCGGGGCTCGGATCCTCATGCACGCGATAGCAGGCCTCGATATCACGGTCTGCCAGCCACTCTGCAACGCACTCGTTGGCGAGCAGCATGGCTTCCTCGATAAGCGACGTGGCACACGAACGCTCACGCGCCACAATCTGCACGGGCACTCCGTCCTCATCCAATAGAGCGCGAATCTCGGCCGTGTCAAAATCGACTGAGCCGCGGGCGCGACGAATACGACGGCGAAGTTCGGCGAGTTCGTTAGCGGCGACAAGGAAATCGCCGAAGTCGATGTTGTAGCCGCGGGCAGTCTCCTCGCACGCAAGACCGCGCTCAAGCGCTTCCTCGCGCGAGGCCTCGGCAGCCGCAACATCCTCGGCCGCACCCTCCAGCACCGAATACTCAACCGCGCCGGCACGCACCAGCAGCGCCTCGGCGCCGTCATAGTCCATACGCACACGCGAGCGAATCACGCTGGGGTACGGATCGTAATGCCGCACGCGACCCTGCGCATCGAGCTCGATATCGACGGTAAACGCAAGACGGTCCTCGTCAGGGCGAAGCGAGCACAGGTCACAGGACAGGCGTTCGGGCAGCATGGAAAGCACGCGATCGGCCAGATACACCGATGTCGTGCGATGGCGAGCCTCAAGATCGATATGCCCGTCCCAAGCCACATAGTGTGAAACGTCGGCGATATGCACACCCAGCTTGTAGCCACCCTCGGGCGTACGCTCCAGCGAAATGGCATCGTCAAAGTCGCGCGCGTCGACCGGGTCGATCGTGATGACAAAGCGGTCGCGCAGATCGCGGCGGAGCGGGTCCTTAAGCGCCGCGGACACATCGAGCGAAAGCTCCTCGGCCTCGTCCAGCGCGGCCTCGGGATAGCTATCGGTATAGCCGTAACGCGCCATCACATATTGAACGCCCAAATCGGGCGCGTCATCTCCGCCAATGCGGCGTTCAATCGTCACGGTGCCCGATTCCAGGCGCGTCGGGTAGGTCAAAATGTGCGCGACAACAGCATCACCCGGGTGGACGCCCAGACGATCCGCCGAGGTATCCTCGGGCAGAATGAAGAAGTCGGCCTTCAGACGCGAATCGAGCGGCTCAATCACACCGAGCGGACCGGCGGTCTGGTACGTGCCCACCACGCTTATGGCTGCACGCTCAACCACGCCCTCGATCACGGCGCGCCGCTCACCGTGCGGGCTGTTCTTAATGCTCACGGCAACGGTATCGCCATCCATGATCTCGCGCTTACCGCGGCCCATGACCTTGTAGTCGCCATTCTCGGTTATGACATAGGCACTGTGCTCATGGAGCTGCACGCGCCCGGTCAGACTCGGACGGCGTTCGCTGCGCACCGGCCCGCGCTTATTGCGAGCTCCACGCTTATGCTTGTTATTGCGCCCCATGGCGCCTCCTAACTATCGATTGCGAACTCCAAAGAGTCTACCCAAATGATTCGCTTTCCTGCCGTCCCCTAGGGATCAAAAAAACGGGCCGCCCCATAAGAGACGACCCGTTGGAAAGGATGAATTCCAGGCATGCCTACACGCGCAGGTAGCGGCGCATGGCGATGGCAGAACCAAAGAGACCGATAATCACGCCGACCAGAATCAGCGCAGCATAGGTCACCAGGTAGTACTGCATCGGCAGGGCAAACGACATCCAGCCGATGCTCTCCTGCAGACGCGGAATCATCAGGTTGCGCAGCAGCTCCAGAACGCCGATGGAAAGCAGCGAGCCCAAAATGGCCTGCAGTACGCCCTCGGTGATAAACGGGCCGCGAATGAAACCGTTGCTGGCGCCGACCAGACGCATAATCGCAATCTCACGACGACGCGCCGTGATGGACAGGCGAATCGTGTTGTTGATGAAGATGAATGCGATAAAGGTCAGAAGGCCAACGAGCACCACGGCGGCGATGCGGATGTAGTTGGTCACCTGGAACAGGCGGCTCACTTCCTCCTGGCCGTACAGCACGCTCGCGTTGACGTCGCCGTCATCCGCGATCTTCTGGAAATCGGCATCCTTCTTGAGCTTCTTGGCCGTGCTCTCGACCTGAGACGGATCGTCCATCTCAATCGCAAACGAGGCGGGCAGCGGGTTCTGGCCATCGAGTGCGCTCATGGTGGCGTCGGCGTTACCCGACATCTTGCTCGTGTACTCGGCCAGCGCGTCGTCCTTATCCTTATAGGTCACGGACTTGACGTTGCTCCACGTCTTGAGCTCGGCCTCAAAGGCCTGGATGTCTGCCTGATCGGCGTCATCGCTAATAAAGGCATTAATGACAACCTGATCCTCGACGGTACCGATCACGGAGTTCAGCATCGCGGAACCCATAATGAACAGGCCGATGATAAACAGCGAAAGGAAGATCGTGATGACGGCGCCGAGCGAGGTAGTCCAGTTACGGAAGAAGTGGCTGATTGCCTCTTTGAAGGAGTAGCCCACGTTAGTTGGTGCCATAGTTGCCGTAACCTCCCCTCTCCTGGTCGCGGATAACGTGGCCGCCCTCGAGGGCGATCACGCGACGGTGCATGCTATCGACCATCTCGCGGTCGTGCGTGGCGACGATCACGGTGGTGCCGGTGCGGTTAATACGCTCGAGCAGCTTCATGATGCCCAGCGAGATCGCCGGGTCGAGGTTGCCCGTCGGCTCGTCGCAGATCAGCAGCGGCGGACGGTTGACCATAGCGCGGGCGACGGCAACGCGCTGCTGCTCGCCACCGGAAAGCTGGTCGGGCAGCGAGTCCATCTGATCGGCCAGGCCGACCAGACGCAGCACCTCGGGCACCTGGCTGCGAATGACGCCCTTGGGCTTGCCGATGCACTGCAGGGCAAACGCCACGTTTTCGTAGGCGGTCTTTTGCGGCAGAAGCTTAAAGTCCTGGAACACGGCGCCAATCTGGCGGCGCAGGAACGGAACCTTGCGGTTCTTGATCTTCATGAGGTCCTGACCGGCAACCAGGATGCGGCCGCTCGTCGGCTTGACGTCACGGTTGAGCGTCGACAGCAGCGTGGTCTTACCCGAGCCGGAGTGACCGACCAGGAAGACGAACTCGCCCGGATAGATCTCGATGTTGATGTCGTCGAGTGCAGGCTTGTTGGGCTGTGCCGGATAGATCTTGGTGACATGCTCCATAAGGATGACGGGCTCGACACCGGCCTGCTTGGCCATCTTCTTGCGGCTGGCCTGCGGATCGATGGGTGCAAACACCGACGTAAAATCGGGGTTGTTGAGCGCGTTATCGAGGCTTGCGACCTCGGCTGCCTGATCGCTCTCGACCACCGGGGCAGCAGGCTGCGTGGGGTCGGGAATAGCGGCAAAGAGACCGGACTGCGCAGGCTGAGGAGCCGGCGTCGCAGGGGCCAAGGGGTCGGGAATGCCGGCCATGGTAGGCTGCAGCGTGGCGGCACCAGCCTGAGGCTGCTCCACGCGAGCGGTCACGGCCTGAACGGGCTCAAAACCCGCCGTGCCGGAAAGCGCGACATCGCTGGTTGGATTGTAGGCAAAGGGATCGGATGCCGGCTGTGCCTGATCTGCCGGCTGAGCGGGGGCCTGAGCAACAGGCTGGCCCTCTGAATCCGGAGTGGCGAAACGACTGCCCTGGACGCCTGCCTGCGTCTTGGGGGCATCATCGCCCGCACCGGAGGTACGGAAGTGGTTACCCACTGGTGCTCCTTATCGTCGTGCGTTTAAACTACATGAGCGCTTAATATTTTAGCAGCATTAGCTTTGCTGCACATAAGAAGCATGGCCGTGTTTGGGTCCCTCCGGCCGGACACAGGGTTACTTTCCAAATCGTCCTCGGACATGTCGGAGCCTCCGCTGCGCACTACGTGCGGCGGGGGCTCCTCCGTCCTGCGGAAAGATTTGGAAAGTAACCCTGTGTCCGGCCTGCGATAACTAAGGGGTCGCTGCGTTTTACTTGGGTGCAGCAGCGCCGTGCTTGGGGGCTGAATTGCACTTTGCTGGTCTGGGCCCGTTTCCCGGAGAAAGCCTTTACTTGGTGCGGGCCTAATTTGTTTGTTGCCGACAAAAAACAGGGGCGTCCTCTTTGAGGACGCCCCTGTTATGGATTGCATACGGTTGCTGAAGCGATACTTTGCCTCGTCTTGCCCTAGGCCAAGAACTCCTTGGTGGTCGCCACGATGTTGGCGGCGTCCAGGCCATACTTGTGCAAGAGCTCGGCACCCGGGCCAGACTCACCGAAGGTGTCGTTGACGCCGATCTTCTTGAGCGACGTCGGGCACTGCTCGCACAGGACGTCGGCAACGGCGCTGCCCAGGCCACCGATCACAGAGTGCTCCTCGACGGTCACGACGTGACCGGTCTTGGTGGCGCTCTTGACGATCAGGTCGGCATCGATGGGCTTGATGGTGTGCATGTTGATGACCTCGGCGTCGATGCCCTCGGCAGCGAGCTGCTCGGCGGCCTCGAGAGCCTCGCCGACCATCAGGCCGCAGGCAATGATGGTCACATCGGCGCCCTCGCGCATGACAATGCCCTTACCCAACTCAAACTTGTAGGTCTCGGGGTCGTTGATAACCGGCGAGGCCAAACGAGCGAAGCGCATGTACACCGGACCGTCGCACTCGTAGGCGGCGCGCGTCACGGCGCGGGCCTCGACGTCGTCGGCAGGAACGATCACAGTCATGCCAGGGATGACGCGCATCAGGGCGATATCCTCGCAGCACTGGTGTGTGGCGCCGTCCTCGCCCACCGAGATACCGGCGTGCGTGGCGCCAATCTTAACGTTGAGATGCGGGTAGCCGATGGAGTTACGGACCTGCTCAAAGGCGCGGCCGGCGGCAAACATGGCAAAGGTGCTCGCGAAGGCAACGCGGCCGGTGGTCGCGATACCGGCGGCGACGCCCATCAGGTTGCTCTCGGCAATGCCCACATCGAAGAAACGATCGGGGCAGGCGGCCTTGAACTTGCCGGTCTGCGTGGCGGCGGCCAGGTCGGCGTCGAGGACCACAAAGTCATCGTGCTCGTTGGCGAGCTCGACGAGGGCCTCGCCGTAGCTTACGCGCGTGGCGATTATTTTGACGTCTGCCATCCTAGAGCTCCTCTCCGGCGGCCGTGAGCTCTGCCATGGCCTGCTCAAACTGTTCATCGTTGGGGGCCTTGCCGTGCCAACCAACCTGGTTCTCCATAAAGGAAACGCCCTTGCCCTTCATGGTCTCGGCGATGATGGCGGTCGGCTGACCCTTGGTGGCGCGGGCCTCGGCAAAGGCGGCGCGGATCTGATCGAAATCGTTGCCGTCGGCAAGCTCCACCACGTGGAACTTAAAGGCGCGGAACTTGTCGGCGAGCGGCATGGGGTCGTTGACCTCCTCGACGGGGCCGTCGATCTGCAGGCCGTTGTGGTCGACGATCACGCAGAGGTTATCGAGCTGCTGGTTGCCGGCAAACATGGCTGCCTCCCAGACCTGGCCCTCCTCGCTCTCGCCATCACCCAGCAGGGCGTACGTGCGGTAAGTATCGCCCCAGTGCTTGGCGGCAACCGCCATGCCCACGGCGGCGGAGATGCCCTGGCCGAGCGAGCCGGTGGACATATCGACGCCCGGGGTGTCGTTCATGTTGGGATGACCTTGCAGGTGGCTGCCGATATGGCGCAGCGTCTCGAGATCCTCCTTGGGGAAGAACCCACGCTCGGCGAGCACGGCGTACAGGCCCGGAGCGCAATGGCCCTTGGAGAGCACAAAACGGTCGCGATCGGCCTTGCGGGGATCGGCCGGGTCGACGTTCATTTCCTCAAAGTACAGATAGGTCATGATGTCGGCAGCGCCGAGCGAACCGCCCGGATGGCCGGACTTGGCAGCGTGCACGCCGGTGACGATGCCCTTCCTTACCTCGTTGGCAACCTTTTTGAGCTCTTCGTCGCTCATTGTGCCTTCCTTTCATCCTCATTAGACAAAATGCGCACGGCACGGAAAGGTAATCCCAACACAGCCGCAATGCACGTACGTCATTCATTATGCTGGAAACTGATGGCTTTACCAGAGTTTTTATCATTATTTGAACAATTTAGCAGGCAGAACCGCTGATGAAACGGTTTATCAATGTGAACGTCTTTTGGATGGAACGCGATCGACCCTACGCGCTAATGTCCTTGAATCCCTCGCCGAAGGCTTCCGTAACGTCGGCAACCGTCACGATGGCATGAGGATCGCGCTCGCGCACGATCGTCTTGAGGGTATTGAGCTCTCGACGGCTCACGATGACCATAATCACTGGCTTCTCGGCACCCGAATACATGCCAGTCGCCTTAAACTTGGTACAACCACGACCCAGGCCATACATGATATCGGCAGCGATATCAGGGAACTTGTCCGAGATGATGAGTACCATACGGCGTTTGTTGCCACCATCGACCACGGCATCGATCACGTAGCCGCTAATGACCATCGAAAGGCCTGCATACAGTGCGTTTTCGATTGAAAAGACCGGAGCCGATAGCGCGCATACGGCAACATCGATCGCCATGACGGTCGAGCCCACCGGCAGCGAGGTGTTACGCGAGATGATTTGGCCAATCGTGTCCGAGCCGCCGGTGTTGGCGCCGGCGCGCAACACCATGCCGTAACCGATGCCCGTAATAATGCCGCCCCACATGGCAGGGAGCATCAGGTCCGCATCCGCCAGAGGTGCTACAAACGGGGCGAACAGATCGGTAAAGAAGCCCAGCAGCACAAAGCCCGTCGCGGTCTGCACCACGTAGAACATGCCGCCCTCGCGCATAACGACCAACAACAGCAAGGCGTTCATCACGATCGTCTGAATACCAACGGGAAGCGATAGGCCGCGCGCCGCGCCGACCGCCTGGATAATGGTGGCAAGGCCCGTAACGCCACCGGCGGCAAGACCGTTAGGAATCAAAAACAAGTCGGTCGCGATGGCGGCCAAGGCACACCCCAACATGATCTGGGGCAGGTCGTGAAAGAAGTTCATCGAAAGAATGCGCTTGATGTCCAGACGATATGCCATGCTGCCTCCCTCAAAAAAGCGCACCCAAACGGATGCGCTTTGAACTTCTTCTTGTATTCGATTCTACCGATTCGCCGGACAAAAACCACCCCTGCGCAGGGTTTGCTCTGGATACAAAACCACCCTGCTGGGAGGGTTTTAATCCATCTCCACATAAACCGGGCGGTTTATGCAGACGGGGTCTCCGCGTCGGCGTTGCCGGTGGCCCAGCGATGGTAGCCAATAACAAACGGGTCCAGGTCGCCATCGTCAAGAACGGCCTCGACATTGCTGGTCTCCACGCCCGTGCGTAGGTCCTTGACCATCTGGTACGGGTAGAGCACGTAGCTGCGAATCTGGTTGCCAAAACCAATCGTGGTCTTGGGTCCGCGGATCTCATCCAGGGCCTCGGCGCGCTTCTCGAGCTCAATCTCGTACAGGCGGGCCTTGAGGATCTGCATGCACGCAGCCTTGTTCTGAATCTGGCTGCGCTCGTTTTGACAGGTAACCACAATGCCGCTGGGGAAATGCGTCACGCGCACGGCGGAGTCGGTGGTGTTGACGCCCTGACCGCCCGGGCCGCTCGCGTGGTACACGTCCACGCGGATGTCATCGGGGCTGATCTCGATGTCGATATCATCGGGTAGCACGGGGATGACCTCGACGCCGGCAAACGTGGTCTGGCGGCGCTTCTTGTCGTCGGTGGGGCTAATGCGAACCAAGCGGTGGACGCCGGCCTCGGCGCGCAGCATGCCAAATGCGTCCTTGCCCTCGACGGTAAAGGTCGCGCGGTCGATGCCGATGACCTCGGCTGCGGGACAGTCGTTGATGGTGACCTTCCAGCCGCGACGCTGGCAGTACTTCATGTACATCTTAAAGAGCATGAAGGTCCAGTCCTGGGCCTCCAGACCACCCTGTCCGGGCTTGATGGTCACAATGGCATCGCCGTGATCGAACTCACCGGTAAACCAGCTCGAAAGCTCAAGCTCATCGATGGCACGGGCCAGGCGCTCAGCCGTGGCTGCAGCCTCCTCGCGAAGGGCGGCGGCGTCGGGGTCATCCCCCATCTCCTCGGCAAGCTCCAGCGCGGCGCGGGCATCGGAAAGCTCGCCGCGCGCGGTGTCCACGGCAGCGATATCTTCCTTGGTGCGAGCGATCTCCTCCATGGTGGCACGAGCGGCGTCGGCGTCATCCCAAAAGCCAGGGGCAACACTTTTGGCCTCGAGCTCGAACACGCGGGTACGCTTCTCG
Organism: uncultured Collinsella sp.; assembly: GCA_902490095.1. Classification (GTDB taxonomy): domain Bacteria; phylum Actinomycetota; class Coriobacteriia; order Coriobacteriales; family Coriobacteriaceae; genus Collinsella. Next base: position 8,345 of record CABUCQ010000052.1, read on the forward strand.
TCCAGGTGGAGATACGACTCGACCTCACCGAGCCGGTCCGCAAACGCGTCCAGCTCGGCGGGCGTTACCTCTAAAGCCTCAGCCATTAACGATTCCTGCCGTGGCAGTACTTAAACTTCTTGCCGCTACCGCAGGGGCACGGGTCGTTGCGGCCCACGTTGACGTACGGATCGTCGCTCTCGGACTTGCGATAGGTGGTCACCTTGCCACCGTTGTTGACGGCAGCCGGACCACCCTGGACAGCCGTGCGGGCCTGCACCTGTGCCTGCTTGCGCAGCACCGAGTCGCCGTTGTCACCATCGACCTCGGCAGGACCGGAGAAGCGCGCGCCCTCGAGCGCGGGCTCCTCCTTGTGCTCCACGGCACGCGGGGCAGCCTTGATCTCGATGCGCAGAACCGTGCGCAGGTAATCCTCGTACATGGTGTCGACGAGCATCTGGAACGCGCCGTAGGCCTCGGTCTTGTACTCGACCAGCGGGTCGCGCTGGCCAAAGCCGCGCAGGCCGATGCCGGTCTTGAGGTAATCCATCTCCTGCAGGTAGTTCATCCAGCGGGTATCGATGACGCGCAGCATGACCTGGGTGTTGAGCTCGCGCATCAGGTCCTCGCCCAAGCGCTCGGCCTTCATGTTGTAGCACTTCTCTACGTAAGCCAGGACATCGGTAGCCAGGGCCTCATAATCCTCGTCGGGGAACTTCGGCGTATCGATGTGGCCGGTGAGCTCCACAACCCACTTGCGCAGGCCCTCCAGGTCGCGCTCGCCATCGTGACTGTCCTTGGTGCAGAACTCCTGCACGCAGCGGTACACGGTGTCGTGCATGACCTCGGTGATGTGGTCGGTCAGGTCCTTGCCGTCCAGAATCTTATTGCGCTCGGCGTAGATGACCTGGCGCTGCTTGTTCATGACGTCGTCGTACTCAAGGACGCTCTTACGCATGGAGAAGTTGATGCTCTCGACCTTGTGCTGGGCGCTCTCGACGGCCTTGGAGATGATCTTGTGCTGGATGGGCATGTCGTCGCCCATGTCGGCCGTGACCATCATCTTGGAGACGCGGTCCATCTTGTCGCCGCCGAACAAGCGCATGAGGTCGTCCTCGAGCGACAGGTAGAACTGGGTCTCGCCCGGATCGCCTTGACGGCCGGAGCGGCCGCGCAGCTGGTTGTCGATACGACGGGACTCGTGGCGCTCGGTGCCGATAACGGTCAGGCCGCCGGCGGCAAGCACGCGCTCACGCTCGGCCTTGCAGGTCTCCTTGGCCTCGGCGTTAAACTGCTCGAGCTGCTCGGGCGTCACGTCCTCCATGGTCAGGCCCTCGTACTCCAGGCGCTCGCGCACCAGCTCGTCGGGGTTGCCGCCCAGCAAGATGTCGGTACCACGACCGGCCATGTTGGTGGCGATGGTCACGGCGCCGTAGCGTCCGGCCTGGGCAACGATGTGGGCCTCGCGTTCATGGTGTTTGGCGTTGAGGACCTCGTGTGCGATGCCGCGCTTGGTAAGGGCGGCGGACAGCTTCTCGGAGCTCTCGATGGAGACGGTGCCCACCAGGACCGGTTGGCCCTTGGCGTGACGACGCTCAACGTCGTCGGCAACGGCGTTGTATTTAGCCTGGATGGTGCGGTACACCAGGTCCTCGTGGTCCACGCGCTGCACAGGCTTGTTGGAGGGGATGACCTCGACGGGCAGCTTGTAGATCTCGCGGAACTCGGCATCCTCGGTAAGTGCCGTGCCGGTCATGCCGGAGAGCTTGTCATACAGACGGAAGTAGTTCTGCAGGGTGATGGTGGCCAGGGTCTGGTTCTCCTCGCGTACGAGCACGCCCTCTTTGGCCTCGATGGCCTGGTGCAGGCCCTCAGAATAGCGGCGACCTTCCATAATGCGGCCGGTGAACTCGTCGACGATCTTGACCTCGCCGTTGGTGACCACATACTGCTTGTCGCGGTGGAACATGTACTGGGCCTTCAGCGCCTGTTGCAGGTGGTTGACCAGCTGACCCGAAAGGTCGGCGTAGATGTCATCGATACCCAGGCGGCGCTCGATTTTCTTAAGGCCGCGCTCGGTGGCGGCAATGGTGTGCTTGGCCTCGTCCATGACGTAGTCGCCCGTGGGTTCAACGTCCTCGGTGGCGGTGAGCATGTCGTGCGACACGTCCTCGCCGCGCTCAAGGCCACGCACGGCACGCGCGAAGTCCTTGTAGGTACTGGCGGACTTGGTGCCAGCGCCCGAGATGATCAGCGGGGTGCGGGCCTCATCGATCAGGATGGAGTCAACCTCGTCGACGATGGCGTAGTTGTGGCCGCGCTGCACGCGCTGCTCGGGACGGGTAACCATGTTGTCGCGCAGGTAATCAAAGCCGAACTCGGAGTTGGTGCCGTAGGTGACGTCTGCCTGGTAGGCCGGGCGCTTGAGCTCGAGCGGCATGTTGTTCTGGAGCAGACCGACGGTCATACCCAGGTACTTATAGATGCGGCCCATCCACTCGGAGTCACGCTTGGCAAGGTAATCATTGACAGTAACGACGTGCACGCCCTTGCCAGCAATAGCGTTGAGATAGCCGGCCAACGTGGAGACGAGGGTCTTACCTTCGCCAGTCTTCATCTCGGCGATGTGGCCCTCGTGCAGTGCCATGGCGCCAATGAGCTGCACGTCAAAGTGGCGCATACCCATGGTGCGCTTGGAAGCCTCACGCACGGTGGCAAAGGCCTCGGGGAGCATGTCGTCGAGCGACTCGCCGTTGGCGTAACGCTCGCGGAACTTATCGGTCTGGCCGCGGAGCTCCTCCTCGGTCATCTTCTCAAACTGGGGCTCAAGACCGTTGATCTGGTCGACGATCTTGTAGTAGCGCTTAAGGTCCTTATCGGATCCAAAGGACAGCAGCTTTGACATGAATCCCATGTGGTTTTCCTTTTTGGCCATCGCCCACGCCGTGCAGCTGCGGGCGAGTTAAACACAGATGATTGTACTTTAGCCAAACAAGGCGCGGCCTATACGGTCGACCTCGACCGCCACGTAATAACTACGACCAACCTGCCACAATGGGACAGGTTAATTTTGGCAGGTTTTATCTGGGCAAACGCTGCCTCTCTGCCATTTGGTGCAATGGGGGCAGGTTGGTTTGCACCAATAAAAAAGAAAAGGGCCGCGCACCCAAATGGATGCACGGCCCTCATGCCATGAATGCGAGTGATTCCGCGGCGAGCTATTTACTCAGCAGCCTCGGTGGTCTCGGCCTCGGCAGCGGCCTCCTCGACGGGAGCCTCTGCGGGAGCCTCGGCGGCCTGCTTGGCAGCCTCCTCGGCAAACTTAGCGGCACGCTTAGCCTTCTCGGCAGCCTTAGCCTCAGCGGCGGCCTTGCGAGCGGCCTCGGCCTCAGCAGCCTTGGCGGCCTTGGCAGCCTTGGCCTCCTCAGCCTTCTTGAGCTGGGCGGCAGCGGCGCCACCGAACTTGTCGGCGAAGCGCTGGACGCGTCCACCGGTGTCGACGAACTTCTGCTGGCCGGTGTAGAACGGGTGGCACTCGTTGCAAAGCTCAACCTTCATCTCGGACACGGTAGCGTGCGTCTTGAAGGTGTTGCCGCAGGAGCACGTCACCGTGCACTCGACATACTGGGGATGGATACCCTGCTTCATGGTAGGACTCCTTATTGGTCAGGCGCTGGTTACCGATCAGCGCATAAGGCGTCTTGGTTTCCGACCAAGACAACAAACTCGGCTATGGTACCACGGCGCCGCGTGTCCCACAAAAGGTTCACGGTCTTTTCGGAACGACACGAATCTGACCCATCGAAACACATCTCCACCGTTCCTTCAACTGGGAAAATGCCGTCCCCGGGGCCTGAGAAGGGCCCCGGGGACGTTCGACTGACTGCGGGAACGGCCTTTCCGCTCAATGTGTTCGGCTGAGATCGGAAATCAACCAAACTGAACTAGGTTCAGTTGACATGGTTAAAAACGAGGGGCGACGCTTTTGCGTCACCCCTCGTCCCGGCCGGTTGCTTTAGTTGTACACACGGTAGTTACACTTGAACTGGGTTATGTGTCCATAGTTGGAGCGGTACCAACCCGACGTATAGCTGATTGCCTCTGCGCCTAGATAGTCGTAGCCCTTGTTGTAGCGAAGCTGACGGTAGGTCGTGTCGTACTCTGCTACGTAAAACGTGTCTCCAGAGAAGGCTTTGTACCGGTCCTTAACCGTCGAAGCCATGTACGCGGGTTCGACATCACCTTTCTCCCCGTTGAGCGCATAGACGGGTGCCGCGATTCCGCATAAAGCCGTTGCCACGAGGATGGCGTAGACAGCCATGCGCGACGCATTGGACTTCAGCTGTTCAAATAGTTTCATGTCATTCACCTCCCTCGTATGTATCGAGGTATTCCTGCTTGAGCGTCTGCG
>CABUCQ010000053.1 GCA_902490095.1 uncultured Collinsella sp.
TCAACAGCCAGTCGCCGCTTGGCCTGGTGCTCTACGGCAGCCCGGCGCTCTCGGGTGTGTACGGTTTCCGCATCACGCTCCAGGGCAAGGGCGGCCACGGTTCCAGCCCCGAGATCTGCATCGACCCCATCACGGCCGGCGTCCACGTGCACCTGGCGCTCCAGGAGCTTATCTCCCGCGAGGTGCCGGCGGCCAAGGAAGTCGCACTTACCGTTGGTAAGTTCGCCGGCGGCTTGGCGGCCAACGTCATCCCCGACACCTGCGTGCTCGAGGGAACGCTGCGCGGCTTTGATGTTGAGCTCATGGCTCACCTAAAGACCCGCATCGCGGAGGTCGTTAACGGCGTTGCTACGACCTATCGTACGCCGGCGACCATCGAGACGCTTTCGGATGTTCCGCCGCTTGTACTCGACAGCGATATGACTCAGGCGTCGCTTGGCTACGTGGGCGCAGTGCTGCCCAAGACGGCTTTCTTGCCGCTTTTCCATGCCATGGCGAGTGAGGACTTCGCGCTTATCTCGAGCAAGATCCCAAGTGCGTACTTTACCGTGGGCGCGGCCGTAACCGACACGGACGAACACTTTGCCCAGCACCATCCCAAGGCACGTTTTAACGATGCCGAGCTGCCGCTCGGTGCCGCGGCCTATACCGCCGTCGCTTTGGGCTATATCGCCGACCACCGGTAGCATCCAACCTTGCCTTTCAAGCCTGCGGGCATGGCCGTAAGGCCTATGCCCTTGTCTTTCAAGGCAATCTTGGGCACTACCGGCGCCCGGCGCAGGCTATTCGTTTGTCTAAAAGGAGCAGTATGCCCCAGCAGCGTAAGTTCTTCCCCGGCTGGCTCGTGGTGGCCTCCGGCTTCGTGATCATGGCCACGTGTTACACGATTTTCGTCAACTGCATGAGCCTGTTCCAGCCGCTGATCGTCAGCAACCTGGGTATTTCCCTTGCGCAGTACAACGTCTCCAATGCCATCTCCACCGTGGTGAGTGTCGTGGGTTCGCTCGTTATCGGTCATGTTGCCGATAAGGTGAGTGGCCGCGTATTGGGCTCGCTTACCGTTATCGCTACCTCGGCGGTGCTTGCCGGCATGAGCTTTGTCGGTGAGCTGTGGCAGGTCTACGTGCTCTTTGCCGTTTCGGGCTGCTTCGCTGTGGCCTCGACCCGTCTGCTCATTAGCCTTGTGACCGCCAACTGGTTTACCGCTAAACGCGGCCTTGCCATTTCCATCGCACTTTCGGGCTCGGGCTTTGGCGGAGCCATTCTCTCGCCGATCGTGAGCTCTCTTATCGTGAGTGTGGGCTGGCGCTCTGCGTTCCTGGTACTCGCTGCCGTCTGCATGGTGGCGGCACTGCCCATCACGGCTTACTCCTTCCGCACCAAGCCTTCCGAGATCGGCCTTAAGCCGCTCGGCGAGAACCCGGGCGATCCGTCCGTCTCGACGGCTGGCGATAAGGACGAGCACACGGCGCCCGAGGTTAGCGTCGGCTGGTCTCGTATCAAGAAGAGCCCGGCGTTTTGGCTGCTCGTCGTCGCCTTCCTCTTTATGGGTCTCGTTAACGGCGCCATCTTGCCCAACCAGGTCACCAACATGACGAGTGTTACCGTCAACGGCGCCAAGATCGTCACGGGCGGCCACGATCCCATGTGGGCAGGTACCGTGCTTTCGGCCTACATGGTCACCGTCGTTATCGCCAAGATTTCGCTCGGTGCGATCTATGACCGCTTTGGTCTGCGCTTTGGCAATATCCTTGGCTCCATTGCGTGCATTATCGCCTGCGTCGCCCTGTGCTTCCCCGCGACCGATCTTGGTCCCATCGTGGCTGCCGTGAGCTTTGGTATCGGAACGTGCATGGGCACCATCACGCCTACCATCGCCGCGTCCGAGCAGTTTGGCATGGCCGATCTCGGTAAGGTCACGGGCACCATTACCTCGCTCGAGATGGTCGGCGGCACCGTGGGCGCCATCGTCTCGGGCGTGCTGTTCGATGCCACGGGCTCCTTTGCGAGCACCTGGATTGTGTGCCTGGCATGCTCCGTGGTCATGCTCGTGTTCCTGCTGGCATCCGAGCCCATCGCCGCCAAGCTACGCGCGAGCGTGGCGGGGGAGTAGGCGTCCGTCGCTCTTTTCTGTTCGTCCCGTTCTGTCCGTGGCCGCCTTGGAAGCCGAATGGATGCTCGTACCATCATTCGGTTTCCAAGGCGGCCACGGGCCTACGAAATGATCCCTATTCCTCCGTCCCCAAGGGATCACGTGATCCGAAGGGGACGGAGGAAAAGGGATCACAAACAGCGGCGGCGCGTCTGGCCGAACGAGTCCCCATACCCTCGTTCGGTCAGGCGCGCCGCCGCGTTGCTGCTTTGTGCCGTATAATGTCCACTACCTATGACGCGATACAAAAGAAAGGTGTTTGCCCATGCAGGCACAGAAGGCGGAGGGAACCCGCGACCTTATCGGCGCCGAGATGCGCGCCTGGCAAAAGATGCAGCAGATTGCGGCCGGCGTGTTCGAGCCGTTTGGTTTTAAACCCATCGAGACGCCCGCGATCGAGCAGGTTGACGTGTTTGTCCACGGTATCGGCCAGTCGACCGACGTCGTGCGCAAGGAAATGTTCCGCGTGTTCAGCGGTGCCAACCTGGAGCGCGTCTTTACCGAGGGCACCGACACCAAACTCAAGCCCAAGCAGCGCCTGGCACTTCGCCCCGAGGGCACGGCCGGCGTGGTGCGCGCCGTCGTCGAGAACAATCTGGTGCCCCAGGGCTCCACGCCGTTTAAGGCTTACTACGCCGAGGCCATGTTCCGCGGCGAGCGTCCCCAGAAGGGCCGCCTGCGCCAGTTCCACCAGGTGGGCATCGAGTGGCTCGGCGCTCCCGATCCGGCGGCAGACGCCGAGTGCATCATCATGCTCATGGAGTTCTACAAGCGCCTGGGCTTCGATCTTTCCAAGCTTCGTCTGCTCATCAACTCGATGGGTGACGCCCAGTGCCGTCCGGCTTATCGCGAGCAGGTTAAGCAGTTCATCCTCGATCACGCCGACGAGATGTGCGATGAGTGCCGCGAGCGCGCCGAGCTCAACCCGCTGCGTGCCTTCGACTGCAAGAACGACCACTGCCGCGAGATCATGGCCGAGGCTCCGCTGATGGGTGACAACCTGTGCGATGAGTGCCGCGAGCACTACGAGCAGGTCAAGCGCTATCTGGATGCCGCCGGTATCGAGTATGTCGAGGATCCCACCTTGGTGCGCGGCCTGGACTACTACACCCGTACTGTCTTTGAGGTCGAGGCCCCTGGCGCCGGCGTCGGCTCCATCGGCGGCGGCGGCCGCTACGATGGCCTGGTCGAGCTCGAGGGTGGCAAGCCCACGGCGGGCGTCGGCTTTGCTGTCGGTTTTGAGCGCGCCCTGCTGGCCCTGCAGGCCTTTGGCAGCGATTTGGGTGCCGATGAGGCCCCGTGCGTCTATGTCGCCAACGCCGGCAAGGAGCTGCGTCAGAACGTCTTTGCCATTACGCAGGAGCTTCGCGCCGCAGGTATCGTGACCGAGGCCGACTATCAGGGTCGTTCGCTCAAGGCCCAGTTTAAGCAAGCCGATAAGGTAGGCGCCAAGCTCATCTTGGTCCTGGGTGGCGACGAGCTTGCCGCCGGCAAGGTCAAGGTGCGCGACATGCAGAGCCATGACGAGGTGCTCGCCGATCTGGACAACGTCGTCGAGGCGGTTCGCGAGCGCCTGTAGCGCATCTTTTTGAGCTTCGGGCCTGCTAACGTGCCCTGCTCATGGAGAGCGATTGTTACGGGGGTGTTTCGCTTTTATGCGGAATGCCCCCGTTTACGTATGCCGCCCACCGAGAAATACGACCATTTAGGGCAAAAACCTTTGCAATGCAGAAAATACTTTTGTGTGGTAAAGCGCAATCAGTGTCGAAAGTATTTCTCAAGCGCCTATAATGAATACCGCATGTTACGTGCATAGAAGGAGGAATGGGAGGAAACGTGGCTGAGAACCTAAGCAACCAGTCTGTACCCGAAGCCGCGGCGCGCGTCGCTGCCGTGGTCAACCGCCTCGTTAACCGAATCGGCTCGAATGTCGAGTCCAGGGAGCGTCTCGCCGAGATCGAGATCCCCGAGGAGCTGCGCGACAATCTGGCGCTGTTCTTGCGCCTGGAGCGCCGTGTGCTTAGCGAGTATGATCCCGAGATCGCGGACCTGTTCGACAAGATTTTGACAGCCGAGATTGTGGTCAATGCCGGCAACCCCGGTACCTGCGCTGCCGACGAAGCCGTCGACGAGCAGGGCGTGCCCACCGCCGACGAGCCCACTGCCGTGGCATTTCGTGAGGTCGTCGATTTGATCGACAGCCTGCCGCTCGATAAGCAGCAGGTCATCGTTCGCGCCTTTACGAGCTTTTTCCATCTGGCAAACCTGTCGGAGGAGAACTACCGTGTGGCGCAGCTGCGCGAGCGCGAGGCCGGTGCGTCGACCGATACCGAGGTCGATCCTGCCAACGAGCTTACCGTTGCCTATCACCAGCTGGTGAATGAGCTGGGTGTCGAGGGTGCCAACGAGCTGCTCGGCAAGCTCGAGTTCCACCCTGTCTTTACCGCACATCCCACCGAGGCCCGTCGTAAGGCCGTCGAGGGCAAGATCCGCCGTATCTCCAACCTGCTGGAGGAGCGTCCGCGTCTGGGCGGCTCCGACCTGGTGGAGAACGAGCGCCATATGCTGCAGGAGATCGACGCCCTGGTGCGTACGAGTCCCATCGCGCTCAAGAAGCCCACGCCGGTCGAGGAAGCCGATACCATCATCGACATCTTCGATAACACGCTGTTCGACGTTATCCCCGTTATCTATCGTCGTTTTGACGATTGGGTGCTGGGCGACAAGGCCGGTACTGTGCCGCCGCTGTGCCCGGCGTTCTTCCATCCCGGCAGCTGGATCGGTTCCGACCGCGACGGTAACCCCAACGTCACCGCCAAGGTGAGCCGTGAGGTCGCCGCCAAGTACTTTACGCACATGGTGCTCAAGCTCGAGGACAAGTGCCGCCACATCGGCCGCAACCTCACGCTCGAGGCTACCTACAGCAAGCCGTCGGCCGAGCTCATTAACCTGTGGAACCATCAGGTCGAGATGAGCCCTCGTTACACGGCCCGCGCCGAGCTGATCTCCGAGCACGAGCCGCATCGCGCCGTCATGCTCGTCATGGCCGACCGCCTGAACGCCACCGTCCGTCGTATCACCGACACCATGTACCACAGCGCCGACGAGTTCCTGGATGACCTGCGCGTCGTCCAGCGTTCGCTGGCCGCCTGCGGTGCCGTCCGTGCTGCCTACGGCCCGGTCCAAACCATCATCTGGCAGGTCGAGTCCTTCGGCTTCCATATGGTCGAGATGGAGTTCCGTCAGCACTCCGTGGTGCATGCCCGCGCCCTTAAGGATATCCACGAGAACGGTATCCATGGCGACCTGCAGCCCATGACGCGCGAGGTCATCGATACCTTCCGCGCTATCGGCTCCATCCAAAAGCGCTACGGCAAGAAGATGGCGCACCGCTACATCATCTCGTTTACCAAGAGCGCTCAGCATGTGGCCGACGTCTTTGAGCTGGCGCACCTGTCCTTTGCACACGAGGAGGATGTCCCCGAGCTCGACGTGATCCCGTTGTTCGAGCAGCTCGAGGACCTCGAGGGCTGCGTCGACGTGCTCGATCAGATGCTTACGCTGCCCGTGGTGCAAAAGCGCCTTGCCCAGACCAACCGCCGCATGGAGGTCATGCTGGGCTATTCCGACTCCTCCAAGGACGCCGGTCCTACCACGGCCATGCTCGCGCTGCACTCCGCGCAGGAGCGCATCGCCAAGTGGGCCGAGAAGAACGATATCGACCTGGTGCTCATGCACGGTCGCGGCGGTGCCGTGGGCCGTGGCGGCGGTCCGGCCAACAAGGCCGTGCTGGCGCAGCCCAAGGGTTCGGTCAACTGCTTCTTTAAGCTCACCGAGCAGGGCGAGGTCATCTTTGCCCGTTACGGCAACCGCACGCTGGCTCAGCGTCATGTTGAGTCCGTTGCCGCCGCAACGCTTTTGCAGTCGGCCCCGAGTGTCGAGAAGACCAACACTGAGACCACGCAGAAGTTCTGGGATATGGCCGAGAAGCTCAACACCGCAAGCCACGAGCGCTATCTGGACCTGCTGAACACCGAGGACTTTACGCCATGGTTCTCGACCGTGACGCCGCTGACCGAGGTCGGTCTGCTGCCGATCGGCTCGCGTCCGGCCAAGCGCGGCTTGGGTGCCAAGTCGCTCGACGACCTGCGTACCATCCCGTGGATCTTCAGCTGGAGCCAGGCGCGCATTAACCTGGCCGCTTGGTACGGTCTGGGTACCGCCTGCGAGCAGCTGGGCGATCTTGACCAGCTCAAGGCTGCCTACCAGGAGTGGCCGTTCTTCCGCACCTTTATCGACAACATCGAGATGTCGATCGCTAAGACCGATCAGCGCATCGCCAAGATGTATCTGCACCTGGGCGATCGCCAGGATCTGTCCGAGAAGGTCTTTACCGAGATGCAGCTCACGCGTAAGTGGGTCCTTGCCATCGTCGGTGACGAGTGGCCACTGCAGCGCCGCCGCGTGCTCGGTTGCGCCGTTCGCGTGCGTAACCCCTACGTCGACGCTCTGTCCATCGCCCAGGTCCGTGCCCTTCGCGAGGTGCGTATGAACCAGGACGAGATGGCCGAGGAGAAGAAGGCCGAGTACATGAGCCTGATTCTTTCGACTGTGACCGGCGTCTCGGCAGGATTGCAGAACACGGGGTAATCGATAGCCCTGTAGTCGTCCGGGTCCGCCATTAGTTTACTTTTAGGCACGTCCTCGGACATGCAAGAAGCCCTCGCTGCGCACTTCGTGCGGCGAGGGCTTCTTGCGTCCTGCGGAGTGCGCCGGGAGGGAGCTTGCTCTCCGCCCTGCGGGCTCGGCGATGTCACAACGAACAATAATTAATCTGAATTAAAGATGGTGCGCGGCCTATTGGCCGCGCGTTGTGCGTGGATAAGAAAAGGGCCCAAGGTTTGTGCCTTGGACCCCAAGGGGTTGATGAACTGGCTTAAGACTCGGCCGTGATTGTTAGAACTTGACGGTCGGGGCCTGGCGGGCTGCTTCGGCGGCCTCGAAGCCCTGGCGCTCCTTAAACTGGAAGATGCCGGCAAAGATGACAGCCGGGAACGTTTGAATGGCGTTGTTGTAGCTGAGCACGCAGTCGTTGTAGCTCTGGCGTGCATAGCTAATCTTGTTCTCGGTATCCTCGAGCGATGCCTGCAGCTGCGTAAAGTTGGTGTTTGCCTTAAGATCGGGATAGGCCTCGGCTACGGCGAAGAGCTGGCGCAGCGCACCGGTCAGCACGTTGTCGGCTTCCATCTTGGCTTCGGGCGTGGTGGCCTTGACGGCGGTGTTACGCGCGCTGATCACGGCGGAGAGCGTCTCCTGCTCGTGCTTGGCGTAGCCCTTGACGGTCTCGACCAGGTTGGGGATCAGGTCGTTGCGACGCTGCAGCTGCGTATCGATGTTCTGCCAGGCGTTATCGATGCGGTTACGCTTGGTGACCATGTTGTTGTAGATGCCGGCGATGGCGCAGGCAATCACAATGACAACAACGATGCCGATGATGACGGGAAGCATGATGTCTCCGTTTCGAATGGCCGCGGCGGCATGCGCCAGCTGCCGTTGGTATAACGCTACTAGTATACCCGCAACGTTTTGTCGTGCCGAACTTTCCGGTAAGCGTTGTGTTTTCGGCGGGGTTGGCACCGGGGCAAAGCACGCGAGGTACAGGTGTAAGATATGCGACAGATTGACGAGTGTTGTCTTTGCCCTGAGGATGGCGATACCAGTGGACCTTCGCATTAAGAAAACCTACCGCGCCCTGTTCGATGCCTTTACCGAGCTTCTCGAGGAGCATCGTTTTGAGGACCTGACGGTTGCCATGCTGTGCGACCGCGCCATGATTCGCCGCACGACGTTCTACAAGCACTTTCGCGACAAGAACGATTACTTTGCCTTTTATATCGATGAGCTCATGTCGGGCTTGCCGCAAAAACAGCCCGATGAGGCCGGCGCGGTATCTGCCGAGGACGTGCGCGCGCTTCGGCACGCGATTTTGGACGATGCCATGGATTTGATTCTGGCGCACGAGCAGCTCATGGATAACATTTTGGCAAGCAGCATGTCGGGCATGTTGACCAACGTTATTTGCGACCGCATTGCCCGCTCCATCCGCGAGCGTGTGATGAACGTGCTTGCCGAGGATGCCCTGGCTCCCGTGTCACTCGAGACGACGTCTGAGTTTGTCGCCGGCGGTATTATTCGACTTTTCACGATATGGTGGGAATCGGGCCACGATCTTGAGCGTCGACCCGAGATGGCCGACGTGGTCGATGCACTGTTCGAGCGGACCATGACACCGGTGCATCACTAAAAGTGGCGGAGAGAGGGGGATTCGAACCCCCGGAACGCTCTCGCGCTCAACGGTTTTCAAGACCGCCGCATTCAACCGCTCTGCCATCTCTCCGTGAGTCGTAATGATAGCATCGTTTTGAATCTGCAACAGGGAAGGCGAACGATGACGATCACCGAAATCGACGAGAAGTTCATGCGCGAGGCGCTGGCCGAGGCGCGCGCCGCCGCGGCAGTGGGCGAAGTCCCCATTGGTGCCGTAGTGGTGCGCGACGGTGAGATCGTCGCGCGGGCGCATAATCGTCGCGAGCTCGACCAGGACCCTTCGGCTCATGCCGAGTTTGCGGCTGTGTGCGCTGCCGCTCGGTCGCTCGGTCGTTGGCGCCTTTCCGATTGCACGGTCTATGTAACGCTCGAGCCCTGCTGCATGTGCGCGGGCCTTATGGTTAACGCGCGCGTGGGGCGCTGCGTGTATGGTGCGGCTGATGCCAAGGCGGGCGCGTTGGGATCCCTATACGATTTGAATGCCGACTCGCGCCTGAATCATCGGTTTAACGTGACGGCTGGGGTCCTGGCGGATGAATGCCGCGAGCTGCTGAGTAGCTATTTTGGCGGTCTGCGCGGAGCGGGCGGCGCTGATTGCGGTTGTGGGGCCGATCTTGAAGCACACGCCGCTCACGCCGCAGCGCTTACAGGTGCCAGTGAGGATGCTGGCACGGCGGTTGACTTTGGTGCCGCATGCCGTCGGCCCCGCCGTGTGCTGTTGGCGATCGACTCCTTTAAGGGCAGCGTTTCGAGCGCGCAGGCGGAGGCGGCGGTTGCCGAAGGCGTGCGCCGCGTTTGGCCCGATGCCGAGGTGCGCGCATTGCCGCTGGCAGATGGTGGCGAGGGAACGCTCGATGCCGTTGCCGCCTGCGGTGGCGAGCTCTCAACCTGCAAGGTCGCAGGGCCCTTGGGCGACCGCGTGTCTGCCCGGATACTGGTGGACGGCGAGCGCGAGTCGGCTGCAATTGAGATGGCCGAGGCGGCGGGTATTGGGTATTCACCCTGCACGGAATCGGAGGCGCTTGCGGCTTCGACCTATGGCGTGGGCGAGCTTATGATCCATGCGGTTCGCGCGGGCGCAAAGACTATCTATATTGGTTTGGGCGGCAGTGCCACCAACGACGGTGGCGCCGGCATGCTGCAGGCGCTGGGCGCGCGTGTGGTCGATGACCAGGGCTGCGATGTCGCCCCCGGTCTTGCCGGACTTGAGCGGGTGGCGAGCGTTGATTTGGCGCCAGCGCTTCGGGCTTTGGATGGCATTCGAATTGTTGTGCTTTCGGATGTCGATAATCCGCTCGTAGGGCGTCGCGGCGCGCTTGCGGTGTTCGGCGGACAGAAGGGTCTGCCGGCGGATGATGCCGAGGCGCTGAGCAGGTGCGACAGCTGGATGGTCGGTTACGGTCGCTTGCTCGACGCTGCGATTGCTGGGGCACGGGCTCAGGGGTTGCTGCGCGTGCCCGAGGGTGCACGGACATTTGGCTCGGTGCTCGGCGTGCCCGGCGCGGGCGCTGCCGGTGGCTTGGGCGCGGCGTTGCTGGCGCTCGGCGCGGAGCTACGCTCGGGTGTGGAGACGGTGCTCGATCTCGTGGGGTTTGACGAGCGCGTGCGCGATGTCGACCTGGTCATTACAGGCGAGGGCAATATGGATGAGCAATCCGCCGCCGGTAAGGCGCCGGTGGGCGTGGCGCGCCGTGCCAAGCGGTGTGGCAAACCGGTGATCGCTGTCGTGGGCGGTCGCGCTGACAACCTGGATGCGGTGTGTGTGCAGGGCATCGACTTGGTGCTTCCGATCTGCCGCAAGCCCATGGACTTGGAACAGGCGATCGATCCGCAAGAAGCCACAACCAACCTCATCTGTGCCGGCGAGGCAGCCGCTCGATCCTACGACCTTGGCCGTATCTAAAACCCATCCCCTCGATAAGTTGCGGTGAAATACGGAGCGTTTTTGCCTTTAAGGGGCCAATTCAGTCCGTATTCCACCGCAACTTCGAGAATGGCCATTTGAGGTTGGCCGCCTTGGGTCTTGGGTCGGACCGTTTGCCACGAAATGCGGCCATCTACTACGTTAAACCGGCCACCCTCGACCATCCCGGAATTTACAAAAACAAAACCGCAGGTAGAAAGCTTGCCGATTTTCGAAAAAGCCGGCTATGGTTGACCCCTGCGGCCTAAACGTAGTAGATAGGTCCTTTTCGTGGCACAGCACCAGATCAGTCTATTTAGGACGGGGCTTCCTTGACTACTTTCGCCACCCTGATGCCCCGCCAGTCAAAAAGTAGTCAAAAAAGCTCCGTCCCAAATTAGCTACCTTGCTCTGGCGGGCGGGAGCAGGTAAGATATACCGAGCGCCTAGCGCGTTCGATGGGTTCGGATGACGACATGTTCCGAATCTGGTCAGGTCCGGAAGGAAGCAGCCATAAGGAGCCTCTGTCGGGCATCCGAATCCATCGAGCGCACGGGCTTTCTTTTTGCGCGGTTTTACCAAACCGCGCAATGCTCGACGCTGCGCGCCACCCAGAGCGACAATTTGTCATTCAAAAGGCAAGGCATGACCAGAAGGTCTATGCCTTGCCTTTTTCATGCCAACTTGTTCGCTCTGGGTGGCGCTCGCTGGCTTTGCCAAAACATCGATGGCTACGCGGTCCAGGAGGCGGCGAAGTGTTTGGTGTCTCGCTGGTCCTCGGCTTTGCCTGCGGGATCGCTCGACTACCAAACAGCCCGCCGGCACCGGGACCACTTCGTCCAAAAATCACCCGTAAAGGCGCGTTAGCCTAATTAAATCTATCCCTTAAGGAATGCTGCTCGTTGGTGTTGTTTGGAGCGCGGTGGCGATGTGCTTCAAGAGACAATGGCATTACCATTTGTTTTTACAAGTAAAGAGGCCCGTTTCCCTGGGTTGGGGAAACGGGCCCTTTTTGTCTCTGGGCTTGTAGATTGGCGAAGATGGTATGCTCTGGCGGCTATTTTGAGTTCTTGAGGCGGCGTACACCCGTGGCGGTTATTCCGAGGACTGCGGCGGCGATTCCTGCGAGTGCGATTGCGCTCGGTGCTGTGTCACCCGTGTTTGCGAGCTTGCCGGCGGTCGTATTTGCTTGCTTGCTGCTGCTCGAGTTCGCCTGCTTGGTGGAGCTTGGTAGGGCGTCTTTGCCGGTTGCAGGTGAGGCAACGGGCGGTGTCGCCTCGGCGGGTTGCGTTGAGCCGGAGGGAGGCACTGTCTCGGCAGGTTTCGTTATCTCGGGCGAGGTGGTCTTGTCTGCCGCGGCTTTCGCCTCTTCGTATGCCTTGCAGGCGTCGTCATATGCCGCTTGCGCCTTATCCAAATTGTCGAGGAGCGCATCTCGCTTGGCTGTTTCCTCGTCGATGTGGGCTTTGACTTCCTCCGCCGCACTTTCGAATCTCTGAACCTGTCTTTCCTGGCTTTCGAGGCGGCGTTAGTAGCTGTCAAGCGTCGTTTTGCAAGACTCTTCTTGCAATTTTGCCGCCATGATTTCGGAGCGCAACTGTTTAATTGCTTCGCTGGGCGCCTCGTCGCCGAGTGCCTTAAGTGCCTCTAATTTTGCCTGAAGGCTGCTTACCAGGTTGCTGGCCTCGTCGTATTTGGCTTGGGCTGCATCGACGTTCGCTTGCATGGCGGGAAGGAGTTCCCTACATTCGGCGGCATGCGCCAGCATAATGTCGCGGAGCTCTTGATCACTGGCAATCATATTATTGATTCCCGCAATTCTCTCGGGACTTGCGGCGTCCTCCGCTGCTTTGAGTTTTTTGAGCGCTTCCTGCATGGCCGCATGCGCTTTTTCTTTTGCGGCGGCCGCATCTTCCGACTGCAGGGCAACTGCATCGATGGGAGCGCTGGCTTCTGCCGCGATCGCCGTTGCGGGGGCGATTCCTGTGACAAGCGCCACGGAAAGGGCGATGCCCATAGTTGCTCGTTTTGCTCTTCTTGCGAGAATGTCGTTCATCTCGGCACCTCATTTCAAGGGTCGGCGACTAACTTGGTAGCACTAATGTAAGTATACCAAGCGGTCGACCCGACACTGGCTGGGTGCGCGCGTATACCTCTCTGAAAACTGAATCCTTGATTATCGACTTCATCCGAACACCTCCCACATTCATCCGTACATGTACGGA